>JAQVQI010000031.1 GCA_028701645.1 Candidatus Shapirobacteria bacterium
CAAACTTTATTTTCCTCTAATTTTGATCCTAATTGTGTTTATCCATGGGTTGACGGCAGTAAAATCGTTATTCTTACCAGTACCTATCCCACAGCCCCCGCAAACCTATACACCATTTCTATCAAATAAAAAAAGACCAACCAACTATTCAGTTTCCGGTAATATTATTTCTTCGTTTAAAGCGTTATCTAAATCATCGATTTCTTCTTCAAAAACATATTCTTTTTCTGATAAATCTTCCTCATAAACACTTTCTTGATTATAAGTCTCTTCTCCTAACACCATAGTATTCTCACTATTATAATTTTGTAGTTCCACCATTCTCAATGGTACCAAGGCCACAATCGCAATTACAAAACAAGAAATTAAGGTTCTAATATTTCTGTCAGAGTCTGTCATATAAAAATAAGTATAAAGATTATTATTTT
Organism: Candidatus Shapirobacteria bacterium; assembly: GCA_028701645.1. GTDB lineage: Bacteria > Patescibacteriota > Microgenomatia > UBA12405 > UBA12405 > WARW01. The sequence goes on from JAQVQI010000031.1 coordinate 429, forward strand.
ACCCGTCAAGATACAAATCTTATTAGTTTTTAAAGTTTAAGTTATAATATTGTACCTTAAGCTTCAACAGGAAAGCGGGCTTTATCTGCCATAGCTTTAGCAAAGGCGGGGATTGGCGCAATTGGCTAGCGTGCAGCGTTCGGGACGCTGAGGTTGCAGGTTCGAATCCTGTATCCCCGACTAAGATACAGGATGAGAAGCAAGGTACCCTTTAGGGTAAATCCTGTATCCCCGACACTTTGAAATTTGATTTAAGATTTATAAAGTTAGATTTAAGAAAAATATTACTATTCATAAATCATAAATCTCAATTCATAAATCAAAATATAATTCCGTCCTCATAGTTCAACGGATAGAACACAAGTTTCCTAAACTTGGGATGGAGGTTCAATTCCTCCTGGGGATACAAATAAAAATATTAAAAAGGTCTTAATTTCAAATTTTCTTCTATTCTTACAATTCAATTGCTATGTAGACTATTTTAGCAGTTATGTTTCTTTATTGCTAAATAAAAAACGTTATCTATATCTCATTATAACTTTATATTTCAAACTAAACATAGGTTATTAATAGGACATTTTCTCTATTTATTTAATGATCGACAACAATCACCCTCTTAAAAACAAAAAAAATAATAAATAATAATTTTCTAAATTTTATTTTTCAAAAATTATTTTTAAATTAAAAGAAATAATTAAATTTCGTTTTAATTAGTAAATTTGACCCTATATTAATTTAGAAAAATTATATTTGTTTATTTTTACTAAAATAGTCGTTTTACCGCATATATTATACATATATTTATACTATTTACCGCATTATATATTTATATACCGCATTTTTACCTATCTCTTTCTGCCTAAAAAAATATAAATTAATTACCGAATTGAATAAAAATTATATTACTTATTTATATATATCATTTAAAGTCTATAAGCATATTTATTACCGCATTTATATGTATATTTCCCTAATTAGATTAATTTTTGAAATATTAGTCCCACAAAAAATACATCTTTAATATTGATAATAAGACCTAAAAATAGTTACCAAGATAATTACTCAAAATATATCAATTAAAATCATCAATTTTATGATTATTTAACAAAAATTTTATAGATAAACCGATTATTTTTTATTTATTTCAACAAGACAATCATCCAATATTCTCCTAAAGAGTCGGGAAACATTCAGCCACTTATTATTTAGCAATAAATAATTTCACTGCTAATTTGTTGTTACAATTCAAAATACTAACATTTATACCAAATTTTATTTATTTTTTATCAAAATTAGCCTAATTTCTTCATCAATAAAAATATCACCAGCTAGCTTTTTTAGATCTTCAAGCTTAACTTTTTTATAATTTTCCAAATCAGTTTCCACTGTTTCTGCTTTTTTCTCAAGCAACAACTGTTCCCCGTAGTAGCTTGTCCAATAACTTGACTTGTCCATCATCAATTGTGTTTTGCCTAAAAGATAATCTTTTGCTCTAATTAATTCATTTTCTGTTAGATTTCCTCCACTTGTTGTCATTTCATTTTTTACTATCTCAATTGCCTCGTTCATATTTTCAATTTTTACTCCCGATTGTATTCCCCAAAAACCCGTCTCTTCAAAAGATTCACTTATCGAACGAACATAATAAGCCAGTGCCCTGTCTTCTCTAATTTTTTGGTATAACCTCGAAGAAGAATTACCGCTTAAAATAATATCTAGTAATCTAAACGCGTATTTTCTTTTATCATTCCAACCAATGGCTGGCACCGCCATGGCAAAATGACCCTGTTCAACTTCTTTTTTAATTTCTTTATTTTTATCTTTACTTAAAACTATTTCTACTTTTGGCAAATTGTTTTTAAATTTGCTACTAAATCCCCCAAAACACTTCTCTACTTCGCCAAAAGAATTCTCATCAACATTTCCCGCTAACACTACAACCATTTCATTTGGGTTTATAAACTTATTTCTAAAATTAATCACTTTATTTCGATCTACTCCTTTAATATCACTCACTTTACCAGCGATATTCCAACAACCTATTTTTGATTCATCATACAAAAAATTAGTTAATTCACTTGATAACCCATATAAAGGATTATCGTTATACATTTTAATTTCTTCAATAATTACCCCTCTTTCTTTATTAACTTCATTTTCATCAAAAACCGAGTTCGTTAACATATCCGAAAGCATTTCTACCGCCCAAGAGATATTTTCTTTTACTGTGGTTATGTAATAAGAAGTCATTTCATGTCCAGTCCCAGCATTATAACCAGCACCTTTACTGTCAATTTCTTTGTTTATTTGGCTGGCTGTCGGCCTTTTTATTGTTCCCTTAAATGCCATGTGTTCTAAAAAATGACTCATTCCAAATTCATCTTTAGATTCATATTTAGAACCTATTTTTAAAAACACCTCAACAGTAACCGATTTTAAACCATTTATCGGCACAATCGCCACTGTAATTCCATTGGCTAATTTGCAAATTTTAGTTTTCATGATTCTTTCGATATTTCAAGCAATATTTATTCAATTAGCAGTCTAAATAAACATTTGCTTGATATGGTTTTAACTATTAGTTTGAGTAACTTTTATAAACTATATCGTTAAGTTTCAAATCAACTTAACTACCATATCATTGTACCATCAAACAACCACAAATCAGTTAATTATCCTATGCTTTAAATGATTTATTCTGAGTTTATCGAAGGACTATATTAACCATTTTCCCTGGCACATATATCTCTTTTACTATCTTACCTTCTCCAATCCATTTTTTAATTTGTTCTAAATCTTTGGCCTTATTTATTACTGTGTCTTTATTACTAATTATTAATTCTACATTATTAATTATTAATTGCCCTCTGACTTTACCATCTACTGCCACCGCAATAACAACTGTTTCTTCTACTAAATATTTTTTATCGACCTCTGGCCAATCACTCAAATGGACTGAAACTGGACCATTTTTTTCATTTACCTGACTCCACATCTCTTCAGCTGTATATGGTGCCATCGGTGCAATTAACTTTACTAATGTCTTTATATCTTCTTCTGATAAACCGACAGACTGAATAGCTGATAAGCTGTTAATCGCTTCCATCAGCTTTGCAATAGCCGTGTTATATTTAAAATTCTCTAGATCCTCACTAACGCTTTTAATTAGCTTATTAATTATCAATTTGACTTCTTTGTTGCTAGCAATATTTATTTTACTTTGCTTATTAAAATTTGTTTCTTGGTTATTAATGAATTTTATAAATTTATCCAGAAATCTTTTAACCCCCATTAAGGTGTTTTCATTCCAAGCCATAGTCGAGTCAAATGGTCCCATAAACATTAAATACATTCTCACCACATCAACCCCATATTTATCAGCCACCACTTCGGGGACAATTACGTTTCCTTTAGACTTACTCATTCTTTGACCATCAGGACCCAAAATTACCCCATGCGATATTCTCTTGTAATAAGGTTCTTTGTTTTTTTTTGGTAATACACCCAGATCCCACAAAAACTGGTAAATAAACCTAGAATACAACAGATGAAGTACATTATGTTCGTCACCACCGATATAAACATCGACTGGCCCCCAATATTCTAATTCTTTTTTACTATCACTAAATATATCAACAAATACATCATTAAGTTTATTTTCAATATTATTTGTATCTTGGTTATTGGTAATTGTTTGTTTCTTGGTTATTGGTAATTGGTTATTTACTTTAGTGGCCATACAATAAGCGAGATAGTACCAATCGCTCCCTGCCCAGTTTGGCATAGTATCAGTTTCTCGAATTGCCTCTTTGTCACAAACCGGACACTTACATTTAATAAAACCCTCTATTTTTGATAAAGGACTTTTACCATCATCAGTTGGTTCATAAGCCTCAACCTCTGGCAAAACTATTGGCAGTTGTTTTTCCTCCACCGGATACCATCCCGGATTATTCTCTAAAACTCTTATATCAATTCCTGTTTTTTTTACATAGTTTTTTAATTTATCTTGTATTTCATTAAAATCTTTATCATTTGAATTTGATTGAAAATTGAAAATTGAAAATTGAAAATTATGATTCATTGAACATTTACTACAATGAATCATTGGTATCGGCTCCCCCCAATAATGTTGTCGACTAAAAATCCAATCTCTTAAATGATATGAAGCTGTTCTTTCCCCAATATATTTCTCCTCTAACCACTTAATTATTTTTTGACCCGCTTCTTCTTTTGTTAACCCATTTAAAAATTCTGAATTAATTACTTTTTTTTCTTCCTCGTTATAAACATCAATTATTTCTAATCCAAACTTTTTAGCAAAATCTTTATCTCGATCATCATGGGCTGGTACACTCATAATCGCTCCGGTACCATAAGACGATAATACAAAGTCGCTTATCCAAATTGGAATTTGTTTATTATTTACTGGATTAATGGCATATAAACCACTAAATACCCCTGTTTTGTCTTTATTTAATTCAGTTCTCTCCATATCAGACTTACTTCTAGCCTTTTTAACATAATTCTTTATTTCTTCAATTTGGTTATTGGAATTTGTTTCTTGGTTATTCATGATTTGGTTCACCAAATCATGTTCCGGTGCTACCACCATAAACGTCACTCCAAACAACGTATCCGGTCTAGTCGTAAACACCTCTAAATAATTTTTCTTATCTTTTAAAAATTGAAAATTGAAAATTGAAAATTTAATATGTGCTCCTTCACTCTTCCCTATCCAATTTATTTGTGACTGTTTTACCTTATCAATAAAGTTAGTTTCTTTTAGACCCTCAATTAATTTGTCTGCATAATTTGTTATTTTTACTACCCATTGGGATATATTCCTTCGAGATACCTCCGATCCACATCTTTCACATTTTCCATCAACAACTTCCTCGTTTGCCAAGCCAATTTTACAGCTCGGACACCAATTAATTGGCATTTCCTTTTTGTATACCAAACCTTTTTTAAACAGCTGAATAAAAATCCATTGTGTCCATTTATAATAAGCTGGATCGGTAGTGTTAATTTCTCTATCCCAATCATAAGAAAGAGCCAATCTTTTCATCTGTTTTCTAAACATATCAGTATTTTCGCGAGTTATTTCCTGTGGTTTACGCTTCATTTTGATAGCATAGTTCTCTGTCGGCAATCCAAAAGCATCCCACCCCATCGGAAATAAAACATTGTATCCTTGCATTCGTTTAAACCGAGCATAGACATCTCCACCCACAAAACTAAAAGCATGACCAACATGAAGCCCGCTCCCGCTTGGGTATGGAAACTCGTTTAATACATAAATCTTTTTTTTTGTTTGGTTATTGGTTATTGGTAATTGTTTATTGTTTGTATCTTGGTTATTGGTTATTGGTCCATTAGAGTTATATATTTCAGGGTGTTCGCCCCAATACTCCTGCCACTTAGATTCAATTAATTTAAAATCTGTCATAATTAATCGGTAATTCCCATTTTTTTATTAACTTGAGCAGTTAATATTCGGCTATCTTCCCCTTCTTTAGTTTCTGTTGCTAAAGTCAACTTTTGTTCTTGACTCATAAAACTTCCGCCCACAATTCCATTATTATTATCAATCTGATGTTTTTGTCTTGCTCTAATCATCTTGTCAACATCAACTAATGAAGCAACTCCTTCTTTATCTATCTGTTGTTTAACATGGCCTGGTTTATTGTTTGGTAATTCTTGACCATCGACAAAAATTCTTCTCCCATGGCCATCACTAACTATTTTAACTTCTTTCATAATCTATATTTTATCATTTACGGCTCAAAATTTATGATATTATTATTCTAAACATAGATATGATTTTGAAAAAAATTTTCGTTGTGTGGTTTTTTAGTCTTTTAATCATTTTTTTGGTTGGTTTTTTGATCGGTAAAACCAAAAATGAAGAGCACTATGGAGAAGAAATTGTTAGGAAAAATTTTAATTATAAATATATAAACCCAATTTTGGAATGTAATTCTGACATTAGTCTCAATAGTAAACTAACTCCCATAAAAGAATCTATTGAATCGATAATCAACCAGGAAGTTAGTAAGAAAAATATTACTTTTGCTTCAATCTATTATCGAGACCTCAATAATGGTCCCTGGTTTGGTATTAATGAAAAAGAATATTTTTCCCCGGCCAGTTTAATTAAAGTCCCAATTTTAATTGCTTATCTAAAAAAAGCCGAAACCGATCCGTCTCTTCTTCAAAAAAAATTGACTGTCTCTGATAACCCAGAAACCGGAAATAATATCCAAAACATCAAACCATCAGTCGCTACGGTTGTCAAACAAGAATACACTATCGAAAAACTATTAGAGGAAATGATTATCTATTCTGACAATAATGCCTATAACACTTTAGCAGAAAATCTTACTGGAGATGAAATTATGAAAGTGTACCAAGATTTGGATGTTGATATTTCCAAGGCTTTTGAAAACCCCAACGGCAATATTATTACTGTCAAAAATTATGCTTCCTTTTTTAGAATTCTTTACAATGGTTCTTATTTAAATAATGAAATGTCCGAAAAAGCTCTCAAATTACTTAATCAAGTTGAGTATAAAGACGCTCTAGTCGCTGGAGTTCCAAAAGATATTATGGTCTCCCATAAGTTTGGTGAAAGAAAGTATTTAGACACAAACGAAATTCAGTTCCATGATTGCGGTATTGTTTATTTTCCCAAAAAACCTTATCTTCTTTGTGTTATGACTAAAACCACCCAAAATGCCAACAAAGCTATAAATTTTATAAAAGAAATTTCCCAAGTCGTTTATCGGTCACAAAATAAGCAATAAAATTTAAAATTTAAAAACTACCTCTCCTTCTTGATCTGTTCTTTTGATTGTTGCTCCTATTTTTTTTAGTCTTTCAATTACTTCTTCTCTCGGGTGATCAAATTGATTATTTTTCCCGACACTAACTACTGCCACTCCTGGCTTCAATACTTCCAATATTTCATCGCTAGTCGCATTTGCCGATCCATGATGACT
>JAQVQI010000004.1 GCA_028701645.1 Candidatus Shapirobacteria bacterium
TTATTGATGACTTCTACGGTTTGATCAAGATTAAAATAGGAGGGGATTAAATAACTATCTGGGAAAAAATAACCTTCTTTTAGTTTGTATTTCGTTAGAAAATCTTGAGAATTAAAAGATAAACCAGAAGGGAATAAACGAGAAATTTCCTCAAGACGAGAACCATCAATAATTTTTAACCAATAATCAGAAATTCCTCCACTAGTAAGTTTTTTAATAATTTCTGGGACAGAAAGTGAGGCTGATAACCGAAAAGTGCCTGATTGGAGTTTGTTGTTTTGACGAGTAATTAAGGAATAAATCAAAAAGGCATATTTGTTTTTGATAAAACCATCTTGGAATAAGTTTTGACTAATTGTTTGAATTCCCTCTCCTTCATTAACGATAAAAATTTTATTTTTAGTATCTGAAGACACTGGAGTAATATTAGAGTTGATAAAAGAATAAATACCAATTCCAATTACCAGTGAAATTATAAATAAAACTAAGAGGAATTTTTTCATGAGAATTATATTTCGTCAAACAATGCTCGTCGGTAAGTTTTTTTTGATTCGTCAAAGATAAAAATACGACCACATTTACAAGTTACAGTAACATTGTTTTTGACTGGTTTAACAATACCTTTTGACAAGGGAGTACCACAACCAACACATCTTCTTTGGGATAATAACCAGGCTTGGATTGGAGCAATTAGATTTTTTATCATTTTATTTTTTAGTAAATACTAATTATGAATTTATAACTCTTCTTAAGATAACTGCAGCTGAAATTGAATCAATAGTTTTTTTATAACTTTTCTTTTTTTTATGATTGGCAAGAAAAATTTTATCTGCTTCAATTGTGCTGACAGCTTCCTCGGTGGTTTCGATAGGTAATCTTACCATATTTTGGAGACCACTAACAAATTTTTTTGTTTTCTTAGCAAATTCACCTTCTGAAATACCAATAAATATTTTATCAATTTGATAATCAGATATAACTTGATTCAAATTTTTGAACAAATTTGAGTCGTTGCTGATTGGCTTAATAGGCTCTATTATACCTTCGATGGCAATCGCTAGACCTATTCTTTTAGAGCCATAATCAATGGCAAGATAATTCATGTATGAATTATAACTTAATAAACTTACTTTATATCTAAATATTTTTGATTTTTAATAAAAAAATGATAAAATTGCTTCCTATCAAAAAAAAATTAATAGCAATTCTCACCTTAATTTAGATTAAATTAAGATTTTTGATAAGAATATGTCTCTTGGCACATTAAAAATAACACACAAATGTGTGTTGATATATAAAAAAATAGAGGAGGTAGGAAAAATGGTTGTTGATCTTCTTAGGATCTACCAAATCGTAGCTCCCTGCACACCCCAGCAAATTCAGACTGTCTATGTTAAGCGAAGTAAAGACCAAAAACAGTCAAATGACCCTGACACCGTCTTTGACCATGTTAACCCACAACACGCGATTCATGGCACTGGTTTTCCTGTTCAAATCGAGATAATTTTCTACGCAATAATCAAAACTTTGTCAGCTTTATATGACAGAGATCCACAAGACAAGTACGACCGATGGCCAGTGATTACTCTTGAAGATTTTATGTTGGCAACCCAAAACTGGGTAAGAAGAAGCCAGCTGATCGGAGATGATTTAGGTTACTGGTTTAAAGTACTCAGGGATTTTGGTTATTTAAGGGTATCATCGCACGACGGAACAGTGTTTTTGGCGCTAACGACGAAAGGAGTGCAATTGATTTTGACAACCATCGGGTTTAAGGTTGAACCAGAGATGATTTCTTATTCCTGTTCCTGCTAAGAGCTTTTTCCCCTAGTGTTTAGGTTTATCGCCATATTGGCATAAATTTTAAACATTGGGGGATTTTTTTTATAAAGATAATTTGGCTTTGATAATTAAACGACGAAGATAAGTCCCCGGAGGGCTACAAGTGATTAGAGTTAACAGTTTTTCGTCAAATCGTTGTTCTAGAACCGAAAGATTGGTTGGTTTAACTTCAAACATTTCTTCAACAACATATTTATAAGTAGACCTGTCGTATTCGAGAATAATTTCATCTCCTTGTTTCAGTTTATATAGTGTTGAAAAAATCGTTAAATAATTTTTTGGGCTAAAGAATTGAGGGAGGACAGAATGACCAAAAACGACAGTATTGCCCAATTGCCCTGGAAGGGCGGTTTGGGGATACTGAATTAAGCTCTTTTTTAGATCCATACTTCCCAAAGTAACAACAGCATCTTTGATATTTAAACTAGGAATTGTTAAATAATAAGTGGATTGGTTATTGCTAGTATTTACTAGTTGGTCGGAGTCGTCATAATCGTCGACAAACCAATTGGAAAGTTGAGTGTAGTCAGTAGTGATATCACCTAAAATATTACTAGATTGATTGGGTGATTTTGCTGAAAGTGGGTCAATTATCTGTTTTAGTTGAGTGGAATAAGTAAACTGAAAACTTATAACGGGAAAAAGAGCAAATCCAAGAAACGCCAACCCAATAAACAAAAAAAATATTCGAGCGATTTTTTTTTGTTGAACTAACTTAGATTTTTTTTCTTTTTTTAGATAAATATAGGTCACTGTGTTTCTAGTTTAATTTGAATATCAATATTTTCTGATCTTAAGGGCATAAGCGGGTAGTTGTTTAATATTTTAAATCGATTTAGTCGGGGGGTTTTTTTAAGAAAATTATCAACTTGTTTAATCGTTTTTAGAGTTAGTTTCTTTTTGAGGTCGTCGACATTAAGTTTTGGTAAAGACGAACCAGTAATAATAAGAGTGCCAACACCTTGGTCTGAATCAAGCTTGTTTGGTTTAAAAGATATTTGAAAATTGGTTGAGTCGAATTCAATTTTATCAAAGTCTGGTTCGGTGGCTAAGAAAGTAGAGATTATTGTTTTTTTAATTTCGTCTGTAAGGACAAAAATTGAGACTGATGAATTAATCGTGCCAGTAATTTCTTCGGCTTGTTCCCCGACTTCACGACTTAAGTCAACAATCCCCTTTTTGGTCTGGATAGTTTCTTTTATGGCTCCTGGAAGATTGTTAAAATCGTTTGCTATTTTTGTTTCGATATCGATCTCGATTTGTTGATTTAATTTTGTTTCAACATTTATTTTGTCTTGTTGGCTAACCGCTAATATTTGATCACGCCTACCACCAGTAAAAGGACTGTTTGCTTTGGCAATCAATAAGCTTTGGGGGTAATCTTTAAATGACAACTGAACATTGGAATCGAGATTATATTCAGCACCAATATCGGTGGCAATAATAGCAGTCTTAGTTTGACCTAAATTCATGATACCTTCGTCAAGGTTGGAGCTACTAGCAGCCACCGAAACTGTTGTGACTAATTCAAATTTTTTCCCGCTTTGATCAATCAAAATAGATCCTTTGGGAATATCTTGAACCTTGATGTCTTTATTAAAAATAGTGATCTCGCCTTTTGATTTTTCACCGATTGTTGCTTGACCTGTAGTATTTATCTTAACCGAGGAGTTTATATCGAAGACTTTTTTTTCTACAGGAATAATTGAGTTACTAATCTGACTAATATCACTACCCGCTTTGAGAGTGACAGGGATGGATTTATTAAAAGTATAAGGATTAAGAAAAAAAACAATCTGGCTTTTTATAAAAAATAAAAACAAAAAAACGAATAATGGCAATAAAATTAAAGTAATCCAAAATAAATTATTCAATTTAAAATTCAATTTTGGTAATCTAATTTTTTTTAAAAAATCAAAGGAAAAAATAAATTTTTTGTTTTGGCTTACAGATGGTAAGGGGGAAATTATTGGAGGTTCAAACGGGTCTAAATTTGGTTCGGGGACTAATTCAAAGTTTGGCTGACTGTCGGTTAAGGGGGTGAGATTAATTTCTGGAGAATTATCTGGGGAAGGGAGGGTGGTGGGGTCGAAAAAGCCTAAAGTATCTGGAGTTGTTTCAGTTAAACTACTTTCTTCTAGAGAATTTTTGATCGTTTCTACTGGAGTAGTTTCATCTTCGAGGTTATTTTTTTTAATAGTAGGATTCATCTGGAAAGAAATTACTTTTGAAAAAATTCCAATAATTTCTGGTGAAGTTAATTGTTTTATTTCTGGAAAATGAAGAAATGTTTCTACATTTCTTTTACTAACCCAAGGAAAATCTTTCAACAAAGTGACTGTGTTAGTGTCGGTTTGGCCAAAAATTATTATTTGAGGAGGAAGGGTTGAGGAAGAATTTAACTCTAAGAGGGCTGATTCAACAAGTTGGGCTGAAAATTGACCGTCGTATTCTTTAGTAATTCTTTGTTTTATATGGCCAAGATAAACTAGTGATAAATAGAAACCTTGGGCAGAAAGATGAAGTAAGATAAAACTGGCGGGAAAACCGTCGATAGAGTTTGCATCTTCAACAATGGCGTCATCTTCGGCTAAATAACCAGTAGGTTGGAGGGCTAATTTTTTGCAAGCAGTTTTTATAATATCTAATTTTTGAGGGATAATTTTACCGTCACTACCAACCCAAAAAGGAGGAATAACAAATGCAGATGATGAAGGCTCTTGGTCTTCTGTTATATTGGCATTTATTGAGGCAATAGAAAGTGATTCATCAATTGCCTTGCTCAGTGAATCTTCAATATTTATATCCCAATTACTAGTCGAACCTGTTCCTAAGATTTGATATTTTTTGTCATCACTAGATATTAATGAGACAGTGACTGAGTTATCTTGAATATATATGAGCCAAAAACTATTTCCCTCCATAGTATAAGGATACTATAAAAAGTGACTTTTTGTGGATTATTTTAATATTGCATAAATTCGTCGTTTACCAGAACCAGCAGATTCTTCTTTGGTAATTTCAAAAATTCCAAGTTCACTGGTGTTAGCAACATGAGGACCAGTGCAAACTTCTTTGGAAAAAAAGGAATCTTTTGGTCCGACAGTGTAAACACTTACAATTTCGGGGTACTTGTTACCAAAAAAAGCGATGGAACCTTCTTTTTGGGCTTGGGTAAAAGCCATGGTTTCTTTGGTGACAACTAAGCTGGCTTTAATTTGTTGATTAATCAGATCAGACACTTGTTTTAACTGTTCATCGGTTAATTTCTCGTCATGAGAGAAATCAAATCGAAGTCGGTCAGCAGTAATATTTGAACCAGACTGTTGAACATGCACCCCTAAAATTTTTCTTAAGCTTTGGTGGAGCAAATGAGTGGCGGTGTGATATTTAGTAATAATTTCAGAATTATCTGCTAGACCAGACTTGAATTTGCCAGCAGACAAAGTTTGAGATTGCTTGATATGCATGGCTTTAGCATTATCAAATTCTTTTTTATTTAAGACTAAATTATTTTTTTTCAATTCTTCTTCAATCATTTCAACAGGAAAACCAAAACTTTCATATAAAGTAAAAGCTTCTTTACCAGAAACACTTTTATTTCTTTCAATTAATTTATTAATTTCTCGAAGACCATTGTCGAGAGTTTTTCTAAATTTATTTTCTTCGGCGTCTAAAAGAGAAATTATTTTATCTCGATTCTGATTTAACTCGGGATATATTCCGGCATAATTATCTTGGTTGTCCAAAACTGTATTGGCAATTTGAGAAATAAAATTAGTATTGATCCCAATAATCTTTCCCTGACGAATAGCCCGTCTAATCAAACGACGTAAAACATAACCAGCTTCTTTATTACTGGGCTCAATCCCATCGGCAATAATAAAAACAGCGCTACGAATATGATCAGAAATAATGCGAATTGGTTTAATATAGTTTTGGTCGGAATAATTTTTCCCAGAAATTTGTTCAATTTTTTTTATTATTGGCTGCCAAATAGAAGTAAGATAATTATCATCAAAACCGTTTAAAATGGCGGTGGTTCGCTCAACACCCATCCCGGTATCAACGTTGTCTTGAATTAATTTTTCAAAAACACCATTTTTAGTTTTGTTGTAATTTAAAAACACATCATTCCAGATTTCTAAATAACGACCTTGTTTATCACCTGATTTAAAATCAACTTCTGGTAATTGAGGGTGAGTATCAACAAACATTTCACTATCTGGACCACACGGACCACTAGCTCCTGCCGGTCCCCACCAATTATCTTCTAAAAAAATTATATGATCTGGTGACACCCCCAAGGAAAGCCAGAGAGAGGCGCTAATGTCATCTTTAGGAATGTTTTCATTACCAGCAAAACAAGTTACAAATAAATTTGCAGGGTTAATTTCTAAAACCTTAGTTAAAAATTCATAACTCCAAGGAATCATTTCATTTTTAAAATAATCACCTAAAGACCAATTACCTAACATTTCAAAAAAAGTGTGGTGAAAACTATCACCGACATCATCAATATCACCAGTACGAATACATTTTTGAACGTCAGTGATTCTTTTGCCAACAGGATGATGTGTACCTGAAAAATAAGGAATTAATTGCTGCATTCCGGCGGATATAAACAAAGTGGTCGGGTCATTTTCTGGAACTAACCTGCTTGAAGGAATTTCGACATGTTCTTTAGAGATAAAAAACTGGATAAATTTTTCTTTTAATTGACGAGCTGTCATAGTAAGGATTATATCATCAGCCTGTTAGAACTTCAGTTCATCAGCTAATCATAAATACAATTATTTCGGTAAATTAAGTTACAGAATTTGTTTAGATTATATCTATTGAAACAAATTTATTTTTTGGGTTTAATAAAAGTTTTTGGAAATGGTTTTTTGGGTTTAACAAACACAGGAATAATTTCTTGTTTTTCAGAAATTACAGTTGCAGTCGCCAATATTTTTTTGGGAACAACTTTGGTTGAGGGTTGTTTCTTGGTATAAGAATTTTGGCTATTATCTTTTATTAGATTGTCAAAAAAATCTTTTATTTTTTGGGATAATTTTTCGAAAACTTCAGTTTTGTTGTTCTTGTAAATAATGACGGCAATTACTGCTCCAATGATAGCCCCACAAATTAAACCAAAGATAAAACCAGAATTAGGTGAAGTACAATCACAATTAGACTGACAACAATCACGATGATTAGTCATCTTTCTGGTTTTTTTTATCAAATAAATTATTAAATAAACTAAATCCATTTTTAAAACCCATGACAAATTCTGAAATTGAATTGATTGGTTTGGCAACAGAGCTAGTAATACTTTGGGTATCGTCAAGAATTTTATTTGTTTTAACCAGAGTGGTCTTAAGCTCTTTAAATATCTTTATTAACCAAACTCCAGAAGCAATAATTGTACCAGTGATTAGAATAAGACTAGAGATAATTACAATTTGAGTGATATCCATATTAATTAAGTATAAACTATTTAAATATTAGAGTGAAGATTTGATTACTTTGTTTAGAATTGTTTGCTTGCCATTTGGTGAAGTTGACTCGACGACAATATTATTATCCCCAGAATTTAAACTTATTTTTTTCTGAAAGGTTCCATTAATATCAACTAAAATTAAATCGTCGTTGATACGAACTGTAGATTCTGGATCGGTAACTCCACTAATCTCAATCACTGAACCAGAAACAGTCGCTTCAAGCGGCCAGACAATATCAAGCTTGGGTGGCTGATGAAACTTAACATATTCAGATGTTAGGTAAACTAAAAAAAATAAAACAACTAAAATTAAGGAAACCATAAAGGTGAACCTAGGAGTAAAAGAAAACAACAATGATTTTTTATTTTTTATCTTTCTTTTTTGGTCAAAATCACGACGAAAAAGAGCTAAAACCTCTTCTCCATTTAAGCCTAAATAGTCAGCATAATCTTTTATTATCAATGAACAATAAGGTTCTTGAGGGAAACAAGCTACAGTTTCAGTTTCGATGGCTTCTAAATATTTTATGGGAACTTTAATTTTTTTAGAAATATCGGTTAAATCCCATTCTTTATCAAGTCGAGTATTTTTGAGGAGTGAAGAAGCACAAAACATATATAAATTTATTCAAGATTATCTTGAGGAGTATTGTGTTCAATTAAAATTTCTCGAGGTTTAGAACCATTGGAGGGACCAACAATACCAGCTTGTTCCAGCTGGTCTAAAACTCGAGCGGCTCGAGCATATCCTAGTTTAAGACGTCGTTGCATCAATGATGAAGATGCTTTACCTGAATCTCGAACTAATTTTACAGCTTCGTCAAACAAAGGATCGTGGTCTTCTCGAGGAGAAGCTCCGATAGACCCCAAACCGTGCCCCGGGGTGGTTTGACTTGTAATTTCACTATTGTATTGTGTAGTTTGTTGGCTTTTTAAGTTTTCAATTAAATTATTTAATTCTTTATCTGAAACATAACAACCTTGAACCCGAACTGGTTTAGCCAACTCAGGAGGCAAATAAAGCATGTCTCCCCTACCTAATAATTTTTCTGCACCGGGGGTGTCAAGGACGACCCTGGAATCAGTAACAGAAGCAACCGCAAAAGAGATTCTTGAAGGAATATTGGCTTTGATCAAACCGGTAATAACATTTACAGAAGGTCGCTGAGTGGCCAATACTAAGTGAATTCCGACAGCCCTAGCCATTTGGGCTAAACGACAGACATTGTCTTCAACTTCTGAAGGAGAAAATAACATTATTTCGGCTAATTCATCAATAAAAATGACGATGTAGTGCATTTGTTGAAATCCAGACAAATTGTTGTACCCTTCTATATTTTTTACCCCAACTTCGGTAAATTTTTTATAACGATCTTCCATTTCTTTGACCGCCCACTTAAGTGCAGAAAGGACTTTTTCTGGTTCAACTATAACGTCGGTTAAAAGATGAGGAATTCCGTTATAAGGAGTTAATTCAACTCGTTTTGGATCGACCATAATCATTCTAACTTCTTGAGGAGAGGCCCTAAATAATATACTAGCGATCCAAGAATTGATACAAACAGACTTTCCAGAACCGGTTTGACCAGCAATAAGGACATGAGGCATTTTGGTAATATCGCCGACTTTTGGATGACCAGCAACATCTAGGCCTAATGGAACTGTAATTTTATTTTTGGCATTTTTCATAGCATCAGACTCAAGCATTTGACGGATAGGAACCACCTCTAAAGACCGATTAGGGACTTCAATTCCGACTCTGTCTCGACCCGGGATTGGAGCTTCGACTCTGATCATTCCACCAGGAGCGGCTAGGGCCATGGCTAAGTCATTACTTAAGCTCATTATTTTGGCTAACTTTGTCCCCAAAGCAACTTCAAGAGCATATTGGGTGACTGAAGGGCTCTCGTTGAACTCCGCTACTCTAGCAGTAATACCAAACGACTCAAGAGTTTGCTCGATTATTTGAGCATTTTTGCGGATATCACCCCTATCGGCTTTTGCCCCAGGAGTGTTGTCAAAAATATCAATAGAAGGATATTGCCAGACAGGATAGTTTGAAACATCAAGAGAATTATTTTGGTTGAGTGGCTGATTTATCATGGGTTTGTTTAATACAGGAGGGATATTAACAACGTTTAGATCGTCTTTTTCTTTTTTATTTTGATTATTATTTTCTAGCGGTAATTGCGATTTAAATATCTTTTCCTTATTGAATGATTTTTCTTTAATATTTTTGACGTTACCAATAGTATATTTTTTAACTAATTTAAATACATTAGTAAAAAATTTTATAACTTGAGCCAAAGAAGTGTCAAAAAGGATGACGAATCCAGTAATAAAAGTAAATATAAAAATAAAAAAGCTAGTGATATTACTACTAAAAGCGGTGGCTAATTGGACAAAAATAAAATTACCAACCACTCCTTGATTAAACAAACTAATAAGAGAAACGAACATAATCAAAAAACCCAAAAAAACATTGAAATCTTTTAGAGGGGTTTTAATTTGAGCAAATAAAAAAGCGGTTAGTAATAACAAAAAAGAGATAAAAACAGCGCCAAAACCAAAATATTTATCTAAAAATTGGTTGATAGTTACAGGAATAGGGCCTGTTTCTAAAAATGAAAAAACTGAAACGATTGTTAAAATTATGAAAAATATAAAAAAAACAGTTTGAACTGTTTCCGGTTTTAACCGTAAGCGAGGAATTATCTTTTTTTTCTTTCGACCACGTTTAGCCATAAACTAGTATATAGTATTTAATTTCTAATATCGAATTTCTAATTTCTAAACAATTTTTTCAAAAACAAAATCAAGAGAAATAATTTCACTTTTTTCTTCGTTCCGTTTTTTTATTTCTATACCACCATTTTCTAGGCTTCTTTTACTTAGCACCAATCTTGTGGGGATCCCAATTAGATCAGCATCGGCAAATTTAATACCGGCAGTCACATCTAATCTGTCATCGTATAATACTTCGATATTTTTTTCTATTAGTTTTTGGTAAATATCGACTGATTGTAATTTAATTTTTTCATCGTGTAAATCAAGACCAATCAAGTGAATTTGATATGGAGCAATATTAGCGGGCCAAATAATCCCTTTATTGTCATGACAAGATTCAACAATAGCCCCCATAGTTCGAGAAGGGCCAAGTCCATAGCAGCCCATTTCAACAATTTTTTCTTGACCATTTTTATCTGAATAATAAAAATTAAATGACTTTGAATATTTAGTTCTCAATTTAAAAATATTGCCAACCTCAATTGCTTTTACTGTCTTAAGATTGTCGTTTCCACACTTGGGGCAGGTTTTTTGAATATCAATAATTTCTTTATTGATAGCTAATTGACATTTTTCACATAAATAAATAGTATCTTCCCCACTTTCACACAATGTTTGAAATTCATGGGAATATTGGCTGAAACTACCGCCAGAAGCAAAAGTTAAAACAGTTATATCACCAATACCTAGTCGTTTATAAATTTCAAAATACGCTTGTTTAACAATCTCGTAATATTGATTTAAATCATTTTCATCAGTATGAAAAGAATAAAGATCTTTCATATTGAATTCACGACCTCGCAATAACCCTGATTTTGCCCGAGCTTCGTTTCTAAATTTGTTTTGAATTTGATACACGGAGAAAGGTAAATCTCGATAGGAAAAAATATATTTTTGAGCCAAAGGAGTAACTACTTCTTCATGGGTAGGGTTTAGAACTAAACTAGTATTTCCTTGTCCTTTGAGATGAAACAAAACATCCATAGTATGCCTTCCTGTTGTAACCCAACTCTCTTCTTGTGTCAGTGCTGGCATTAAAATTTCTTGGCCACCAATTTTATCCATTTCTTCCCTAATAATATTTTGAATTTTGGTTAAGACTCGAAGGCCTAAGGGGAGATAATTGTAAACTCCAGATATTTCTTTTTGAATAAATCCACCTTGAGTTAATAACCTAGCATTGACACTATCGGCGTCAGAAGGAATTGATTTAGAAGTTTTTCCAAATAGTTGTGAATATCTCATGAACCTATTATAACTTATTTCTATACTTCAATTACCAAAGGTAGCACCATTGGTTGGCGGCCGGTTTTTTGGTAAATAATTTCCTCGATATAACCTTGAAGCTCTTCTCGGATAAAATCGAAGTTTGCCGGAACACTGGTAACTTGATTAAATTTATTGCCAATTTCTTGTTTGAGAAAATTAATAAGATCGGTATTTTCTTTTACAAAAACAAAACCTCGACTTAAAATGACAGGGTCTTTTTCAAGTTTACCGTTGGCTTTGTTAATCAATAAAACAACTGAAAACATGCCATCATTGGCTAATACTTTTCGATCACGAAGTACAGTAGTTCCCACATCACCAACTCCAAAACCATCAATCAAAACTTTTCTAATTGAAATATGGAATTTGGTGTCAAAAGTAGCATTGCTATAAAAAGTAGTAGTAGCATCAAAGTCGGGCATGATCACCTGATCTTCAGTATACCCAAGTTTTTTGGCCATACTTTGATAACTTTTTAAATGTCTAAAATTACCACCAATTGGTAATAAAAATTTTGGCTTAAGTAAACTAATTAATAAGGCATGTTCTTTTTGATAACCGTGACCGGAAACATGTAACTCCTCTTTTTCACCATAAACTACTTCAGCTCCCATTTTCGAAAGGACATCAATCATAGTGTAGATATTGGATGTGGTTCCTGGAATATAATCAGGAGACGAAAATATTACCTTATCACCAGATTTAATTTTTATCCGATGCTTACCCATAACCATTTTACTTAAGGCTGAGTCCGGCTGACCGGCAAAACCAGCAACTAAAAATATGAGTTTATTTTCGGGGAAATTTTTGGCACGCTCTGGAGGAATTATGTCAGAATCATTAAGAGTCAAATATTTTAATTCTTTGGCTATATTAATTGCTTTTTCGACTGAAAAACCAACAATAACAATTTTTCGACCAACACCTTTGGCATACTCTATTGCTTGTGACCAGCGGACAATATTACTCGAAATTGAGGTAACAAAAACTCTTCCTTTAGCAGAAATTATTTCTTCTTTAAAATGTTGAGCAATGGAACTTTCGGATGGAGAAAAACCTTCGTGGTCAGAACCTAAACTATCCGACATTAGAGCTAAGACTTTCTTTTCACCAATCCTAGCGATATGGGCAAAATCGGGACCTTTGCCATCAAGAGGAAAAAGATCAAATTTAAAATCACTCCCGTGATAAAAAATACCAATTGGAGTAGTAATAGCAAAATGGTAAGTATCAGGAATTGAATGAGTAACCCTGATTGGGTCAACATTAAAAACTCCTTTTTGAATGGCAACGTTGTCTTCGTAAACCGTCAAATTGGCCCTAATATTTACTTCAGTAAGACGCGATTCAATAAAAGCAGCCGCCAGACGGGGAGCAAAAATAGGGATATTTTGACCCAAAATTGGCAAAATAAACCGGATTGCACCGATATGATCTTCGTGACCATGAGTAATAAATATACCTAATATACGGTCTTTTTTATCTTCCAAATAATGAGTATCGGGAATTTGAAGATCAACACCAAAAGCATCCTCTTCAGGGAAACCAACTCCACAGTCAACAATAATAATTTGGCTTTTTGAGGCATCACCATTGGGGATAAACTCATAAACAAACATGTTTTGGGTAACATCCCCAAAACCACCAAGTGAACTAATCCGAACTGAATTCAGATTTGATTTAAACTCCCTCACTTGATTGGGAGCTTGTGTAAATTTTTGATTTTTAATCATAATATTTTTAAATTTTTAAAATTAGTGGACTTACCACTGTGGCAAAAAAGTCTTGACATTAGATTCGTCAACGACAATTTTTTTGTATTTTCCCTCAAAGATTAATTTGGCTGTTTTTCGACATAAGCCTTCAATGTTTCTTTGAAGAGTTCGAACACCGGCATCAAAGCCTAATGGTCGGACAATTTGGCCCCACATATTGGGGGCAATTATTAACTCATCTGGTTTAAGACCAGCATTACTAATCGCCTGAGGGAATATATAATCTCGACCAATAGCAATTTTTTCTTCGTCAGTATAAGAAGGCATTTGAATAACTTCAAGTCGGTCCATCACAGCAGTAGCAATTCTTGAAGTATTGTTACATGTAGCACAAAAAATGGCTTGTGAAAGATCAACTGGATAATCAACATAATGATCAACAAATCGATTGTTTTGTTCTGGATCCAACAACTCAACCAAAACACCCATGATAGTGTTTAGAGCATTGTCGGCAACTCTATCTATTTCGTCTAATAGAATAACTGGATTTCGACTTTTAGCAGTAATTAAGCCTTTAATGATTTGGCCTGGTTCGGCTTCGGGATATGATCGAGATTGGCCACGAAGATATAAAGGATCACCTAGACCGCCAAAAGGAATACGAATAAGTTCTCTACCTAAAACATTGGAAATAGACTTGGCCATAGTGGTTTTCCCAGTACCAACAAGTCCGACAAACAATAAAACCGGAGCTCTCATAACTTTATCTGGTGAACGATTTTTTTGAAGAGCCAGGACAGAAATATATTCTAAAATTCTTTCCTTGACAGTTTCGAGTCCATAATGTTCTTCATCTAGCTTTTCTTTGGCGTATTGAATATCTAAAATATCAGTTGTCTGTTTAGACCAAGGGATATTGACTAAATTACTAATATATTTTGAAATTATTTGATAATTTTGCCAAAAAGTTTGCTCATTTTTGGAGTTAATTGTCAGTTGAGCAAATAATTCTTCGAGATTTTTGACCAAATCAGTGGGTAATTTTACCTCTTCTATTTTTTTTCTTAGATTATCGACAGCTTGAATCGTCGTCAAAACATTAGTCTCCATATATAAAGTATAACTAAAACCGGAATTAAAAAATAGTTAGCGGTTATCGAGGACGACGATTACGATCACCCATTCGAGAATCAAATTTAGAAAATTGAGGGCGTCGATCACCACCAAAGCGATTAAATTGGGTCCTTGGCCCCGCCTCCGCTGAAGCTGCATCGGGCGAAGCTGGATGAGCAGTTTTGAATTCTGGAGAAGATAATTTGATTTGGTGATTATCATTGAATCCGGCAATTTGAACTTTGAGTTTGTCCCCTATTTTTATAATAGTGGAAGGATCAGATAAAAATCCACCTGTCATTTCGGAAACATGAAGCAAGGCTTCTCGGCCGGGTAAAAATTCAATAAAGGCACCAAAATTTTCCACTCGGGTAACAACGCCATCATATTCTTCGCCAATTTGGACTTCTTTTATCATTGATTCAATTTCATAAGCACAATCTTCGATGGCTTTTTGATCTTGAGAAGAAATAGAGGCAGCGCCAAAATCATCGATGTCGATTTGAACACCAAATTTTTCCATTAAGGCTTTGATGGTCTTACCGCCGCTACCAATAACTTCACCAATTTTGTCTTCTGGAAGTTGGACTAATTTTATCTTGGGAGCAAACTGTGAAAGTTGAGAACGAGGAGAGGCTAAAATTGACTCCATTTTATCTAGTATTTGAAGTCTGGCCTTTGTTGAAGCAACAAAAGTTTCTCGAATCATTTGCAGGGTTAACCCTTCACGTTTGATATCAAGTTGAATAGCCGTAATTCCGTTTCGGGTTCCAGTAATTTTAAAATCCATATCACCAAAATGATCTTCAATACCAGCAATATCAGTTAATAAAACATAGTTATCATCTGACTCGGCGACTAAACCAACAGAGATACCCGCAACTTTGTCCTTGATAGGAACACCAGCGTCCATAAGAGACATAGTCGAACCACAAGTCGAAGCCATAGAAGAAGAACCATTTTGTGATAAAACTTCTGAAGTCAAAACAATAGTGTAAGGAAAATCAGCCTCACTAGGGATTACTGGAATTAATGCCTTTTCAGCAAGTGCACCGTGACCAATTTCACGGCGACCGGGACGACCAACTCGTCCGGCTTGTCCAGTAGAAAAAGGCATAGCTGAATAATAATGAAGATAACGTTTGGTAATTTCTCCAACTGAGTCTTCTAAATATAATTTGTCTGATAGTGGAGCTAAAGTAGTCACTGTTAAAGCTTGAGTTAGACCTCTTTCAAAAAGAGCCGAACCATGGGTCATGGGTAAAACACCAGCTTCGATGTTGAGTGATCTAATTTCATCCATAGCTCGTTTGTCATAACGATTTTTTGCTAAAGTTTGCTGTCTGACGTGCTTTTTAACAATCTCATCAACAGCAGCAATTAAATGATTTTGAGAAACTTCTTCTGATTTGGTTTTGTCTTGATACAATTGTTTTACTTTTTCAACAATCAATTCTTGACCTATCATGTGTCCACCATCAATGCCTTTATCAAAAAATTCTTTGACATCAGCATTAATTTTAGACTCAACTTCTTTTATTAAATTTTCTGAAGGACCAGCTGGCTCAAAACTAATTTTTTCTTTACCAACCGTTTTGGCAAATTCTTCAATTTGTTTGTTGACAGCATCACCAGTATTTTTGGCTAATTCGATGGCCTCAAGTATTAAGTCGTTTTCGACAATATTACCATCAGCTTCAATCATATTGACACCTTTTGGACCAGTACAAACCAAGAGATCAAATTTTGATTTTTGGAGTTCTTCTAAGTCGGGATTGATGACTAATTGATTGTTGATAGAACCAACACGAACAGCAGAAACTGGGCCACGGAAAGGAATATCAGAAATAGACATAGCAGCCGAAGCAGCCATAAAAGCAGGGATAACCACATCGTTTTTTTTGTCGTTACTCAATACAGTAGTGATAATTTGAACTTCATTTAAAAATCCATTTGGAAACAAGGGACGAAGAGATCGGTCGATAATACGACCAAAAAGGACAGCAGTGTCAGATGGACCGCCATCACGCTTGATCCATTTGCTGCCTTTAATAATGCCTCCGGCATAAAGTTTGTCAACAAATTCGACTGAGAGAGGGAAATAATCTTTGGTTTCGTCTAATTTACCCATCAAAACAGTAGCTAAAACAATAGTATTGCCATATTGAGCGACAACTGAAGCATTAGTTTGAGGAGCGAGTTTACCGGTAGAAAGCGAAATATGTTTTTCGCCCACCAAAATATCTTGGGAATAATTTTTCATAAATTTTTGATATATAAATTATAGACTAACAAAGTAGTTATTTTTTGAGACCCAAACCTTTGATAATGGCAGCGTATCTTTCAGGATTGTGGATAGAAAGGTATCTGAGTAAACGACGGCGTTTGGCAATTTTAGTAAGAATACCTCGCTTAGCAGGAGAATCGTGTTTGTTTTCAGTTAAATGTCCTTGGAGCTTTTCAACTTCTTTTGAAAGTATAGCAATTTGGATTTCTGGAGAACCAGTATCCCCTTTAGCTTGAGAGAACTTAGTAATAATATCTTGTTTTTCTTCTTTGGTTAATGCCATAAAATAATCAGGCTAAAATCGGTAAAAATAATAATATTTTGGAATGGCTACCAAAAAACCGTTTTTAGTCTAGGGGGAATTATAACATACTGATTGAGAAAAAATTAAACAGGTGTAAAAGTAAAAAAAGGATTAAGAAAGAAAAAGGGCAACAAACACAACTGAATGTCGCCCTATTGGTTAATTAATCATCGTCACTTTTAGGAAGTGAATCCATGTAATCTTTATAGTCTATGTCATGTTTGGTATTAACGTCTTTTAAGAAGATATCAAAAGTAGTAAAAAAATCAGAGAGAGCTTTTGAAATCGATAGACATAGTCCGTCGATACTTACTACTTGAATTTCTTTAGAAAGATTTTCTAGGGAATTGATGAACTCTTTTTGAGCCTTTTCACTCTTTCGGGTAACAGAAGACTGGCTTGTGGTTTTCTCAATCTCTCTAATTTTTTTTAGAATAATATCCGTATCCATAGACATTTTTTTACCTCCTTTCACACCTATTTTTTAAAGTTCCGTAGAACGTTGATGTTGTACCTCGGGATTTTAAAAAATTCAGAATGGGCTAAGAATGGGATAAAAATAAATAATTAGGCTATTAATTATGCACTGGGGACTGGGTTAGGGTTGGGTTGGTTTAGTTGGTTTAGCTGATTGGGTTGAAGCGGTTGAGACCCGTTGGATAAATCAACTGGTTGAGTAGCGCGAAGACAAATAGCGCCAGCTTCAAATGTTTCTGGAGAAACATTTATTGAAAAAGATTGAGTTGAAACTCGAAGTCCGATTAAAAGATTTTTGGCGGAATTGGAATCTAACTCTAGATTTAGCAGAGGCAAAAGAAAAGTAAAAATTTCACAAAAAGGAGCATCTTGATCGACTAGGCTAGCTTTGGCCCAAGATTTTATATTGTTGGAAGGTGAAATTTGAACCCAAGTTCCGGAATTAACCATGTTTGAATTGGCACCCAGTAAAGTTTCTTCACCTAAAAGGAAATTAATATCGGCAACACCTGATTGGTGAACAATATTAATTTGGTTTTCGGCAACTTTGGGTGAACCTTGTTTGGTTTCAACGATTAAATTTAATTTACCGTTATCTTGGTTATAGTTAACTTTTTCGATTTGATCTAGAGGGTAATCAAGGGTGATAACTAAGTCGTTTTGGTTGTAAGAATCAACTAACAATTCAAGGCCACTAAGCTTTGAATAATTAGCATCTGGTTTGGTGGGACAAAATACTTTGGTTTCAATATTATTTTTTTTAAGCGACAAACTAAGAGCTAGGGCAGCGGAGAGTTGGTCGATACCAAGTTGAGGAACAACAACCAAGGCGGTTTTAGCGTTTACTAAAAGTTCGTTAATTTTGGTAACATTGTAGTTTTTCATATAAGAATACCTGCTTTTTTTTAATTCTTATGACACTTATATATAGCCAAATATAAGGTTATTTATTAGTGTTATAGGATATTATAACATCATTTACTTTAAAGTCAACGTAAGGTTTAAAGGTCATGCCACAATCAGAGCCTGATTTAATTTTTTCGATAATACTTTTTGACTGATGGATACTGTCAACTTTAGTGTCTTTGATAATTTTATTGTCTCGTTTGAGATGGATTAAGTCTCCTTTTGAAATTTCTCCTTTAGTACACTGGATCCCGGCAATTCGAACTTTATCTATTTTAAACTCAGCTTTAACAAAGCCTTCGCCTAAAATATTTTCATCAATAGTCGGCTCAAGCATTTTTAAAACTTGAGCTTGAATATTGTCAATAATTTCATAAATAATTTTAGACTCAAAAATTTTAACTTGACTTGTTTGGGCTAATTTCAAAATTTGTTTGGGAGTGTTTACTCCAAAACTAAATATTTGAGCTTTCCCAGTATCGGCCATAAAAACATCAGTATCAGTAATAGCGCCAATTCCTTCGGAAAGAATATAAACATCATTAGAAAAACTACGTTTGAGAGCTTGAAGAGTACCCTCGACATCGGCCTTAAGAATTATTTTTAATTTTGGATTTTCTTCGTCATATTCATATTTTGGCTTACAAACACTGGCGACTGGAGCATGAATTTCTTTGGTTACTAAGCTACCGACACAGGGAACCAATTCAAATCCTAAAACTTCAACTGGAGTGCTCGGGCCGGCTGATTTGATACTTTGGCCTTTATCGTCGACAAGCGCTTTGACTTTGCACAAGACATCGTCGGCATAGACTACATCGCCAGTGCTGATAGTCCCCTTTTGAACTATAAGAGAGGCAACTGGGCCGCGAGATTTGTCTAATTTGGATTCGATAATAAAAGCTTGGAGGGGTGATTGAGGCTTACTTTTTAATTCCATAATTTCAGCATTTAGTTTGATTAGGTCTATCAATTTGTCGATTCCTTGGCCAGTTTTTGCTGATACTGGAATAACAGCGACTTGACCACCATATTCTTCTGGAGTGAAGCCAGCTTCAACTAACTGACCTTTTATCTTTTCGGGTGAAGCGCCTTCTAGATCCATTTTGTTCATGGCGACAATAAAGGGGATATTGGTGTTTTTTATATGTTGAATACATTCTTTGGTTTGAGGCATGATACCTTCGGTGGCGGCGATAACTAAAACAACAATATCAGTGATTTGAGCCCCACGAGAACGCATGTCACAAAAAGCGGCGTGACCAGGAGTATCAATGAAAGTAATTCCTTGAACTTGATAAGCGCCGATGTGTTGGGTGATTCCGCCACTTTCTCTCTTAACCACATCCGTAGAACGAATTTTGTCCAAAAGACTGGTTTTACCATGATCGATATGACCCATAACCGTAACGATAGGAGGTCTGTATAACAAATTGTTTTGAGTCATATTAAGAAATCAAGAACTATGAATTTATTCTTGATTTTGAGTAATTTTTATCTCTAAATCGACTAGTTGTCCAGCAAGTCGAACATTTTCTCCCCCACCACCAATAGCTAGAGCTAATTGATTTTCAGGGACAGAAACAGTTGCTACTTTTTCGCTAATACTAATTACTTTAATGTCTTGTGCAGGCGATAAGGCTTGGATTATAAAATTATTAATATTTTTGGAAAAAGCGATAACATCAACTTTTTCGGAAGTTGGTAGTTCGTTTAGAATGGCTTGAATACGAGAACCTTTTTGACCAATACAAGAACCGACAGGGTCAACTCCAGCTTGAGAGGAAGAAACAGCAACTTTTGTTCGTTCACCAGATGAACGGGCAATTTTTTCGATATTTACGGTCTTGTTGGCAACTTCCGGGACTTCTCGGACAAAAAGTTGTTTGATAAATTCAGGGTCACGTCGGGATAAAATAATTTCACTTTTACCCATTTCATCTTTTAAAATAGCTTTTAGTAAAAACCATTTACGAGTCCCAAGTTGGATAACTTCGTTTTTGATTTGTTCGTCTTTTGGACAGATTGCTTCAGTTTTACCCACCCCAACAATCATTTTATAGGAATCACTACGGATGACAATTCCAGGGACAAGTCCACCAATTTTCTTTTGAAATTCGACAATAACAGTTTCTTTTTCCGCTTCATGAATTTTTTGATCGATGACTTGTTTGGCAGTTTGAGCGGCAATTCGACCAAATCCTGGAGGAGTAACATCTATTTCTTTGTCGCCATCAACTTGAAGAACCTTAAAAGACCCGCTTTCTGGAGCAAGTTCAACTTTTAAATTAACATCCTCTGGAACGTCGATATCATGTTCTTTTTGATCACGTTTATAGGCAGAAATTAGACCAAACTCGATTGAGTCCAAAATTGACTGAACATCAATATTTCTTTCGCCGGCGATTTGAGCGACAGCGGCAGCAAACTCTGTTTTGGGTAGTTTTTTTAAATCCATTTTAAATCTCCTTTTTATAATATAAAAAATGGGGTTTTCCAACCCCATTTCAAATATCGTTTATAAACTAGAGTAGTATACTACAAACCAAGCTCTTTTATCAATTCTTTTTGACGGAAACTTAACCGAGTGGGAATTTCAACCATGAGACGAATATAAAAATCGCCAACCCCATAACCGTTAACATCCTTTATTCCTTTACCACGTAATCGAACAAGAGTATTGGGTTGAGTGCCTGATTTTACTTTTACTTTTAAAGGTTCACTTAAAGTCGGAACTTCGATAATAGCGCCTAAAACTGCCTGAGCGATGGTTAAATTTATAGTAATAAAAACATCATTACCTTCACGTTTGAATATTTTGTCAGGCAAAACATCTATATATAGAATAAAATCTTGAAAACGAATTTTTTGACCATCATCGACTCCGGCGGGAATCTTAATTTTTTTTCGTTTACCATCAATAGTAAACTCTTTTTCAACACCTTTGGCGGCCTCCAAAAAAGAAAGGCTAATTTTGTAAGTTTCTAGGCGTTTTTGTTGCCTTCCTTGTTGGCCAAAAGAACCGCCAAAAAATTGTTCAAAAATATCAAAAGGGTTACTAAATCCACCAAAATCAAAGTCGGCACCACCAAAAGGATTTCCCCCACTTTGGGTATAAGTAAAATTAAAAGGTCCGTTTTGTTGAGTGTAAGTCCGACCACCAAAAGGGCCAGAATTAGGATCGAAGGCAGCATGGCCATATTGGTCATAAGCTGTCTTTTTTTGATCATTACTTAAAACCTCATAAGCTTCGTTGATTTCTTTGAATTTTTCTTCTGCATCTGGAGATTTATTACGATCGGGGTGAAATTTTAGAGCTGCCTTACGATAAGCACTCTTTATTTCGTCCTTGGAAGCGTTTTTTGATACACCTAAAGTTTCGTAAAAATCTTTTTTCATTCGAATATTTTAACACCATTAATATGGTAGAGACGCCCCCAAAGGAGCGTCTCTACATAATTATTTTTTTATTGAACAACTTCGCCCTCTTCAGCTTCTTTTTTGTCGTCTGATTTGTCGTCAGTTTTGGGCTCCTCAGGATTTGGTTGACCTGGAGCACCTGCTTCTGGTTGTGCACCAGTTGGCGGATTGCTTTGCTGATAAATGGCAGCCCCGACAGTTTGTAAAATTTGGCCTAAATCTTCGGAGGCTTTGTTTAGGTCGTCAACTTTAGCGTCTGATTTAGCCAAGATTTCTTTTGCCTCTTTAATTTTTTCTTCTATTTTGGTTTTATCTTCGTCTTTGACTTTGTCGGCGAAATCTTTAAGAGTTTTTTCACCAGAAAAGATAGTACTATCAAGCTTATTTTTGGCTTCAGCGAGCAAACGTTTGTCCTCGTCCTCTCTGGCGTGAGCCTCGGCATCCTTTTTCATTTGTTCAACTTCATCTTCCTTTAAATTAGTCGCATTTTGGATAGTAATTCTTTGTTCTTTTCCAGTTCCTTTATCTTTGGCGGAAACTGACAAAATACCATTACTATCAATGTCAAAAGTTACTTCTATTTGAGGAAGCCCGCGGGGTGCTGGAGGAATTCCGTCAAGAATAAATCGGCCGAGTGATTTATTGTCAATAGCCATCGGTCTTTCACCTTGAAGTACGTTTATTTCTACTTGAGGTTGGTTATCAGAATAAGTAGTAAATACTTGTGATTTTTTGGTAGGAATTGTGGTGTTTCGGTCAATTAAAGGAGTTCGAACTCCACCGGCAGTTTCAATCCCAAAAGTCAAAGGGGTAACGTCAAGAAGCACTATATCTTTAACTTCGCCAGTTAAAACAGCCCCTTGAACAGCAGCACCGATAGCCACAACCTCGTCAGGATTGACGTTGTTGTTTAGCTCTTTTCCAAAGAAATTTTTAACAACTTCTTGAACCTTTGGCATTCGAGTCATACCTCCAACCATAATAACCTCTTTGATGTCAGATTTTGAAACACCAGCGTCTTTTAGGGCTTTTTCGACTGGTACTATGGTTTTTTGAATTAGATCATCAACTGTTTTTTCTAATTCTGACCGAGTCATTTTTTTGGTGAGATGGAGAGGATTGCCGTCTTTTTGGGTAATAAATGGCAAATTTATTTCAGTCTCTGCCGCACTACTAAGTTCTATTTTGGCTTTTTCAGCAGCTTCTCTAATACGCTGGAGAGCTTGAGGGTCTTTGCCAAGATCAACTCCATTTTGTTTTTGGAAATCGTCGATTATCCAAGTAATAATTTTTTGATCAAAATCATCGCCACCAAGGAAAGTATCACCATTA
Organism: Candidatus Shapirobacteria bacterium; assembly: GCA_028701645.1. Classification (GTDB taxonomy): domain Bacteria; phylum Patescibacteriota; class Microgenomatia; order UBA12405; family UBA12405; genus WARW01. The sequence continues at coordinate 22,938 of JAQVQI010000004.1, forward strand.
GTAGCTTTAACTTCAAAAATACCGTCACCAATTTCGAGGATAGAGATGTCAAAAGTACCTCCTCCTAAATCGTAAACCGCAATCATTTCGTTTTGTTTTTTGTCCATACCGTAGGCAAGAGCGGCAGCAGTTGGTTCGTTAACAATTCTTTGAACATTGAGACCAGCAATTTCACCGGCTTGCTTGGTTGCTTGACGTTGAGAATCATCGAAGTAAGCAGGGACTGTAATAACGGCATCGGTAACTTTTTCTCCTAAATATTTTTCAGCGTCGGATTTACATTTTTGTAAAATCATGGCTGAAATTTCTTGTGGAGTATAAACCTTGCCCTCAATTTCAACAGCAGCCATTTTGTCTTTACCGGCAACAATTTTGTAAGGAGCAACTGATTGGGTTTTTTTAACTTCGGGATCATCAATTCGTCGTCCCATAAGACGTTTGACACTATAAACAGTATTTTGTGAATTTAAAACCATTTGGCGTTTAGCCAAATCACCGACTAGTTTTTTGACTGGTTCGACAATTGAAGGAATAGTGTTTCTTCCTTCGGCGCTAATAATAACTTTTGGACTACCTCCCTCCATGACAGAAACACAGGAGTTAGTGGTACCCAAATCGATTCCAATTATTTTGTTTGACATAGTTTAGTTGTTTAGCTATTAGCTAATAGCTTTTAGTAATAAATAAATAAATAATTAATTAATAATTTAATTTTGGTCAGATTTACCGACAACAACTTGTGAGGGCCGGATAACATGACCGTTTAATTTGTAACCTGTTTTTTTGACAGAAATAACATAATTGTCTTTACCACAGGTAATTTCTTGACAGTCCATAGTGGCGGGGTCAAATTCTTTGTCTTTGGCTTCTATTTCTTCAAGCCCTTCAGATCGGAGGACTGAAGTAAATTTATCAATAGCAATTTTAAGCCCGGGATCAGATAAATGTTGATAAACAAGGTAAAAATCATCCAAAACTTCAATCATTTTGGTGATTATTGATGTCGTTGCTAAAGTGACATAGAGCTCGCGCTGAGACTCAATTCTTTTTTCAAGATTTGAATAATCAGCTAATGATCGAGCCAGACTATCATTTAAACTATCAATCTCATTTTGTAGTTTATTTAAATTTTTGACATTTTGAATAGTATTGTCTTTTTTTGTTTTGGTCATAAATACTTAATTAACGTGTAATTTGAGAAATTAAGTCAGCAAAATAGTCAACTAAAGGAACAATTCGAGGATATTGGAAACGGGCTGGACCAATGACACCAAGTATTCCTTTATGTGGACCGGCTTCATAATTTTGATAAACAAAACCGCAAGGTTCTAGATGTTCCATCCCTAAATCTTCACCTATCAATAAGTGGACTATATTTTCATCATTTAAATTTCCAGCTTTATTAATAATTTCAAACCAAAAATTGGAATTATCTAAAAGAGATAAAACAGTTTTGGTAACATCAATATTAAAGAATTCTGGTTCTTCTAATAAATTTGAAGCTCCATAGTTATAAACTGAACCATGATCAGTGGTGGCGATAGCCATTGAACGAGTACGGGTGGCTAATTCTTTGGTGGTTTCGTGTAAAAGTCGGTCAAATTCGTTTCGATAATCCCAAACTTTTTCTTTGGCCCCAATTTCTTCACTGGCGGTTAAGTTTTTTGGAGTCATCAAATTTCTGACATAATACTTTAAACCCATTGAAGTAGGTGATCGGCCGGCAGATAAGTGATTTTTTTTCAAAAATCCCATTTGAGTAAGAGTCGACAACTCATTTCGGATAGTTGCCGAAGAAATACCAAGAGAGTATTTTTTTTCTAGAGTTTCCGAACCGACAGGTGAAGCGGTTTCAATAAACTCTTCAGTAATACATTTGAGTAATTTTATTTGCCGTTGAGTTAGGTCTGCCATATTAGCAATATAATAGAACGACTGCTAAATGATGTCAAGAGGGGAAAACATAATTGATTGTAAAAAAACGAGGGGCTACTGGGGAAGGGGGAAAAGAAAACGAAGGACAACTCCCCCAACCCAGCAGCCCAAAAGGACAGAACACTCACAGAGAGAAAGGATTTAAAGACCGATTACCTCAACGAGGAACAAAGTAATGGCGAAAACCTATAAGAATGCCACTACCACCTGATGACAGGTTTTCCCAATGAATTCCCCTATTTTCAGTAGTATTTTCATTTTCTCACTTCCTTTCAGGTGTGTCGGTTTTATTGATGGTGGTGATGGTGATGATGAATTTTTCCATGGATTTTAATACAGACTTAGCGTTCCCGGAATCAAATACGTCATAGAATAGTAGTTAGTAAAGAGAGTGCTCTGAATGGTTTAATAATAAATATTATTTTTCCTCCTTTCTCCAGATATCAAGATAACAATCAAGCTGACATCTTATTATGTACACGACAACGACAAGTCAGTCTTAGGAACACATTCAGGTGTCTTTAAACTAAATCACTCCATTCCATTTATTTTTTCTGTTGGATTGTTGGGTTTCAACGACTATTTGGTCAGTGATGATTGCTTTGTCGGTGATGTTAAGCGTTGAGTATGCAACCACAAGGGACAAAACGACCATGATTGGGAATAGTCTTTTAAAAAAACATATTGGCCTCCTTTCTTATTCTGCAAGTTAAAGTGGGTAAAGATTTGTATCGCAAAGTGATATATCTTTAACAATTTCATCATTATAATGAAATTATATTGACCTGAATATATCCTAAAAACGTGGCAAAAGCAAATTATTTAGCGTCTTTTTGAGAGTAAACAAAGAAAAGACAAATAAAAAGACCAGTAATAAGGATTAAATTGATTATAAAAAACTGATGAAAAAAAAGAAGAATTAATAAAGATAGTAGATATAAAGATAGTAAAATATTAAGTTGATGATTTTTGAAAAATATATAGAAAGTAGATATAAAAGCAGAAAATATTATTAAAAAAAAACTAATTTTTGACCAAATAAACTCAGGGGGTACAAAAATTATAAAAATAGCCAAACTTAACCAAAAAATAATAGAAAAAACTAGATATTTCTTATTCATGGAGCTGTTGATTGTCTTGAGGTTCTTCGGTTTTTATTTTGTTGACAATTTTAACTAATTGATTGGTACGAGTGGCGTCGACGGCGACATATTGTTTTTGAAGTGATTCAATCCGAACTCCGATATCTTTAAAACCTTTATTGTAATTTTCAAATTCTTCGCCAAATTTTTTGATGTAGCCAATGATAGTGGCCACATTTTTTTGGTATCGAAAATTGTCGTAAGCCTGATGGACCATTCGTAAAATTGCGGTAAAGCTAAAGGGACCGGCCAAAATAACTTTTTTAGCCATAGCATCTTGCCAAACTTGGGGGAAACGATCGTAAATAAAACTAAAAATCATTTCGTTGGGGATAAATAAAATAACAAAATCGACAGTATTTTCCTCTGGATTTATGTATTCTCTGCTAGTAACTTCTTTGATTTTGGATTTGATATCTTGTTCAAAAAGTTTTTTGTAACGTTCTTTTTCTTCTTTACTGTCGGCTTCACTCATTTTGACTAAATTTTGATAAGGAAATTTTGAGTCAACATTGACCTTCATCCCATCGGGCATATAGACAGTAAAATCAGGGCGAGAAGAATCACCAGAAACTTGTTTGTCATAACTAACTCCACTGACAAAGCCAGACATTCTGAGTAAATCCTCGGCGACTTGTTCACCAAAAGCACCACGCATTTGATTGTTACTTAAAACATTTTTGAGACCTTCAGTGGTAACCTTTAGTTGGTTGGTAAGAGTTTTTTGTTCCTCGAGTTTTTCAGTCAAGCTTGAAAAAGAACCAGTGCGTTTGATTTCGACTTCCTCCATTTTTTTGTTATTCTTTTCGATTTCTAGCAAGGCTCGGTTAACTAATTCTTCAATGGCTTGTTTTTTGTTATTTAGATCAGTTCCTACTTTTTCATTGGCTAGATTGATTAAATTAGTATTCGCTTGGTTTAAAATTTCGGGAAATTTTTGATTGAACTGGTTGAAAAATTGGTCACTAAATTCATTGGGATTATTTTTTTTTGATTTAAAAATAAGGAAAATAAGGATAAGAAGAATCAAAACTAGAAGAATATAAATAAAGGTCATAAAAGAATAATACAATATTATTTAATTATTTTGAGGTTTGGACTATCAAATCCGTGCTGAGCCACATCGAAATGGAACTCGACTGTAGGCATTTTTTGATGAATAAAATCAACGATTTTAACAATTACTTCGCTATTGTTTATTCCTGCCCAAGAGGCATCACCTAATATACTTGAAAATCCTTTTTCAAATCTTGGTGAAATCATTAAGTTGTTTTCGGGCAAATATTGTTCAAATTCAGAGTTTAAGTTGGCCATTAGGTCGATTAGTTGTTCTTGGAGCTGTTGTCGGTTAGGGTGAATTCTAGAACCCTTAACATCGAATAAAAACAGACAAGAACCGTTGTTTTTAATGTATTTATCAGCTTTTTTAATACATTCTTCGATACTGACACCTTTTTGAATTTTTTCACTATTAATCCGTTCTGGTGTCATAGATTATTTTACTCCAGTTGTCCCGAAACCGCCGCGATTAACCGATTCCATTTTGTCAACCTCTTGGAAATCGAAATTTTCACATTTAATTAATAATAGTTGACAGAGACGAGTCCCCTTTTCAATACTAACTGAACTATCAGTAAAGTTGTAGGCAATAAAATGATATTCATCGTTATCACCACAAAAATCACGATCAAAAACTCCGACTCCATTGAGCCCCATCAGACCAAGTTTGTGGGTAGATGAGCGTGGGGCCATGAGAATAAAATAACCATCAGGTATTTCAATGGCGACGTTCATAGGGATATAACCAAATTGATGAGATTCAATAGTGAAGTCGGTTCGAGCACACAAGTCGACAGCAACAGCACCGGCTGTCTTGTGAACCGGTAAAGGCAAAGATTTATCGAAACGTTTGATTTTTAATTTCATTTGAAATATTTATCAAATAAATAATGAAGGTGGTCGGGGTCGTCACATTTGGGTGATGGGGCAAATTCTAGATTAAGAATTTTTTGATAGGTGTCGATAATTAATTTTGAGAGATTATCGACATGTTCATCGGTAATTTGGAAATCGACTTTTTTGAAATTGCCACGAGCGTCTTTTTCAATAAAATCAATAGTCCCCGATTGGACATGATAAGGAAAACCAATGGAGTGTTGACACAAAAGTTTATAAAAAACTAATTGACGGAAGTAATCCCCATCCTGAGAAAGCTGCTGATATTTGGAGTCGGGTTTACCGGTTTTGAAATCAACAACATTAACGTTTTTACCATCAAGAAGTTCAATTTTATCGATTTTACCAGTTAA
>JAQVQI010000005.1 GCA_028701645.1 Candidatus Shapirobacteria bacterium
GGTGGTCATACTAGTGGCCGGGGCCAAAAAGGTGCCAAATCTAGAGGTAAAATAAAACTTACTTTTGATGGTACTAAAATCAAAAAAGGCTGGATTAAGCTATTGCCTTTTTTAAGGGGTAAAAACCGTTTGAATAACCAAAAAAATATTATTAATTTCAATTTATCTCAACTCGATAAATGGTATCAAGATGGGGATATGGTTGATCTTAATTCTTTAACCCAAAAGACACATATTGCTCTAAAAAGACTCAATTCAAACGTCAAAATATTATCTGCTGGAGAAATTACTAAAAAAATTAACATTAAAGGAATTTTAGTATCAAAAATTGCTCATAAAAAAATTATTACTGCTGGTGGTAAGATAGAGTAATGAATCAACTGACGAAGTATCTTTCACTCTATTTTGAGGGTTTTAAAAACAAAATATTTCGAAAAAAAATTTTATTTACTATTGGAATTTTAGTAGCTTTTCGTTTTATCGCCCACATACCAGTCCCTGGTGTTAATCTTAGCCTTCTTCGACAGTTCTTTGCTCAAAATCAACTTTTGTCACTTATTGATATGTTTTCTGGTGGCACTCTTGCCAATTTTTCTATCTGTGCCCTTGGTCTTAGCCCTTATATCAGTGCCTCAGTCATGATGCAATTATTAGCTTTAGTAGTTCCTCAACTTGAAGCTCTTCAAAAAGAAGGGGAATATGGTCGGTCAAAAATTAACCAATATATCAGAATTGCCACTATTCCTTTTGCCATTATCAATGGGCTTGGTATGTTTGCTATTCTTCGATCTCAAAACATTATTCCAACTTACAATCTACTTACTATTATTGCGCTTGTTTCGAGTATGTTGGCTGGGACTATGATCATGATTTTTTTTGGTGAATTGATTAATAATTATGGGGCCGGTAATGGGGTCTCAATGTTAATTTTTGCTGGAATTATTTCTCGATTACCAATAGGCCTAATTCAAACCTTAACAGTTACTGATTTTTCAAACCCCCAAAACGGGCTCAATATTATTATTTTTATTGCTATGGCACTAGTAATGATCGGAGCCATAGTTTTAGTTGAGGAGGCAATCTTAAGAATCCCCATAAACTATGCCAAAAGGGGTCAATCTACTTATTTACCAATCAAAGTAAACACTGCTGGTGTTATGCCAATTATCTTTGCGGTTTCTCTGTCTACTGTTCCTTCTTTGTTAGGTCAGTTTTTAGGTAAAGTCCCAAATCAAACTATCGCCAATATTTTTAATAACCTTGCTCATATATTTCGTACTGATGGTTATTTTTATATGTTTTTTTATTTTTTCTTAGTTATTGGTTTCACTTTCTTTTATACTTCAGTTGTTTTCAAACCAAAAGATATTGCTGAAGAATTACGTAAATCAGGTGGCTTTATTCCTGGCATTCGACCCGGCCTTTCGACTGAAAAAAGAATTCAGTATCTTACAAATCGAGTATTATTAATCGGGGCTGTTTTTTTGGGAGTCATTGCCGTTACCCCCTCAATTGTTCAAAAAATTACCAATGTAACCACGCTAACTATTGGTGGAACAAGTGTTTTAATTGCTGTATCTGTTATTTTAGAGTTAACTAGAAAACTAGAAAATGTTGTCCAAACTTACAATTACGACAAATTAAGTTATTAAAATAAAAAGTTTCCCTTTTTAAGGGAAAAGCCGGTTTATCCGGAAAGGGTTTAATATTAAATTAAGTTATTAATTATTAAAAAATAACCAATAACCAACTAACAAGAAACAAACAAATCACAATAACCAATAATCAATCGTTTGGTCATTTAAAATTGGGTATTGATAATTGTTTGGAATACTTGGAATTTGTATCTTGGAATTTAAAAAAAATATGTCATTAAACTTATTTATAATTGGTCCATCAGGTTGTGGTAAATCAACTCAAGCCAAATTAATTGCTTCTAAATATGGATTAACCCATCTTTCAATGGGGCAAATTCTTCGTGACGAAATGGCCGCTGGTACCCCGGAAGGCCTTGAGGCCAAATCCTTTGTTGACAGTGGTAAATTAGTTCCAGAACAGTTAACTTTTAAACTTTTAACTGGCAAACTCAACCAAATAGGTAATAAAGATTTTATTATTGATGGTTTCCCCAGAAGTTTAGGTCAAGGTCAATTTATCGAAAATTATCTTTTCCAGGTCAATCAACCTCTCGATCTTGTTATTCATCTCGATGTTACTTTTGAAGAAATTCAAGCTCGCCGAGCCAAAATGGGAGTTGAATTTCAAGATAAAGACCGGACTGACAACACCCCCGAGGCTATGGCTGCCCGTCAAAAATTCTATGATGACAACAATGGTTTAATTATAAATTACTTCAACCCAAAGGGATTAATCCTTCAATTTGACGGCAATCGCCCAATCGAACCAATTTTTGCTGACATCGACCAAAAAATTTATCAATTAAGATAAAATATATTATTAATTAAATTAAAATGCCCAAAGAACCAACTGTCAGAGGTCAACTAACCGAAGTTTTACCCAACTCACTTTATCGAGTTAGGTTAGAAAACGGAGAAGAAATAATTGCCCATTTAGCCGGTAAATTAAAGATGAACCATATTCGGGTCATCGCTGGAGACTTCGTTTCTTTAGTATTAAGTCCAGACGGTTTAATTGGTAGAATTGTCTACCGAGGCTAAATTAAATTTACTCTTTGATATTGTTGTAAAATTAGGTTACAATATCCAAGTCTATTTTTATGAAAGTAAAATCTAGTATCAAACGTCGTTGTCGAAACTGCAAAGTGGTTATCCGCCGCGGTGTTCGACGTATTATTTGTTCTACCAAAAGACATACCCAAAAACAGGGTTAAATTATCATGAGAATTCTTGGTGTTGAAATTCCTGACAATGAAAGAGCCGAGATTGGGTTAACTCGTTTCTTCGGAATAGGTCGTACAAATGTTAAGAAATTAGCTGCTATGGCCAAAATTGATTTAAATACCCGAATTAAAGATTTGTCCCGAGATGACGTCTCTGTTCTAATGAAAGTGTTAGAATCTTTCAAAATTGAAGGTGACCTTAAAAAAGAAATTCGCGAAAACATTGATCGCCTCAAAGCCATCAAGTCTTACCGTGGTATTCGTCATATTGTTAGCTTACCTGTTCGTGGACAACGAACCAAAACCAACGCTCGTACCCGTAAAGGTAAAAAGAAAACTGTTGGTTCACTTACTAAAGAGGCATGGGCAAAAATTGAAACAGCCCAAAATGCTGCCGCTAGTAATTCAAATAAATAATTTTTCAAATAAATATGGATCAATCTTCTACCAATAAAACCTCTGTCAAAAAGAAAACATTTAAAAATATTGCCGAAGGGCGACTCTATGTCAAATCTACCTTCAACAATACTCTTGTAAGTGTCACCGATAGTAAAGGAAAAGTAATTAGCTGGTCAAGTGCTGGAAATTGTGGTTTTAAAGGTTCTCGCAAGTCAACTCCATATGCCGCTTCAACTGCAGTTGAAAAAGCCCTAGAAGAAGCCAAAAAACACGGGATTAAAAAAATTGATGTTTATTTAAAAGGACCAGGTGTCGGCCACGATGCTACCTTGCGTTTCCTTCGTTCAAAAAGGGATTTCGATGTTGATAAAATATCCGACATTACTCCCATTGCTCACAATGGTCCTAGACCACCCAAGCAACGTCATGTTTAATTTAAAATTATAACTTTATAACTTTACAAACTTTATAACTCAAACTTTATGTCAAGAATAACTTTAGACACTAAATGCCGACTTTGTCGAAGTGCCGGAACTAAACTATATTTAAAAGGAGTTCGTTGCTATTCTGCCAAATGTCCCATCGAAAAGAAAGGTGCCGTTAGACCAGGTATGCATGGAGCCAAAAATAGTGGTAAGTTAACTGATTACGGAATTCAATTACGAGCCAAACAAAAAGCCAAACGTATTTATGGTGTTCAAGAAACTCAATTTAAAAATTATTACCTTAAAGCCAAGAAATTAAAAGGATTAGTTGGAGAAAATTTATTGTCATTATTAGAAAAAAGACTCGACAATGTTCTTTACCTTTCTGGTTTAGCTTTATCAAGATCCTCAGCAAAACAATTAATCAGTCACGGCCATATTTTGTTAAATGACAAAAAATTTAACATCCCTTCTTATCAAGTTAACTTAAAAGATGTTATTACTTTAGATAAAAAAGTAATCGAAAAGATTGGTACTCTTCCTAGTGAAGAATCCGATTATAAAGCCCCAAGTTGGCTTGATCTAAACAAACAAAAAAACACTGTCAAAATCATTTCTGAACCTCTTAGAGAAGAGATTGGTAATGATATCGACATTAATTTAATAATTGAATATTATTCAAGATAAAAAGGAGTATTTTATGATTGAAACTAATAAGTTTAATATCAAAACAATCAAGTCTACCGATAAATATGGTAAATTTGAACTTAGTCCTTTAGTAGGAGGTTTTGGTCACACTCTCGGTAATAGTCTTCGTCGAGTTTTATTGATAACTATCCCAGGGGCAGCAATTACTCGAATAAAAATTGATGGAACAAACCATCTTTTTACTACCTTACCAGGTGTAAAAGAAGATTTGGTTGATGTTTCTCTAAACCTTAAAAAAGTAAAATTTAGCTATTCAAAAGAAGAACCAATTGTCTTACATCTCGACAAAAAAGGTCCTGGAATTGTCACTGCTGGTGACATTATCGACAATGATCTTTGTAAAGTAACCAATCCAGACCAACACATTGCTACCTTATCAGATTCGAAATCAAGCCTAAAGATCGACTTAACAGTCGAAAGGGGAGTCGGTTATACTATGGCAAAAGAACAAAAAACAGATGTTATTGGTGAAATTATTCTCGACGCTACTTTTACCCCAGTAATTAAAACCAACTATACAGTTGAACCAACTCGTTTAGGTAAAAAATCTAACTACGACAAACTTATTCTAGAAATTTGGACCGATGGTTCTGTTGACCCTCTTTATGCTCTTAAAATGGCCGCCAAAGATTTAATTAACGCTTTTGGTCAGATAGCTGATCCAAAAGAATTTGAAGACGAAATCATCACTATTAATACTTTGGTCTCTTCACAGGGAAGTGATATCTCTATTGAAGAAATTGAATTACCTCTCCGAGTTACCAACGCTCTTAAAAAAGCTGGATATTTAACCATCGAGACTCTCATAAAAGCTGGTCGTTCAGATGTCAGTCGAGCTAAAAATGTTGGAGAAAAATCTCTTAAAGTTATTGATTCTTGGTTAAAAGAAAGAAATTTTAGTTGGAAATAAAGTTTCTAATTTATAAACTGTCATGAAACATCGTATTTTTGGAAAAAAATTAGGACGAAACCATAATGAGCGTAAAGCTTTGTTTAGTTCTCTAGCCAAAGCAATCTTTATTAATGGTTCTATCGATACTACTCAAGCGAGAGCTACTGCTATTGTTTCGACAATTGAGTCGTTATCAAACACCATTATTACTAAACCAGATTTAATCGCCAGACGAGAACTATTTAAGGTTCTTCAAAATCAAACTTGGGTAAACAATGTTGTTAAAACATTTAAAGAAACCTTTGGAGATCAAACTAGTAATTTTACAAAAATAACCAAAGTTAAACGACGTTTTGGAGACGACTCTCTTATTGTTAAGTTAAGCTTTGTCAAACCAGTTAAATTTGATATTAAGAAAATTTCAACCAAAGTCGAAGAGAAAAAAGGGTCAAAAGCTGATACTAAAAAAATAGAAAAAAAAGATTTAAAACCAAAAAAAATAGTAAAAAAAATAAAGGAGACTAAATAATGAAAACCACAGTTCTTAAAGGAAATAAAGTTGATCGAAGTTGGCACTTAATTGACCTATCAAATCAAACATTAGGCAGAATTTGTACCCAAATAGCTACTATTTTGATGGGTAAAGACAAAACTACTTTTTCCTATCACCGAGATGATGGTGACTACGTTGTTGCTATCAATGCCGAGAATATCAAAGTTACTGGTAAAAAATTAAAAGAAAAAATATATTATCACCATACTCATTGGGCTGGTGGTTTAAAAGAGTTAACCTTAGCTGAAATGCTAAAAAAGGATCCTCGAAAAGTTATTTCTCATGGGGTTTATGGCATGTTACCAAAAAATAAACTACGAGATGTTCGAATGACTCGTTTAAAGGTTTTTGTTGGGGCTGACCATCCTTATACCAATAAAATTAAAAAATAATTATGACAAAAAATAATTCAAAAAATTCTTATATTCGTACTTTAGGTCGCCGTAAGAGCGCTGTCGCCACCATAAAATTGTTTACTGGTAAAGGTGAATCAATGATCAACGGTATCTCTTTAGAAAAGTATTTTCCTACCAAAACTGAAAAAATCGTTTACGATAAACCATTTGAAATTACAAAAACATTGGGTAAATATTATTTTCAAGCCAAAATTATTGGTGGCGGAAAAACAGGACAGGTTCAAGCATTAAGTTTAGCAATTTCTCGAGCTTTGATAAAAATCAATGAATTATTCAAACCAGAACTTAGAACTGCTGGGTTGTTAACTGTCGACTCCCGTGTCAAAGAACGTCGTATGGTTGGTACCGGTGGTAAGTCACGTCGTCAGAAACAATCTCCAAAACGATAATCTGATAGTCTGAAAAGCTGAAAAACTGATAAACTAATTAATGTCACTAATTCAATCCATTTTTCTGGGTTTAGTTCAAGCCGTAACTGAATTTTTACCAGTTTCTTCTGATGGCCATCTTAATTTATTTCAACATTTTATCAAACTGACTCCATCACTTACTTTTGATATTTTTCTTCATGCCGCCACTTTTTTATCAGTCATTTTTTTCTTCCGCCATCAGACCAAATATTTTTTTTCGAACATAAAATATATTATTGTTGGTTCTATTCCAGCTGCAATCGTTGGTATTTTGTTAAAAGATCAAATTGAGTCTATTGCTAGTTTGCCAAACTTATTACCATATTTTTTCTTATTTACCGGAATTATGGTTTTATCCACCAAATTTATAACTACAAAAGATAAATCGTTAAGTTTTTTTTCTGCTTTTATAATCGGTGTTTTTCAAGCGTTTGCAATCTTGCCAGCCATATCTCGATCTGGTGGTACTATTTTTTCTGCTTTATTATTAGGTTTATCACCCCAAAACGCTTTTAATTTTTCTTTTAGTTTATTTATTCCAGCTAGTCTAGGAGCAATTATCCTCAGCCTAAAAGATATTATTTCTTCTGATTTTCTTACCCTAAACAACTTAATTTCTTTTGTATTTGCTTCTATTATTGGTTATTTTGTTTTAAATATATTTCAAAAAATCACTATTAATAAAAAATTTTGGATATTCGGTGTCTACGTAATATTCTTATCAGCAATTTTGTTTTTTATACTTTAATTAGCATTCTCCAGTTCTTCCGCTCAGTTTATTTAATATAAGTTTTTTAAAATTTTTCTTAGCAGATCTTATCGTTTTAACCGATTTGCTTACCTTTCCCACCTCCACCACTTCCAACTCTATTTGATATTTCTTTTCTTCATTATTTTTTTTCATGTTTTGCTATTTACTACTAACTACTTACTAATTAACTAATTAAATTTTTCCGCTCATATATTCATCCCAGATAAGATATAATTCTGAGGTGGAAAATGCATCTCTGGCTACATAATCAGCTATTTTTTGATAGTCTTTTTTATCAAAAAGTTCGTTAATATCACCCCCATGAACTCCCGCTTCTTTTGGATTTTCTATTCCAAATGCTTTGCATAACATTTCCAATTTAAATCCATGACTTTGTCTAATTTTATTTTGTAAATCAATAAATTTATCTCCGCCCCATTTTTTAATTTCAAACGGGACTTTGACTCGATTAACACCTGATCTGATTTGTAAATATGGAAAATCAAAGTTATCGCCATTGTAAGTTACAAATAATTCATACTCTTTGGCAATTTCCCAAAATCCGGTTAATAAATCTTTTTCAGTTTTAAAAATTTTATAAGTATAGTTTTCTTTTTCAGGTTTAAGCTCATTTTCTCCTAGTAATAACACTACCCCTTTTCGGGTATTAGGGTTATAAGCCCCAATTGCACAAACCATTCCAAATATTGAGTAAAGACCTGTTTTTTTCTTAGCCACTTCTTTATCTGCTTCTCCTTTTTCCAAATTATTGATCAAATAGTCTTGTTCCACCTCATCTAAGTCTTCAAATTTTTTCCCCACCGTTTCGATATCAAAAACCATTGTTTTTGGTGCCGACTTATAATCTTGAGCTTCTTCACTGTTAATTATTTGGCAACTATCCACAATTAAACTTATCTGTCCTTTATAATCTTGTGTTTTTCCTTTTATTTCAATTACTTTTCCTATCTCTACTTGGCATTGCGATAAATTATTATTCCAAATCTTTGCTTCTATTATGCCTTCTGGCCGACTCAATTCAAGTTGTAAATAATCGTCACCCTTACTTGTTTGCCTAACCTCTTTTTTAGTCACCAAAAAGTGTTCATCTCTAATAACATCATTTGGCCCAAATTTTATTGTCATAAAGCTAATTATAAACTATTTAAAAAATCTTTATCGACAACATTTATTACTATAAATTTGGTAAAATCTAAGCAATCTAACGGGGATTGGCGCAATTGGCTAGCGCGCACGGATGGGGTCCGTGAGGCTGCAGGTTCAAATCCTGTATCCCCGACAAAATAATCTTAATTAAAACACTTTCGTGCTTTCTTCGTGTTTTGATACCTTGACTTGATATATTTCTTTTTGGTATCACTATAACTGTAACGTTAATATTAAATAAAACATATGTATAAAAAGAAAATAAAAAAAGAAGTCCAAAAAGGTTCTCCTGTCGGTGGTAATCAAAGCCAAAAAAATGAAGCTATCCGTGTTGCTATGGAACAAATTACAAAAGCTTATGGTGATGGAGCTATTATGAAAATGGGAGAGAAAAGATCTGATATGTCTGTTGAAGTTATTCCTACTGGTTGTTTGCCTTTAGACATTGCTTTGGGTGTTGGCGGTTTACCTCGCGGTCGTGTTAGTGAAATATTTGGACCAGAAGCATCAGGAAAAACCACTGTTTGTCTTCATGTTGTTGCTGAAGCTCAAAAACTTGGTGGCACTTGTGCCTTTATCGATGTTGAACATGCCCTTGATCCTACTAGAGCCGCTACAGTTGGGGTCAACTTAGATAGTCTTTTAATTTCTCAACCAGACAATGGTGAGCAAGCCCTAGAAATAGTTGAAACTTTAGTTCGTTCCAATGCTGTTGATGTTATAGTTATTGATTCTGTAGCAGCCTTGGTTCCCAAAGCCGAAATCGAAGGCGAAATGGGGGATTCAATGATGGGAGTTCAAGCTCGATTAATGTCTCAAGCCCTCCGTAAGCTCACTGGAGCAATTTCTAAATCAAAAACAGTTGTTATCTTTACCAATCAAATCCGTCAAAAAATAGGTGTTATGTTTGGTAATCCCGAGACTACTCCTGGTGGGCTGGCCTTAAAATTTTATTCTTCAGTCCGTATTGATTTGAGAAAAATTGCCAATATCAAAACTGCTTCCGGAGATCCTATTGGCTCTCAGCATCGCGCTCGAATTATTAAAAATAAAATTGCTCCCCCATTTAAAGAATGCGAATTCGATATTATGAACACCGAAGGTATTTCTGTCTATGGCGGACTAGTCGACCTAGCAGTTCAATATGGATTTGTTGTTAAGTCTGGAGCTTTTTTCAAAATTGGTGATCAAAACATCCAAGGTCGTGAAGGTGCCAAAAAATATTTTAAAGAAAATCCCAAAATTGCTAAAGAATATCGCGATAAAATTTGGGAAAAAGTTCAAAGCGCCACTACTGCTGATACTACACCAAAATCTTCTGATGAAGATTCCAAAGAGTAATGATTTCTCTTGTTAATATTAAAACCAGTCGAATAAAAAATCGGGCAAATTTAGTATTTTCGGACAAAAATTATTTACCTTTTTTTATCGACGATGTGATTCGTTTGTCTCTGACGAAGAATCAAGAATTAAGTCCAGAAGTTTTGGATCAAATAAAATCCTTATCGCTTCTTTACTTAGGCAAAGAATATGCTCTTCGCCAAATAGCTATTTCGCCCAAGACAGAAAAGATTTTATTCCAAAAGTTAAAAATATTTTTTTATAAAAAGATACAAAAATTTAAATTACTTGATTCAACCCCCACAGATTCCATTTCGAATCAAATCATAACAGAGTTAAAAGATAAACAATTCCTTAACCAATCAGATTTTGTTGACTATTTTCTTAAAAAAAATAAATCAAAATCGGTTGTTGAAATTAAATACTTATTAAATCAAAAAGGGGTTGACACCTCATCTTTGAATATTTCTCCAGACAACGAAAATCAATCAATTAAAAAAATATTATCTAAAAAAAATATTAACCGTAATCTTTTGTCCGATTATCGCTATAAAAATAAATTATATTCGTCACTTTTCCGTCGAGGCTTTTCCGTATCGGATATTAAAGCAGCAATTGACGAATATCTCTCTTTACAGTAAAATATACTGACTTTTAATTAAACTTATTAATTATTAAATTAAATTTATATACTTTTTATTTGCACGATCAATATGTTAGTTTTGTTCTTATCTCAGGCGTTTTCATAAGGTTTTTTGTGTCATAAAAAGTAATTGGAGGCTTAAATGTTAGATTTTTTTCTTACGAAAGTTAAGGGTCTTTTTTCTACCCCTACAGATGTTTCAAGAACATCCAAAAAAGAAAAAAAAGTTACTAAAAATAATAAAACAGAAGAACCCGTTTCACTTATAGTTGATTCCCCCGAAGAAAAGAATAGAGTTGTTTTTTCTCCTACAAAAACAAGCTCGCCCGCACCCGTTGACACTTCAAAAATTGATGCTCAAATTGAAGCTGCTCTTCAAAATGCCAAAAAAATTGAAGCTGACACAAAAGCAAAAGAAGCAGAAGTTTTTAGGCGATTATCCTCACTTGACGAAAAAGAACGATATTTAATTCAAAAGGAAAAATCAATCGATCAACAAACTTTAGATTTAAAAAAGAAATTAGAGAGTGTTGATGATCTATACCGAAAACAATTAGACAAATTAGAAGCTATTTCTGGTTTAGATATCGAAAAGGCAAAAAACCTGGTGATTAGTAGCACTGAGAAAAAAATGTCCAACTGGATTGCCAAAAAAATTGAAGAAGCTAAGGACAATATTCGTCAAAAGGAAGAAGAAATTACTAAAGAAATTATCGTCGACAATATCCGCCATGGTCTAACAGATTATGTTGCTGAATATACTGTTTCCACTATTTCCCTTCCCGACGAAACCGTCAAAGGTAAAATAATTGGACGTGAAGGTCGAAATATTAGAGCTTTTGAAAAAGCCACAGGTGTCGAATTGGAGTTAGACGAAACTAATGATATTAGAATTTCCTCATTTGATTCGACCAGAAGAGAGATTGCTCGTATTTCATTAGAGAAACTAGTTAAAGACGGTCGAATTCAACCACTTAAAATTGAACAGATCGTGGCTCAAACAAAAACCGAAATCGACAAAATTCTTATCAGTGAAGGAAAAAGAATCTGTCAAGAGGTTGGAGCTTTTAATTTACCCATCGATTTAATCAAAGAAATCGGGAAATATAAATATCGTTTTTCTTATGGCCAAAATTTAGCCAAGCACACAATTGAAGCCACCAAAATCGCTACTGGTATTGCTTATGAGTTGAAAGCCGATGTTAATACTGTTCGTCTTGGAGCATTGCTTCACGATATTGGTAAAGTTGTTGCTGATCAAGAGGGGACTCATATTGATCTTGGTGTTGACTTACTTAGAAAGTTTAAAATTCCTGAAAAAATAATAAATTGTGTGGCTGAACATCACGAAGAAAAAGAATTCTCTTCAGTTGAATCAGTCATTGTTTATATCGGAGATGCCGCCTCAGGGGCACGTCCAGGGGCTCGTTATGAGGTGCATGAAGAGTATTTAAAAAGAATGAAAAATATCGAAGAAGTCGCCAAGGGATTTCCAGGTGTTTTAAGCGTTGCTGCATATCAAGCAGGGCGAGAAGTCGTCGTTATTGTTGAACCATCAGCCGTTTCAGATTCTGAATCTGAAGTCTTAAGTTATAATATTGCCGAAAAGCTCGAAGAAGAAGCCAAATGGGCTGGACAAATAAAAGTGACTGTCATTCGTGAACTTCGGGTCAGCAGTGTTATTACTGGTAACAAAATCAACAAAAATGCGGTAAAAGAAGACTGAAATAACTTGCATTTTCCACAAAATTCGTTATTATTAAATTAATTAATAATTAAAAATAATAAAAAAAATGACCAAAAAAGATCTTATCGAATCAGTGTCACAAAAGGCTAAGCTTAGTAAAAAAGCTGCTAAACAAGCAGTTGAAACTTTTCTTTCTGAAATAATGAAATCACTTGCTAACGGTGAAACCGTCAAGTTATCTGGTTTTGGAACATTCAAAACTAAAATGTTCAAAGCTAAAACTATCAAAGCAATCAATTCTAAAGAAGCTAAAAAAATTGCTGCCCGAAGAATGCCTCGCTACATTCCTGGCACCAAAATTAAAAAGATGGTGAAGTAAATTTTTGATTTACGGAATCCCGCCACTGCGGGATGAAATATTCATTTGTTTTTTAAAGCCCTCCGAAAATTTCGGAGGGCTTTATGTTGATACAATATAGTATGAGAGATATAAGAATTTTTGAATCAAAAATAGTCGAAGGGATTAAAAAATATGTTGGACAAAAAAATGTCTTTATTGGTATTTCTGGTGGAATAGATTCTGCCTTATGTGCCTTTTTATGTGTCAAAGCCTTGGGTCCAAAGCGAGTTTTTGGTGTTTTAATGCCCTATGGTCGTCAATCTGATATTTTAGACTCACTTTCAGTCGTAAAACAACTCAAAATTAAATATTTTCAAAAAGACATCAAACCAATTGTTGATAAATATAAAATTTCTCCCAACAAATATGTTTTAGCCAATCTCATGTCACGCACTCGAATGGCTATTTTATATGCTTATGCCAATCACAAAGATGGTTTAGTTGTCGGTACTACCAACAAATCAGAGATGACTATCGGTTACTTTACAAAATTTGGTGATGGCGGTTGTGATTTAGAGCCAATAGCCGAGCTTTATAAATTTGAAGTACTTGAAATGTCAAAATTATTAAATATTCCCAAAACTATTATTGACAAAAAACCCACCGCCGGTTTGTGGCCAGATCAAACTGATGAAGGTGAATTTGGTTTTAGTTATAGTGAGTTGGATAAATTTTTACAAGGTGGTCATATTAATCCAGAAATTGAAGTAAAAATTCAAGATCTTATTAAAAATTCTGAACACAAACGAAAACTTCCTCCCATTATTTCTGTTGAATAAATGAAAACTGACAAACAATTTGGTTTAATCATCGGCCGTTTCCAGCCCCCCTGTCTTCATCATCTCCAATTTATTAATCAAGTAATTAAATCCGGAATCAAAAAATTATTAATCGGTATTGGTGACGCTGGGGTTATCGATGATAAAAATTTTCTGACCGCCAAACAGGTAGAATCTCTTCTAATTCCCAATCTAAATATTTTAAATTTTCCTTACGAACTAAAAATTATTCCAGATATTCACAATCCCCCAAAATATGCCAACCACGTCAAAACATTTTTTAAAATAATTAATGAATCAAACACCTGTTTATTCACTGACAATAACTACACTTCTGATTGTTTTATAAACTATGGTCATAATTTTGAAATTATTACTCCAAAAATTCTACCAATCCGTGCCACCAATATTCGCCAGCTGATTTATATAAATAATCCCAAATGGCATAGTCTAGTCCCAATTAATGTGGTTGATTTTATTACCAATAATAAGCCAAAATTTGGTAAAATAACTTTATGAAATTATCAATCGGAATTGTTGGTCTGCCCAACGTTGGCAAGTCTACTTTATTCAACGCCCTTTTGGGCAAACAAGTTGCCGATGCCAGTAATTATCCTTTTTGTACCATTGACCCAAATGTTGGAGTTGTCGAAGTTCCCGATGAAAAATTACCCGCATTAGCCAATATTGTTAAAACAAACAAAGTTATCCCGGCTGCGGTAGAGTTCGTTGACATTGCTGGCCTTGTCAAAGGTGCCTCTCAGGGCGAGGGTTTAGGAAACAAATTTTTGACCAATATTCGAGACTGTGACGCCATTTGTCATGTTGTTCGAGCCTTTTCCAATAACAATATAATAAAAGAAGGGTCTGTTGACCCTCAAAGTGATTTTGAGGTTATTTGTGCCGAATTAATTATCAAAGATTTGGAAACTATCGATAAATATATAGATTCTAACAAAAATAACTCCAAAGAAAAAAATAGTAAAAAATTTATTTTAGCCCAAAAACTAAAATCTGAGCTAGAAAAGGGAACTCTTGCTATAAATCTTGATTTAGATGATGAAGAAAAGGAATTTATAAAAGAATTTTTTTTGTTGACTTCAAAACCATATTTTATCGTTGCCAATGTCGACGAAAATACTTATCAAAATCTTGAAAATTGGAATTTGAAAATTGAAAATTTTGAAACAGTGGTTCCTGTGTGTGCTCAAATTGAGTTTGAATTATCAGAATTATCAGTTGATGAACGAATTTCTTATCTCAAAGAATTGGGTGTTGAACAGCCCGGCCTTGAACGGGTTATTAAAAAAGCTTATAACACACTCGGTCTTCAATCTTATTACACTGCGGGGGTCAAAGAGGCTCGTGCGTGGACAATCAAAAAAGGTTCGACTGCCCCAGAGGCTGCCGCAGCAATCCACACCGATTTTGAAAAAGGCTTTATCATGGCTGAAATCGTTTCTTATCAAGACTACCTTGCTTGTGGTGGTCTCATTGGAGCCAAAGAAGCCGGCAAACTTCGACATGAAGGCCGTGATTATATTATGCAGCCAGATGATGTTGTCGAATTTAAAGTAAATGTTTAATAAACTTTTAGTTATTTCTGGTCCAACAGCTACTGGTAAAACAGACTTAGCCGTTAAATTAGCCCAAAAATATAATGGAGAATTAGTTTCTGGTGACTCATGTCAAATTTATAAAGGAATGGATATTGGTACCGGCAAAGACCAGCCAAGTGGCACCCCAATTCATCTAATCGATATTATTACTCCTGATCAAAAATTTTCTGTTGCCGATTTTCAAAAAATTGGTTTAGAAACTATTAAAGAAATCCAATCCCGAGGCAAACTCCCAATCCTCGTCGGTTGTAGCGGTTTTTACATCGATTCTCTTATCAACCCAAACTACAATACTTTTTCCATAAAACCAAATAAAATTTTACGTTTTATTTTTAAATATCTATCACTAGGTACTCTTCAAAAAATATACAAATTTTTAGACAAAGATGGATTTTTTAAATTAAATCATTCCGACATTAATAATCACTATCGCCTAACCAGAAAAATAGAAATCAAATTCTCCTCTCTAAAAAATATTGAAAATTGTAAATTGAAAATTGAAAATTTTGACTTACTACATCTTTCTCTTACAGCTCCGTTGGATTTTTTATACCAACGTATCGACGCTCGTGTTAATAAACGGATGAAAATTGGTTTTTTAGACGAAATAGAAAAATTATTAAAAAAATACAAATGGACCGATCCAGGTATGCAAATTGCCGCTTATCAATGTCTCAAACCTTATTTCGATAATAATAAAGTTTCCCTTTTTAAGGGAAAAGTCCCGAGCAAAGTCGAGGGACAAAGGGTTTTATCTTCCTGTCTCCAGTCCTGGTCCTATGCTGAACACTCCGATGCTCGTCGTCAAACATGTTGGTTTAAAACCAAGTCGGGAGCTATTTTTTTTGATATCTCCAAAGATAATTTTGATAAGTCCATCTTTAGATTAGTGGATAAATGGTACAATAAATCATGAAAACTAATAAAATTGAAATTTCTCACAAAAACATAGTTTTTACAGTTTTGTTTATTCTTGGCTTAGTAGTTGTTTGGCAAATTAGGGCTTTAATCGTCTTACTCTTTATTAGTTTTGTCTTAATGGAAGCTCTAAACCCCGCTGTTACTAGATTAGAAAAATACAAAATTCCTCGTCCTTTAGGCATTCTTATTTTATATATTATTATTTTGGGAATAATATCATTCGTCGTTGCCGGAATCGTTCCAATTTTAACTGAACAAACCGCTGGTCTAATTCAAACACTTCCTCAGGCTTTAAAAAATATAAAAATATTTGGCTCTGACGCTATTGATCTATCTTCACAGTTTAAAATTTTAGAAAATATTCCTGGAGGAATCGCCAAAGTCGCCATCTCTGTCGTATCCAATGTTATTTCTGGTTTTGTAATTTTATTTTTAACCTTTTATCTTTTATTAGAAAAAAAGAATTTTTCGAAATATGGATACGATTTTTTTGGAGAAATTGGCAAAGAAAAGATGCTTAATATAATCGGACAATTAGAATTAAGGCTTGGTAGTTGGGTTAATGCTGAAATTTTATTAATGACAATTATTGGTGCACTCTCATACATTGGTTATACAATTTTAGGTCTAAGATATGCTGTCCCTTTAGCTATTTTTGCTGGTTTACTTGAAGCGGTTCCTTCAATTGGTCCGACTGTGGCTACTGCCTTAGCTGCTCTAGTCGGATTTACTATTTCACCACTTACTGGTTTTTTGGCTATTGCCGTTGGCACTCTTATTCAACAATTAGAAAATAATATTATTGTGCCACGTATTATGAAAAAAACTGTCGGTTTTCATCCTTTAGTAACCATTTTACTAATCGCTTCTGGCGCGAAATTAGGAGGAGTTGTTGGTGCAATTTTAGCCCTTCCTTTATTCCTTACTTTTGAAACTATTTTCAAAGTCCTAGTCGAAAAGAAATAATTAAAGACACAAAAAACCTCCAAAGAAACTGTTAAGCTGGATTCTGTTTAAGTGTCATCTAACTATTCTCTTTACCTGAGACTCTCAAAGATTAGATATTAACGTCTCATCTTAAGATTTCCACTAGGAGGATGCTCGTTTCACTTAGGCTCGCCGTAGCTTCTTGCGAAGGCAGCTCGCTTACTCGTCTCTGTAGCATTGCCGTCCAATTGCTTAGACTCCTATATTTTTAGATCCTATATCTTTTGTGGTCCAGACTTTCCTCCCGTCAGATTGCGTTAGCTTTCGTCAGGGTAGACACCTCAGTTTCTTTAGAGGTTAATTTATTTTATCTTATTTATTTAAGTAAAGCGGCATCAGCTGCTGATAGGATTTTGAACATTTTAGTTCCAGTTTCAGGATCCATGGTTTGAGCTGCTGGTCTACCATTTTTTAACATTACTTTTTCTACTTTACTTACGTCTACTTCGATCGATTTGCGTGATTTAACGTTATAAAATTTAATAGTTGGCATTTAATACTTCACCCCCTTAAAATTTAACGAATAAATAGATAGCAATTATCACCATAAACGAAATCAAACTTAAAATCAAGCTTTTTATTAAATCTCTTTTCAAAAATTTATTATTTACTTCCTGAATCATTTCTAAAGCCAGTATAGCATAGAATTTTTGGTACAATTAAACAGAATATGACAGCCGTAATTTTATTATTATTTTTTATAAATTCTTTTTGGTTGTTTTTAATTTCCCGAGCGTTATATAAAAAAAACAAAATTCGCCAAGAAACACCGCAAGCTACCTCCGATTTTAAGTGTAAAATTAATGTCACCCGTTTTAATCCTTTTGAGAATGTTGGAGGTGATCAAAGCTTTATTTTAACCATTCTCGATCAAAACAATTCTGGCGCTGTTGTAACATCTCTTCACAATCGAGATGTCACTCGCATTTATGCTAAATCGATAAAAAATGGTCAAGTCGAAAATAACACTTTGTCAAAAGAAGAAAAATTAGCTATAGTTAATACTATTAAAGGTTAAAAATTAAATGAATTCCAAAATAATCAAAACAATTAGTTATTTAGGTGTCTTTTTACTTATTAGTGGTGTTTCTTATTTTTTGTTTGATTATTTTATTCCAGCAAATAGTAATTCTTTTTTAATTTTTTCCAAAAAAGAAACAAATCAGACAGCTGATATAACTCCTACTAACCCTCAAAAAACAGAAATTTATCCCGGCCCAAAAACAGAAATTTGTCCTATAAACGGCAAATTATATACCAAAGAAGAAAAAGAAATTTGGTCAACCAGACGACCTTTGATGGTAATGATTGAAAATCACAACGATTCTCGACCTCAGTCAGGTTTACAAACGGCTGATATCGTCTATGAAACCGTAGCCGAAGGAGGAATCACTAGATTTATGGGTGTTTTTTATTGTGGCCAGGTCGCTGGATCTCAAGCTAATAAATACGATGTTGGCCCAGTCAGATCAGCTCGAACTTATTTCCTTGATATAGCGTCAGAATATTCGGACTACCCACTTTATAACCATGTTGGAGGCGCAAATTGTAGCGCTGCCACCGATGGTGGACCATGCACTACTGCCACCAAAGCTCAAGCATTAGAACAAATAGCTGCCTATGGTTGGACAAATAAAGGAACTTGGTGTGATTTAAGCCAATTTTCTCTTTCTTACAAAGCCTGTCGACGAGAACCTGACAGAACCGGCAGCCCAAAAGCGACCGAACACACTATGTACTGTTCTTCTACAGAACTTTGGAATATTGCCGATTCAAGGGGATTAACCAATACAACCGAAGCTAAAAAAACCTCTTGGGACAAAAACTATCGCCCTTGGCTGTTTAAACAAGAAGATAAACCAGCAACTACTTCTGACGCTACCAATATTTCGTTTGATTTCTGGTCCAGTATGAAAGGTTACAATGTCGCTTGGAAATACGACTCGACTAAAAACATTTACCAAAGATCTAATGGTGGTACTGACCACATTGATTTTAATACTCAAGAAACTATTACTGCTAAAAATATAGTTATTCAATTTGTAAAAGAAACTCGCTCAGTCGATGAACACCTTCACAATTTATATGCTGTAATCGGAAGTGGTACGGGATTTTTGGTTCAAAACGGTGTTAAAACAGAGATTACTTGGTCAAAAGCAAATCGAGCCTCTCGCACTATTTACAAAGATACAAAAACTGGTAAAGAAATAAACTTTATTCCAGGAAATGTTTGGGTGGAAATTCTTCCTATTGGAAACAGTGTCACTTTTAATTAACTTATGAAGATTCAAACTAGTTTAAAACATTTATTTGTCTCTCAAACAAGATTAAAACTAATTAATATTTTGTTTTATAACCCTCAAGATATTTTTTATGTTCGCCAGTTAGTTCGCCTAACTGATGAGGAAATCAATTCTGTTAGACGTGAGTTAGCAAATATGCAAAAATCTGGAGTAATAAATTCTGAATGGAGAGGTAATCGTCTTTATTATTGGGCTGACAAACAATCATCTCTTTTTTTTAATCTTCTTGCCATTGCTAATCAAAGCTCCGGTTTGGGTCTAAAGTTACAAAATAAAAATGAGACTCTCGGTACCATAAAACTCGTGTTTTATAGTAATAAATTTATTACTGGCGACAAAAGAAACCCCGACGATATTGATTTAATAATTGTTGGCGATGTCTCTCTTAGAGAAATTGATTCTTTCATCAAACAAGAAGAACAAACTCGTGGTCACGAAATAAATTATATGGTTATGGGCAAGGGAGAATTTCGCTTACGTCGTCAAAAAAGAGATCAATTTATTGTCGACTTCTTCTTGGGTAGCCCAATTGCTATAATAGGGAACCAATCAGAAATTAGTAGTCTGTAAACTAATGGCCAAATTTAGAAAAGTTATTAAAACGGGAAATAGCTTAGCTCTTACTATTCCGTCAAAATCAATTAAAGATTTTAATATTAAAGAAGGTGACCCTGTGTCTGTAAAAATTAATCGCACTAAAGTATGTATTACTTACCTTTTTTCTGGGCACCCAAGACAATTATCCCTAATTAACGGTCAAAAATAGCTATGAATCACATGAAAAAGACTTACCGTAATTTTTGGATTATCTTAACTATTACCATTATTACTATATTAATAAACTTCCCAAAAGTATTACCAATTAAAATTAATTTAGGTAAGGTTAATTGGGAACATACTTTTTATCGTCCTAGTTTAAATTTTAGTTTGGGCAATTTTAATTTTAATAAAAATATTGATTTAAAATATGGTCTCGATTTGGCTGGGGGTGTATCTCTAACATTTAACATCGATACCAACAATGTACAACCAGAAAATCTTTCTTCGGCTTTAGAATCATTAAAAAATAATATTGAAAGAAGAATAAATTTGTTTGGTGTTAGTGAAACTAATGTTCAGATTAACAAAGAACAAAATCAGTATCGACTAAAAGTCGAACTACCAGGGGTCGCTGATGTTTCAGATGCTATCAAATTAATCGGTACAACCGCCCAATTATCCTTCAAAGGTGAAGTCGAATTGCCTCCAGAAGCGACCGAATCGGCTACTTTTAACGATGTTTTTTCTAAAGACACCGGTCTTAATGGTTCTCATTTGAGTCGATCGTTGGTTCAAATCAACCCAAATGACTCTAAACCTGAAATTGCTCTCGAATTTAACGAAGAGGGAACTAAACTATTTGCTCAAGCTACCAAAGAATTTCTCAACAAAAGTATTGCAATATTTTTAGATGATAACCCTGTTCCAATTACTTATCCTACTGTTCAATCAGTAATTACCGAAGGTAAGGCTGTAATCAGCGGAAATTTTGATGCTAAATCTGCCAAAGAATTGTCAGTTCAATTAAATGCCGGTGCCTTACCCTTGCCGATTTCCCTTATTCAACCATCAAAAATTGGTGCCACTCTTGGTCAGGATTCATTAAACAAAGGTTTATTTGCTGGCATTGTCGGTTTGATTATAGTTTCTTTATTTATGATTGCCAGCTACGGTAAACTTGGATTAATTGCTGATATCGGTTTAATTATTTATGGATTAATTACTCTGACTCTTTATCGTCTAATTCCAGTCACTCTAACTTTCCCCGGAATTGTTGGATTTATATTATCCATTGGTATGGCTGTTGATAGTAATATTTTAATTTTTGAAAGAGTTAAAGAAGAGGCTCGTCGTGGACGTGATTGGAACGTGGCTCTGGAAACCAGCTTTGGTCGAGCCTGGGATTCAATTAAAGATGCCAACACCTGTGCCATTATTACTGGACTTATATTATTTAATCCTTTTAATTGGTCGTTTTTAAGTACTTCAGGTATGATTCGAGGTTTTGCTGTTACCTTGCTCTTGGGAATATTTGTCGGCATCTTTACCGGAGTTTTTGTTACTCGAAATCTTTTGCGAGTCTTTGCCAAAGAAAAAATATCTAAAAAAATAAAATAATTTATTACTATTAAACTAATTATCTAATTATCTAATAAACTAAATCATGAACATCATGAAGCTTCGCCCACTATTTTTGGTCATATCCATAATTTTGCTAACAAGTTCTGTTTTGTCGATAATTTTTTGGGGATTTAAACCATCAATCGATTTTACTGGTGGTGCTGTTTGGGAACTAAATTCAACCAAAATTAACGAAGATAATTTCAAAGAGGTATTTACCCAAAATCAAATTGAACTAAAAGAGTTTAATAATTTAGGAAACAATAACTATTCGCTTAAATTTATAGACGTTACTCTTGCTCAAAAAGAGATACTTAATACTAGCTTAAAAGAAATCGACACTGATATCAAAGAATTAAAATTCGAATCTGTTGGGGCAATTTTAGGTCGTGAGTTGCTAAAAAAAACAATTTTTGCCGTTATTCTAACTTCACTTTTCCTTTTTTTGTTTATTGGTCGCCGATTTCGTGATTTTTCTTTTGGTACTTCGGCCGTTTTGGCCATGCTTCACGATACTTTAATTTTAATGGGCAGCTTTTCAGTTTTGGGTCACTTTTTTGGGGCCCAATTAGATTCTTTATTTGTTACCGCCATACTTACAACTCTCTCTTCATCTGTTCATGATACTGTTGTTACCTTTGACCGGATTAGAGAGTTAAAAAAACAAACATATCAACTAGATTGGGTAAAACTCTCGAACCAAGCCGTAACTGAGACTTTAACTCGCTCAATAAATAATTCTATGACCATTATTTTTATGTTAACTTCCTTAGTTTTTCTTGGAGGTGATACTACTCGCTGGTTTGCCACAGCTCTTCTTATTGGTGTAATTTGTGGAACCTATTCATCAATCGGTGTAGCCATTCCTCTAGTTATCTTTTTTAAAAAACATTTAAAAAAGAAATAAAATAACCTAAATTTTGCACATCAGCGTTTTAAGTATTAATTTATTTTTAAATAAGTAATACGTCATTGCGAGAAGCAGTTATCAGAAGCGACGAAGCAATCTCGTTGGAATTATTACAATCTTTAATTCTTTTTTCTTATTTTAGGGGATTATTTAAACTCTTTAATTTTCTTTAACAAAATTTCTCTATCATTTAATTCTGGTTTTTCTTCAACTTCCTTAAATATTGCCTCTAAGACCTCACCAACCCTTCTACTTGGACGTATTTTTAATATTTCCATTACATCATCACCTTTGATTTTTAAGTCTTTTACTGCAAATGGTTGTTTCTGAACTTCAACTATTCTTTTTTTAAATAGTTCCCAACGCCAACTAGTTTCTTTGGCTCCACTCCCAAGTCTGTCCGCTCGTCTCATGGCAATCATTTCGTCAATATAGTCTAAGGTCACATTTCGAATAAACCTTCTGACGGCTTTATCGGTTTGTGTTTCTTGAACTGTAAACATGTGCCACCTAACTAGCCTAAAAAGCTGATCAAGTTCTTTGTTGGATAATTTTAATCTTTTGCCTATATTTACAGCGATTCTTGATCCATAGACTTCGTGATTATGAAAAGTTCGGCTTCCTTCTTCTCCTCGCATCGATTTTGGTTTCCCGACATCGTGGAGTAATGCTGCCAATCTAGTTACTGGATTTTTACTTTCACAATTATCCAAAGTCTTTAAATTATGATTCCAGACATCATCAATATGGTGACCCTTTTGGGTCATATTAACACCACTTATTAGCTCGGGCATTAACTCGCCTAATAAGCCAGAATTTCTTAGCAAGTTAACACCTTGTGATGGTTTATCCGAAAGTAGAACTTTAAAAATTTCATCTCTAATTCTTTCTCCGGCAATATTATTTATTAATTTTGCCTCTTTTTGAATCGATTTTAAAGTATTTTCTTCAATCTCAAACCCTATTTGTCCTGCAATTCTTATAGCTCTAATTAAACGTAACGCATCTTCTTTAAATCTTTCATCTGGCTTTCCAACGGTTCTGATTAACTTTTTTTCTAAATCTTTTTGCCCCTCAAACAAATCAATTATTTTAAAATTATCAGTGCTAAAGCCTCCCTTTTTAAGGGAGGGTAGGGTGGGTTTAAAATCAATCGCTATCGCATTAATCGTAAAATCTCTTCTTTCTAAATCCTCCTTTAAACTTCTTCCCCACTTAACCTCGTCAGGGTGGCGACTATCGCTATAACCTCTTTCTGTCCTAAAAGTGGTCACTTCAAAAATTTCCCCATCTTTTCCTAAAATACTTAAAGTTCCAAAATTGTTGTTATAAAAACTATTTTTAGGAAACAGTTTTTTCATCTCTTCGGGTGGTAAATTAGTTGTAAAATCCCAATCATTTACTTCTCGACCTAGTAAAAGGTCACGACAAGCCCCACCGACGATATAAATCTCAGCCTTATTTTCAATAAATTTAGAAATAATTTCTTTTACCTTTTGCGGTATTACAACGTCTTTCATTCTTTCTTATTCTACCTTATTTTGAGTTTCCTTTTAAGCCCTCCCTTCTTCAAGGGAGGGTAGTGTGGGTTTAATCATCCAAAAAACCCTCCGGCTTCCCGGAGGGTTTTATAAATCGTTTTTAATTTAATTTATACACGATCTGGCTTTGGTAAAGCTTCTTTGACAGCGATATTTCTACCCATCTGTTCAGAATTGTTGAGAGCTTCCATAGCTTTAGCCGCATCTTCTTCATTTTCAAATTCTACGAAACCGAAGCCCTTACTTCTTTTCGAAAATTTATCAATGACTATATTGGCCGATGTAACGGTTCCATGGGCTGAAAAGATAGTGTTCAAATCAGCATCGGTCATTGCAAAAGGCAAATTGCCTACAAATAATTTTTTTGCCATGTTGTTTTTTTTAAAAACTCCTTAAATACTTTTTATAAAATATAACAGGTTTTAACCTAATTGTTAAAAATTGGCGACTTCTAACAACTAAACAATAGTATATAACAAAATCCAAAAAATGTGTAAAATTGACTACAAATGATAATTATTGACAAACACACCTCTGAAAAAGAATTTATAGATTTACTTTTACATAATCGAAAAATAACTGATGATAAAAAACAAGAATTTTTGTCACCTTCAACACCTCAAACTTTTAACCCCAAAGATTTTGGAATAAACCCAAACGATTTTAAAAAATCTGTTGACAGGATTAATCAAGCAATAGTCAACAAACAAAACATCCTTATATACGGCGACTATGATGTTGATGGTATTACTGCTACTGCTATTCTTTGGCAAGTTTTATACCAAAAAGGTGCCAATGTTTTGCCTTTTGTCCCAGACCGTGAAGTCGATGGTTATGGGATAAAAGCTAATTCTTTTTTTCGTATCCAAACAAATCAAAAAAAGAATTTTGATCTACTCATTACTGTCGACAATGGAATAGTTGCCCAAAATGAACTAGAAAAAATAATCGAATCGGGGACTCAAGTTGTAGTTATTGATCATCATGTTGCCAACAAACCTTTACCAAAAAATTTATATAAAGTTCATTCCACTTTTACATCTGGTTCGGTCCTCTCCTGGGTAGTAGCTAATCAAATCGATCCTCAGGCTGATTTAGGTTTGGCTGCGCTAGGAGCTGTCGCTGATTGCGTTTCTTTAAATAACATTAATCGAAATATTGTTTATCATGGGCTTCAATCTTTACGTCTCAATCCAAACCCAGGAATTAAAAAATTAATCCAAATTAGCGGGGCCAAACAAGATTCTTTGACAACTTATGATCTTGGTTTTGTTTTAGGTCCAAGAATTAACGCTGTCGGCCGTTTATCGAATCCTACCGATGCTCTCCGTTTATTGTGTAGTCAAAATTCAGCCCAGGCAAATAAATACGTTACTGTTTTAAATGATTACAACAAAGAGCGCCAAGTTATTCAGCAAGATAGTTTAGTTTTGGCTCAAGAGATTATTAATATTAACAACAAAATTTTATTTGC
>JAQVQI010000032.1 GCA_028701645.1 Candidatus Shapirobacteria bacterium
CCTAACAAATCCACCCGTCTTATTTTTACTTTCTCCGACAAATCCAAATTGTATTTCAATGATCAACGAAAATTTGGTTGGGTTAAAGTTTTAAACAAAAACGAGCTTGCCGAATTCCAAAAAAATGTTGGTGTTGATGTTTTAAGTTCTGATTTTACTGATGACTATTTTTATCACCAACTTCAAAAAACAGCTCGAGTTATCAAGTTAGTTTTATTAGATCAGTCAAAATTTGCTGGTATTGGCAATATTTATGACAACGATGCTTTATTTTTAAGCCGAATTAATCCTCAAACTCCATCAAACAAAATTACCAAAAAAACCGCTAAAATTCTTCGTCAAAATTTAATTGATCTTATGAATGAGTCACTTTTTCATGGCGGCTCCACTGCCAAAGACAATAAATATATTCACCCTGATGGTTCTGTTGGTCAACATCAATATTTTTTTCGAGTCTATCAACGAGAGAGGGAGTCTTGTTTAGTCTGTCAAACCCCTATTAAACGAATTAAAATTGACGGTCGTGGCACTTTCTTTTGTCCAGTTTGCCAAAAACCATCTGCTAAAATATAAAGATGATAAATTTGTTTTTTGTCTTGCTATTAGCTACTAGCTATCTGCTATTAACTACTCCCACATGGGCTCAATGTCCTGTCTGTATTGTTACTGTTGGTGGAGGGATGTATTTAGCCAAAAAATTAGGCATTGATGATTTTTTGGTTTCTCTTTGGATTTCTGGCCTGAATACTGCCATTTCTTTTTGGGCCGCCACCAAAATTAGACATCGCCTTTTTGGTAGTCCAATTGTACTTTCCTTTCTTATGCTCGCCCTTACCTTGGTTTATTTTATTTTCACCGACCAAACTGGTGGAGTTGCCAACAAAGTTATTGGTTTGGATAAAATTATTTTTGGCCAAGTTTTAGGCATGTTTGTTTGGTTTTTGGGTATTTTTGTTGATCGTAAATCTCGTACTCTAAATGGTGGTAAAATTTTATTCCCTTATCAAAAAGTAGTCTTTCCAATTTCCATCTTACTTATTTTTACTATTTTATTCAAATTAATTTTTAAGTTATAAATTTATAAGCCGCCCTTTTTAAGGGAGGTGTCCCGCAGCTGCGGGACAAAGGGTTTAATTATGAAGCCATCCGACATCCAAAAATTTATTGATAAAGCCAAAGATCTTGAAAAAGGTCATTCTATGGATCTTTCTTCTGGGGAAGATTTGTCCCTAGCTATCATGAATCTTATTGGAATTGAGGAACACATGTTTTTTACTTCTCAAAAGCTTGGCGACACTAAATATATTGATGTTTTAAATACTGCCAGAGAAATGCGAAAAGAACTCATGAAAAAAATTGTCAAAGAGGGTCAAGGTGAAGTCTGGTGTACCAGTAAACACTTATTATCTGCCTCAATGCGCCTGATGGAAGTTGGCACCAAATATCTTACCAAAGGGGACAATAAAGAAGCTAATGAGTACTTTAAAAAATCTTTTGATCTTTACAATCTTTTTTGGGGTTTAAATTTAGGTATGGTTAAATCTGATCCTACTAAGATAAAATTTGAAGACCAAGATACCCCTTTACCCAAAAAAGATTTATTGGGTACTATAAGCCAAACTATTGGTAAAATTCTTGATTGTTGTCGCGAATAATTAATTTCTTAACAGTAAGTATCCACCCAAAACTATCAACATTCCTGGCCAAACATAATCCCACTCAATCAAAGCTGGGACTAATTTATCTACTAACAATATTCCACCCCAAAGTAATAATATTAATCCCAAAAAATTGCCTCGATTTTTTTCTGGGTTTACTTTTTCTACTTTTATTTCTTTTTTGATTTCTTTAGCTACTGTTTTAGCTTTTTTACCGACGTCTTCGGTAAATTCTTTAACATTTTCTTGCCAATCAACTTTCTTATTTTCTTCCCCTTTTTTAGGAATGACTAACCACAAAACAAAATATATCAAAATTCCACTTCCACCACCAATAGCCAACAATACAAATATTACTCGTACCAAAGTTTCATCGATTTCAAAATAATCAGCTAGTCCACTACAAACACCAGCCACGACACAATCTTCAGTTTTTCTATATATTTTTTTATTTTTCATATCTTTTAGTATATCGTAATTTTTTAAACCTGATAAGTTAAAACAAAACTACATAAGGGTCTCTTTGTTTTGATAAACATTCTTCAAACGATCCGTACAAATTATCTTTTCTTGTTGCTAATACTTCAATAGGTTTGCCACTCGTTGGTTTTAATACCACCTTTCCATCTTCACAAAGACTGTACTCGAGAAACCAGGGTTTTTCAATCTTCTTCTCCCATCCCAATCTTTCACCAGCCTCACTTATAAAATCTGATAAATTGTTAAATTCAGGATTGTTGTTGCCCGAAAAAAATACCGGTGCTAATTCAGGGGAATATAAAACTAAATCAACATCTTTGTGATCTTTTCCTCGCTTTTCTGGTTTAACATTTCCACCAACTAAAAGTAAATGAGCTTCAATTCCTTTTTCTATTGCCAATGTTTTAATTGTTTTACCAAGTTTCTCAATATTTTTTACATTTTCCTGTCCCAATTCATGTTCGATTATTGGGTTAAGATTATATTCTCGACCATTTTCTTTCATTTCCATAAGTTAATAATTGTAAAGTATCTTCATACTTCAATCAAGATAAATTTAGTTATTACTCAGTTTTTCCAACTCCCAAAAAACAATATTTTCCTCTATTTTTTCTTGTCTATTTACCTTAAATTTCCCCATTGAGCTCACTTCCCAGACTGTTTCTGTCTCTGGTGGTCTGTTAACTGGGGCAATCAAAAATAAAGTCTTAGTCTCAGGATATTTATCAATGTCCATTGGTTTGCAGCCATTTTTTATTAACAAAAATCTCAAATCATAAGCTCTTGTGTCGCCACTTATTGTTGTTGCCACATTAAAATCATCTGGACAACCTTTGATTAAAATCTTCTTAACCGTATCTTTTTGGGTTGGATAATTCCAGTCCTTTGGGTGTATCAACGGTGACGGATTATCAATATATTTTACTTGTAATAAACTAATCCCTAACACTAATATAAAACCAATAAATATTTTTTTATTTTTTATATTGTTTAACAACCACATACCACCCTAAAAAATAAAAATAACCAACGGATGGATTAAATAATAAAGTTCGAAATGGTTAGTATTTGAAGATTGACTCATTACCCACAAAATTGTTTTTATGTTATAAAAATTATTTCTTAATTCAAAAACAAACCAAGGTAAGTCACCCAAAATAAAACCTATTGGTAAATAAATAAAAGTATTTTTGTTCCACAATTTATTATTTTTAATTAAAAGAATTAGTAATGGTATTACCCAAAATACTGAAGCATAATGAAAACCGAAAGCTAATCCCCACAAGAATCCAAAACCTAAAATATATTTAATTTTATTTGATTGGAGATATTTATCTAAAATTATTACTGCCAGTATTCCCAGTGGTAATAAAAAATGTGGATTCCAAAAGAATCTGCTATGAATTATGAAATATCTAGAAAAAGCGATTGTTCCAAATATAGTCAAAGCTTCTACTTCTCCATATTTATTTCTAATCCAATTTATAAAATACAGAATAAAACCCAGTTCTATAAACAATAAAATCAAGTCAATTGCCATCGGATTCCACTTGGTAATTACCCCCAATATTACTAAGACATAGTAATATTGAGGCCCGATAAAAAACCCTCTATCTAAAAAAGTTTTTGAAGTTGCCATTGGCCCGATTAGTCTAATTTTTTTATCACTCATCATCTGAAGGCTTTCCATTAAATGTAAGCCTTGATCATAAAAATAGTTTGCTTTTGTCTCAAAATCGTTTAATCTAACAAACAAATAAATTCCAGTTAAGATAAATAATATAAAAATAAAAAATGTTTTTCTTCTTTTCATGAGTGATTAAGTTTATAATACTATTTAATGGATCTCCAAAAAAGGATCATTTTTCCTAAAATTTCGTTTTTTTTATTATTAATCTCAACCTTTCTAACTCCTAAAACTGTATTTGCTAACCAAAAATATGCCACTATTGTCAATCCAATTAGAAGCCGGGATTTATGGAAAGTCAAAACTCTTTCTCCGATAGATAATCAATATAAAATTATTAACGATCTCCAACTTAAAGCTACTTGGTTAATCCAAGACGATGTTTTTAGTGATCAAGACCTTATAAAAAAATTAAAAGATTTTGATTCTAATCAAGAGTTTGGTTTATTTCTAGAAGTTAGTCGTAGTTTAACCAAAAAGTCTCGAGTTTATTACCCAACTGAAACTCCCTGGTATAGTCCAAAAGCTGTTTTTCTTTCTGCTTATGACACCAAAGATCGTCAAAAAATGATTGATCAAATGGTTATCAGTTTTCAAAAAAATTTTGGTTATCTTCCCAAATCGGCTGGGGCCTGGTGGATTGATAGTTGGACTCAACAATATTTAGAAAAAAAATACCAAATAACAAATTTAATGATAGTTGCCGATCAAAAAACAACTGATAATTACGGAGTTTGGGGTCAGTGGTGGGGCTATCCCTACCATCCTTCACCAGGCAACATCCTTACTCCTGGCATTTCACCCACAGTTGTTATTCAGTGGGCTCAGCGAGATCTAGCAAAAGCTTATCAGGGGGCTGGCCCTTTGGTTTCCAACTATTCACTTCAAGCCAACGACTATCTAAGTCTTGGACTCGATTTTAAACATTTTCAAAATTTAGCCAACCAATATATTAATGTTAACCCTCTTGGTCAAATTACTGTTGGTCTAGAAACAGGTATGGAAAGTGTTGGTTATGAGTCAGAATACAAAAAACAACTAAACTGGATTAAAGAAAATCAGATAACTAGTTTAACTATGGGGGGATTTGGTGATATTTACCGAACAGTTTACCACAATCAAAATCCTCAAAAAATAATTTTAGGTGATTGGGAATTAACTCCTGAGTATCGAAGTAATCAATTATTAACTGAAAAAACAACATATAACCCCAATTTTAGTTTTAAGGATAAATTTGTCGCCGACAAATCCGAATTTTTAGATCGAGTTTTGATACCTTCAGCTGATTTTAAAAATATCAATTTTTGGCCATATTTTTTACTTTTTATCCCACTTTTATGGTGGTGGAGTAAAAATCTTATACCAATATTATGGCTATTTATACTCTATTTACCTATATTTAGGTCATTTTATAGTTCTGGTTGGAAAGTATTTTTTGGTCCCAGTTTTGGTAACTTAATTTCAATTCAAATACTAATTTTAATTTTAGGTAGTATTTTGGTTACTAAAATTAATCAAAAATATAAAATTAATTGGAGTTCTTGGTTTTCAGTTTGGTTTTTTAATTTTATAGTTTTTACAGCTAGGTTTTCAATTATTGATGGTAGAAAATACCTTGGCTTCTTAATTGATAATTTTAGATTTATAGGTATTACCATCGGTAGCGGTATTAATTTTATAAATCAAGACCTGACTGATTATATTGCTGCTACCATGTTGAAATTTAATCAAAATTGGATTTGGGGTGATTGGTATACTTGGTTGATTATCTATCCTTTAATCGAAATTAGTCTTGTTTTATTAATTAATAAATATTTTCCAAAAAAAATTAGATACGTTTTATCATTTTTATCAGTCTTTTTTATTGTTTATCTATTTAATCTATCCCCACTGAGTATTAAATAATATGACTTTAATTAAAAATAAAATTCTTTATTTTTTCTTAGCTTTTTTAATTTTTCTATTTCTTCCCACCACTAAATTTGATTCTATCGATGGTCTTATGTATCTCACTACCGCCAAGAGTGTCGTCTATGAGGGGGATTTTTCTGTAGAAGAAAAAGTTCCTAGTTTACGTCAGGGGACTGACGGTAAATTTTACTCCGTTGGTGGTTTAGGTTGGACACTGGCTTTAGTTATACCTGTTTGGATAAACAAAATTATCGGCGGAGGTATTGAAAATGTCGAATTTGCTGCCAGCTTTACCAACCCATTTTTAGCCTTTTGTTTATTAATCGTTTTGTCTAAGCTCTATTATTTAATTTCCAAAAACAAAAAAGTAAGTTTAATAATTGCTTTTATTGTTGTTTTTACTACCAATCTTTTGCCACTTGCCAAACATTCTTTTGCTCACATGTTATCTATCCTAGCTGTTTCAACTGCTGTCTATTTTGGTCTTAAATATTCTCAAACAAAAAAAACCAGAGATTTAATCTTATCAGGTGTATTTTCTGGGCTTTTAGGTATTAGTTATAATTACAGCTTTGTTTTAATTAGTTTTTCATTATTTTTAATTTTAATTATTCAAAAATCACTTAATAAAAAAATTATTCTAAATTGGTTATTGGGTGCTATTCCTTTTATTATTATCTTATTCTCTTATAATTATTTTAGATTTGGTAATATTCTCG
>JAQVQI010000033.1 GCA_028701645.1 Candidatus Shapirobacteria bacterium
TCATAGCAATGAAAAACTTACTAAAGCTGGACAATCTCGACATCGAGGTATTCGACCAACAGTCCGAGGAGTCGCTCAAAATCCACACTCACATCCACATGGAGGCGGTGAAGGACGAAGCTCTATTGGTATGCATCCCAAAACTAAATGGGGTAAACCAGCTTTTAGAAGAACAAGAAAACACAAAAAAGCATCCAATAAATTAATTGTTCAACGGAGGAAAAAGTAAGTTTTGTTTACGATTGTAAATTGTAAATTGAAAATTGAAAATTAACTTATATGTCTAGAAGTTCTACCAAAGGTCCATATATCGATAAAAATATAATGGATAAAATCAGCAAAGGTGGCAATCAAGTTATTAAAACTTATGCCCGACGTAGCTCCATTGCTCCAGAATTTGTTGGTAAAAATTTTGATGTTCATAATGGTAAAAAATTTATTAATGTTTATGTTACCGAAGATATGGTAGGTCATAAATTTGGTGAATTTTCACCCTCCCGAACATTCAAGGGACATGGGCGTGTAGTTAAAAGAGTTATTGAAAAAACGTAAAAAAAATATGGCAAAAGTTATTAAAAAAACTACTATTACTAAAAAAACTCCAATTACTAAAGTTGTTAAAAAGACAACTCCTGTTAAAGTCGAAAAACCAGTCGACAAAAAGGCCGTAAGCAAAGTCGAAGTAAAACCGGTTATTAAGACAGAGTCAACCATCCAATTGGTTAAATTCGTTAATAAAAATATCCAAATTTCTCCTCGTAAATTGCGTCTTCTAGTTGATGAAGTTCGAAAACTGTCTCCAGTAGAAGCTCTCAATCGAGTTAAATTTATCAATACAAAATCAGCTAGAATTTTGGTTCAAGCACTTAAAAACGTAATTGCTGACGCTAAAAATAATTTTAAATTAGACACAAA
The DNA here is from genome assembly GCA_028701645.1 of Candidatus Shapirobacteria bacterium. Taxonomy (GTDB): domain Bacteria; phylum Patescibacteriota; class Microgenomatia; order UBA12405; family UBA12405; genus WARW01. Next base: position 916 of record JAQVQI010000033.1, read on the forward strand.
TTCATTAAAATTTGATACTATCAAAGCCGACGAAGCTATAAAAATAAAACGTATGGATAAATCTCACGGCTCACATTTTGCTCGCGGGCTTATCCAAAAACGACATAGCCGACTTGTCATAATTGTTAAAGGAGTAAATAAATAAATATGGGCCAAAAGGTTAATCCAATCAGCTTTAGACTTGAAACTGTCAAAAACAGTCCAGAATGGCAGTCTAGTTGGTTTGCAAATTCCAGAAAATATCCAATTCTTCTTCTAGAAGATAAAAATATTCGTGATTTTATACAAAAAAGATTATATTCTGCTGGAATTGTAAATATTAGAATTGAAAGATCAGTTAAAAAGATAAAGATTTTAATAGTCGTTTCTCGACCAGGATTAGTAATCGGTCGTGGTGGTAAAGAGTTGGAAGCCTTAAAAAAAGAAATTCAAAAGCTATTATCAAAATCAAATGGCAAACAATCAATTGAAATTCAAGTCGAAGAGTTTAAACATGCAGATCTTTCTGCTAAGTTAGTCGCTGAAAAAATTGCTTATCAATTGACCAAAAGAATGCCATATCGTCGAGTGGTTTTGTCTGCTATCGAAAAATGTATGTCCTCTGGTACCAAAGGTGTTAAAGTAGTTCTCTCGGGTCGTATTAACGGTGCCGAAATTGGTCGTCGCGAAAAATTCTCTGAAGGAAAAATTCCTTTAAGTACTATTAGATCAAAGATTGATTATTTCGAATGTCCATCTCTTACCAGGTCTGGATATATTGGAGTTAAAGTTTATCTTTGTTTAATCTAATATTTTATAACTTTATAACTAATATATGTTACAACCTAGTCGAACAAAATATCGAAAACAATTCCGAGGTAAAATGCGTGGCAATTCCAAGGGAAATTTAGTTTCTTTCGGAGAATATGGCTTAAAAAGCCTAGATTGTGGCTGGATTACCGCTAATCAACTCGAATCGGCTCGACGTGCAATTTCACACGAAACCAAACGAAGTGGCCGTGTCTGGGTAAGAATATTTCCTGATAAACCAATTACTCAAAAGGGAACTGGAACCATGGGTGCTGGCAAAGGTGATGTTAAAGGTTACGTGGCTGTGGTCAAACCAGGTAGAGTAATGTTTGAAGTTTCTGGAATTACCAAAGAACAAGCAGAAGTGGCTTTAAAATTAGCCTCAGCCAAATTACCAGTTAGATGTAAAGTAATTGTTAAAAAATAGGGGTAGCTTTTATGAAAAAAACTGATAAAATTTCCTACAGACAAAAAAGTTCAGACGAACTTAAGAAAGATCTTCTAGAATTACGAAAGACTTTAATTGAAACCAATGCAAAATATGCCACTGGTAATCAAAAAGATAGTTCTATTTTTGTCAAAACTAAACGAAAAATTGCGCTAATATTAACTCTTTTATCCGAAAAAGAAAATGAAAAATAAAATTAATAATACTGGAAAAACATTTATCGGACAAGTTGTCTCTGACAAAATGTCTGATACTATTGTAGTTTCTTTGGAATATACCAGTCGACATCCTATCTATCAAAAAATTGTTACTAAAAATAAAAATATTTATTCAAACAACAATCTATCTGCCAAAATTGGCGATATTGTAAAAATAAGAGAAACTAGACCAATAAGTAAATTAAAAAGATTTACTACTATCGAAATTATTAAAAAAGCCGTTCGATCTTTATAACTTTATTTCAAGAGAACCAATCAAAAATATTTTCTAAAAATAAAGCGAAACAAAAAATTTAAATTTTTTATAACTCAATTATGATTCAATTAAGAAGTATCATCAAACCAGCAGATAACTGTGGCGCTAGAAGTGTTCAAGTTATCCATGTCTACAAGGGCCATTTCCATAAAAAAGGCTCTATTGGCGATATTGTTTTAGCGGTAGTCAAAGATGCCATTCCAAATGGTTTAGTTAAAAAGAAAGAAAAAGTCAAAATGGTGATCATCCGTACCAAAAAAGAATTCGGTCGAGATGATGGTTCATATATCCGATTTAGTGACAATGCTGGTGTCGTTATTGATTCTCAAAAGAATCCTCGTGGAACTCGTATTTTTGGACCAGTTGCTAGAGAAATTAAAGATTTAGGATTTAACAAAATCGCTTCCATGGCTCAGGAGGTTTATTAATATGAAAATTTTAAAAGGAGATAAAGTTAAGGTTATTATTGGCAAAGACAAAGGTCGTGAAGGTGAAGTTATCAAAAGCTTCCCTAAAAAATCTACTTTGGTTGTCAAGGGTTTAAATATTTTTAAAAAACATATTAAACCATCTCAAAACCAACCAGGGAAAATTGTCGAAAAAGAACGTCCTCTCTATATTTCAAAATTAATTTTAATTTGCCCAGAATGTAAAAAGCCTACTCGAGTTGGTTATAAGATCGATAAATCTGGGGCAAAATATAGAATTTGTAAAAAATGTCAATCAATCATTAATTCTTCAAAAAGCACTTCAGTTTCAACAAGTAAAAAATAAATATGTTAAAAACAATCATTCAAACTACTGTAAAAAACGATTTAGTTACTCAATTGGGTAAGAAAAGAAATGTCCTTTCTATTCCTCGACTTGGAAAAATTGTAGTTAATTATCGAGTTGCTGAAGCCCGCGAAAGTCAAGAATCTCTAACCTCTGCCACCGAAGAGCTAACTGCTATTACCGGTCAAAAACCACAATTATGTAAAGCTAAAAAAGCTGTTTCGTCTTTTAAAATCAGACAATATGATCCCTTAGCTCTAAAAGTTACCCTCAGGGGAGGTCGAATGTATGATTTCGTAGAAAAGTTGTTTAACATTGTTTTACCTCGTCTCCGTGATTTTAAAGGTATGAGTCTCACTGCTTTTGATAATTCTGGCAATTATAACTTAACAATTAAAGATCAAACTTTGTTCCCTGAAATCAATTTAGACAAAGTAAACAAAATTAGATCAGTCCAAATCACTCTAAATATTAATGCCACTTCAAAAGATGAGGCAAAAATGTTATTATCAACCCTAGGTTTTCCTTTCGAGAAAAATGGAGGTTCAAACTAAAGCGCTAAAGCTCTAACACTCTAACGCACTCACTTATGGCTACAACTGCAAAAATAGTTCGAGAACAAAAAAAATTAAAATATAGCGTCCGACATCGCAATCGTTGCGCTATTTGCGGCCGACCCCGCGGTTTTATTCGTTTATTTGGCATCTGTCGACTTTGTTTCCGCAAGTTGGCTCAACAAGGAGTATTACCTGGTGTCAAAAAATCAAGTTGGTAAAATTATGTTGCAATCATTTCCTATAGATTTTTTAATTAGAATCAAAAATGCTTCAAGAGCCGGTCAGAAAAAAATGACCGCTCCTTCATCAAAGTTTTGTGTCAGTATTGCTGATTTGCTTAAAAGATATCGATATATCGCTGATTATTCAGTTAGTGATGATTCAAAAAAGAAAATAACTTTAGAATTAATCTATCAATCTAATAGTCCTAAAATTTCTGAAATAAAAATATTTTCTAAACCAGGTCGACGGATTTATGGAAAAGTAACTCAGTTGCCTTGGGGAAAAACTCCTTATTCATTAATAATTGTCTCTACTTCAAAAGGACTTATGTCTCAAAAAGAAGCTAAAACTAAAAAGCTTGGCGGAGAGATTATTGCCGAAATTTATTAACTCTCTATTTTAAACTTTATAACTAAATAATTATGTCAAGAATTGGTAAACAATTAATCACCATCCCCACAGGAGTTACTGTTAGTTTTAACTCTGACCAGGACCGAAAGGTTATAGTCACTGGACCAAAAGGAACTTTAGAACTAAATATTCCTTTTAAAATTAATGTTGAAGTTATTGATAATTGTGTCAAAGTAACTCGAGTCTCAGAAGATAAAAAAGTAAAAGCTTGCCATGGTGCCACCCGAGCTCATATCAATAATATGATTAAAGGAGTTCAAAATTTTTGGACAAAAGAATTAGAAATTAAAGGTACTGGTTATAAGGCTTCTTTAAATGGAAACAAACTTAAGCTTTTAGTTGGTTTTATTAACCCGGTTGAAATTACCGCTCCAGTTGGAGTAGAATTCCAAGTCCCTGAAGAAACAAAAATTATTGTCTCTGGTGCTGATCGGATGAAAGTCGGTCAAGTTGCTAGCAACATTAGAAAAATTCGACCACCCGAACCTTACAAGGGTAAAGGGGTTCGATATGCAAATGAATTTATTAAATTAAAAGCTGGTAAAAAAGCTAAAGCTTAAAAATAAAATTTATCAACTTTTTACTTTATACTTTATAACTAAAAAAAATGATTCAATATAACCAAAAAAATAGACGCTTACGACGGGTTCGAAGCAAATTGGCTCAAAATGTAGGTATTCCTCGTTTGTCTGTTTTTAGAAGCAATCAACATATTTGGGCTCAGATAATTGACGACAAACACGGTAAAACCCTGGTTTCCGCTTCAACCAAAAGTCTTAAACAATTGAAAGGAACTAAGTCAGAAAAAGCAGTTTCTGTCGGTCAAGAAATTGCCAAACTGGCAATAGATAAAAAGATTATTAATGTTAGATTCGATCGAGGACTTTATCGTTATCACGGCAGAGTCAAATCCTTAGCTCAAGGTGCTCGTGAAGGAGGTTTAAAATTCTAATATGGCTTACAACAATAACAATCAAAACCAACGTAAATTCGAAAAATATGAAAAACCAGTTAGTGAATTCACTGATAAAGTAATTCAAATCAAACGGGTGTCTAAAAAGACCAAAGGTGGTAATCAAATTCATTTTACTGCTCTAGTTGTCTCCGGTGACAAAAAATCTCGAGTCGGAGTTGGTTTGGGAAAAGCCAAAAGTGTTGCCGATGCAATTCAAAAAGGTATCAAAAAAGCCCAAAAATCACTTATCGAAATCCCAATTGTCAACGGTACTGTTTCAAGTTCAATTCAATACAAATTTAAAGGTGGAATTGTTCTAATTCGTCCAGGTAAAGCTGGAAGCGGACTAATTGCCGGAGGCCCTGTCCGAGCAGTGGTCGAACTAGCTGGTGTTAAAGATATTGTAAGCAAAATTATTGGGTCAAGAAATAAATCAATTAATGTTTGGGCTACCCTTAAAGCCTTAAGTTTACTCCAAAAATAATTATGGAAATTCTTTCAAATTTATCAAAAACAACTCAAAAACCTGCTCGTCGTCGTGGTCGAGGTATTGGTTCAGGCCTAGGTGGTCATACTAGTGGCCGGGGCCAAAAAGGTGCCAAATCTAGAGGTAAAATAAAACTTACTTTTGACGGTACCAAAATCAAAAAAGGCTGGATTAAACGATTGCCTTTTTTAAGGGGTAAAAATCGTTTGAATAACCAAAAAAATATTATTAATTTCAATTTATCTCAACTCGATAAATGGTATCAAGATGGGGATATGGTTGATCTTAATTCTTTAACCCAAAAGACACATATTGCTCTAAAAAGACTC
>JAQVQI010000034.1 GCA_028701645.1 Candidatus Shapirobacteria bacterium
CGTTTATTCCATCAATTTTTTTGAGTCTGTTTTCAATAATATTTGAACAGCTGACACAGTGCATTCCTTTAATTTTTATTATTTCTTTTTTCATATTATTCAGTAACTACTAATTGGCCGTTGTGGGGCACATCCATGGCACAAACAAATTGATAATTCCCTGTTTTTGTTGGAGTAAACTCCATCACCAAAGTTTTGCCTTTGGTCAAGGTCTGGGGTTTCTCATACAAACCTTGCAATAATATCGTACTCATACAACCATATTCATTTACCAGCACTTCAATTTCCAGTCTGGTTTTCTCTCCTTTTTTGACAGTTATCTCAGATGGGCTTAATCCAAAATTAGTATATTTTGCCTCGATCACGCTTTTTACCTCTTCAGTATTAAACCCTCCATTTCCTGCCCGCCAAGACTGCGAATCTGTCGGAGGGTTAAGGGATGGTAGGGTGGTTCTCAATCCAAGTTGAAAAACCAAGTTGTAAACTACAAAAAACAAAATAATTATTCCAATCGCTTTTTGATTTTTAATAATCTTTTCTCCCCCTTTACCAATCAAAAATAATGGGACACTAGTTCCGAGCACAAAACTAAACATAATGACTAGTCCACTTATTGCACTTCCGCTCAACATTGCCATACTTTCGGTTAAAATTGTAAAACCACATGGCAAAAACACCGACAATAACCCCACCCCCCAAGCCATCTCTTTTTTTAATATTTTTTGGCTCATTTCTTTTGGTAGCCCAATTTTTATTTTATTAGCCCAACTTACCCCAACCATTTGTAGTGCCACCACTATCATCACTATCGATACTGCTACCATAAAAATATTCATAACCAGTCCGCTAACTTTAAATTGCTGCCCTACTACCCCCAAAATTATTCCCAATATTGAGTAACCTAAAATTCTCCCCAAAATTATTGTTAGCGTCTCTTTTGGCCGGCTTAAAATTATTCCACCCATCAATGCTCCACAACTAGAAAACCCAGCAATCAATCCAAGTCCCAAAAACGCCACCCATGAACTGTTTTTATTTATATCCAAAAGCCCTCCCAATCCCAGACTATTTAACAGTAAAAAACCCAAAATTACTCCAATTGGTAACCATATCCAGTTAGATTTTTCTTTGTTCAAAGAAGGGGAATTGGTGGGTTTCAAATCCCAAAACTCATACCCATTCTTCCTAAACATTTTATTCAATTTTTCTTTACTAATTTTCTCTTTTGACTCAATTGTTAGTTCATTATTTCCTCGATCAATTTTTACTAGAGATACCCCTGAGAGCTGTTTAAGTTTTTCTTCAATAATTAACTCGCAAGCAGCACAGTGCATTCCCTTAACCTGATATTTTTGTTTCATTATTTATTCAAAAGTTTGGTAACTCTAAGAATTTCTTTAGTCATCTCTTCCTTTCTTTTTTCGTCCCCACTTTTGACAGCCTCCGAAAAACAAGTTTTCAAATGGTTTTCCATCAACATTTGATGTGCCGATTTTAACAGTCCAATTACGGCCAAATTTTGTTGCATAATGTCGATGCAATAATCGTGATTTTCCACCATTTTAATGATTTTGCCCAGGTGGCTATGGGCTTTTTTGAAGTTTATTATTGTTTCCATACCTACACCTATGGTATAGGTATTATATTTTTTTGTCAACTAGGTTATAATTATTTATGGCGAAAATAAAAATTTGTAAAAATGGCCCCTATATTCTTTCTGGTAGTATTCCAGTTAATCAACAAAAAACTATTTTAGACTTAGAAGGTGTTCCAGAAAAAACTGAAGTTACTAAAAATATTTGTTGTGACGAGGAAATCGCTCTTTGCCGTTGTGGTAGTTCAGAAAATAAGCCTTTTTGTGATGGAACGCATCGTAAAAATGGATTCGATGGTACTGAAAATACTAAAAATCTAACTGAAGACCCCAGTGATACAGAAGTGTTTACTGGCCCCTCTCTTAATCTTCAAGACACACCTCGCTTGTGTAGTGGGGCTGGCTTTTGTCATCGTGCTGGGGGAGTTTGGGATTTAACCAAAGATTCAGACAACCCCAAATCCAAAAAAATTGCAATTGAAGAATGTCATTGTTGTCCGTCTGGCCGCTTAATTGCTATTGATCCTAAAACCAACAAACCAATTGAAGATCAGGTTGACCCTTCGGTCGGGGTCGATTTGTTTGGACCCTTAAATGTCAGTGGTGAGGTAAAAATTGAATCAGCTGACGGAAAAATTTACCCCCATCGACCTCGTCGAGCACTTTGTCGCTGTGGCAAGTCTCGCAACAAACCCTTTTGTGACGGCTCTCATTTTGATAATGAAAAATAAATCTTCCCGTCTCAACGCTTTTATTTTATCTAATATAATTTCGGGTTTTTAAAAGGAATCAGTGCCAAAATTATTGCCGTTTCGTAATAATCAGCTCGAGTTAGGATATCACCGGTCAATATTCCAACCGCTCCGTTTGCTTGTTTTGAGTTTCGTCTCTTAAAAACAATATCGTCTGCTTCTCCCAATTCTTTACCTTGTTTAATTAAAGCCACAATTTCTTTTGGTAAATAAAATGAAGCCGTTCTTCCTTGACTTACCACCCCCTTTTTCGACTTAATTACCACCCAAGCAAAAGTTTCCATACCCTGGCCAACTACTTTTGATCCTCCCTCAATCCCCACCCAATAATCAGCTTCTGGAGACAAAAGTGAGACATTGTTAACCCGATTGGTTGCCCCCAACAATGTTTCTTCTTCACCCATCGGTTGATCTGAAACTCCCGACTCCACACTCATTCCTTCAATTTCAAAAACCTGATTCGAAAACATTTTTGTAAACGCGTCTTTAGTACTTTCAATTTTAACTGGATTTTTTGAAGCGACTATTATTTTGTTCATAACCTTATTTTAACCTTTTTAATTCTCTAGCGTTTTTGCCAGTAATCACTTTCTTCCCAGTTTTACTTTCAATATCCTTTCGGGCATTACCAGCCACACTTCCACCCTCGCGAGCCACTACTTTATTTTGGCCAAAACTTTTCGGTTTTTTGGTTTTAGAAATTTCTGTCGTTGCTGTTTCTGCCAACATATTTAGCACCAATTCCATATTAGTCATATTGTCCCGCAAATTTTCTTTTTTAAGATTTTTTAAACTCTTATATTCTTTAGTTGTCATTCCTGTCCAAGCTTTGGTGATTTCATTAGTCAAAATCGCAAATTCCAAACCTTCGTTTACCCCTCGGTTTTCCCATTCATCAGTCAAGTCTTTTCGAATTTCAATGCTTTTTAATCGTAAGTTTACCCATTCTTGGCTATAACCTTTTTGCAAATAAGTTTTCAAAGCTCTATTGATTGCAATTTCTGGATCAGCCGTTTCTTCCAATCTTTCATAGCCAACTCTTGCTAACCACAATTTAAATGGTTCAGCATTTGGAGAGGGAATTGATTGAATTAATCTAAACAGGGTTTCTGTATCAGCAACATCAGTTAATCGCATTTTTCCGTCATTTGCTATCATTTTCAAACCGTTACATTTTGTAACGGTTTCATTTGAACCCTCATCTATTAATCTTTTTTTTAAAACCCTCCAGTATACCTGTGGATTATTGCTGTCAGTTAAAACTTTAATTACATCGACGACCGCAAAGAACCAAAGTTCTTTATCTGCATCCCAGATACGTCGAATTTGATTATTTCCAAAAATAGCGACTGTTTTCTTACTTATTACTTTATTCATAATTTATTTTTTCTAATTTTTTAATTGATGAATTATTTATTAAAGATTTTATCTGAGAAATTGCTATTTGATTTAATCTAATCAGTCTTTCTGGTTGAGGTATATTCTGGCGAATTAATTCGGCATTTATTCCTTCAAGATTAGCCAAAACTACTAGTTGAGTAACATTGCAATAATCACGAATATTTCCTTCTTTGTCTACATTTTTATCTCGCCATTCTTTGGCAGTTTTACCAAAAAGAGCCATGTTTAAGACATCAGCCTCAGAAGCATAAACAATATTACATTGATTTTTTGATAATAATTTAGGGGTTAATTTTTCTTTAATAGCATCAGTATGAATTTTGTAATTAATCTTTGTTAATTGACGTTTTACATCCCACCCGAGAGTTAGTCGTTCATTTTCTTCATTTTTCAGCCGTTGAAATTCTTTGATTAAATAAAGTTTGAATTCAGGACTTAACCAAGTAGCGAATTCAAAAGCAATGTCTTTATGGGCATACGTACCACCATATCTTCCTGTTGATGATCGTATTCCAATAGCATTTGTCTTTTGGATAAATTTTGAAGATGACAAAATATAACCGTTCGATCCTGCTTCGTTTTTAATGTTATTGAATTCCATAACATTAAAATCTGGATTATGTATTTTCTCCCAAGCTCCGATAAATTGAATTGTATATTTTGTTGAAAGCCAATTAGCTATGACAATTCCAGTAAGTTCGCTGTTTTTAAATTTAGCCATATCCGTTAATGAAATAAAATCATTGTCATTTTGATTTATTTTTAAACCAATTTGGTTACCAGCAACTACCAAAACTTTATTTTTCATAATTAAATAATACCCGAATAAAACCCAAAGTCAATATATTTTGTCTACCCCAGTCTCAACTGTTCTATTTTCTTTTCTATTATTATTTCTTTTGACGACACCCTTCCAAAATTATTTGCATAATTGCAATATTCACACTCCGGGTTTTGGTCGGGGATTATCTCACTACATAGACACTGCCAAATTTCTTTGACTGTCTCATCAACCCAATTGGGATTACCCCTGTAGGGGATAAGTTTGATATCAAATTCTAACTTGGCATCAAATGATTCTTGAGTTGTTCGGCCATTACAGTATACAAAATAGCCAGTTTCTGCCACCTCAAATCCGTTTTTTCTAAATAACCATTGGTAAATCTCCATTTGTCTTTTGTATCCAATTTGCCAGTCAGCGTCCAAATTTACTTCACCCACCTTGGCTGTCGCCTTGTAATCGACAATTATTAATTGGCCCCCCTGGTTTACCCAAATATCATCCACTCCCCCAGTAATTATCAAATCAGTTTCGGGAAATGGATAGGTGATTCCGCGCCGAAGTGAATCTCTCCACTCGTCCATTTTTGGATGTTCAAACGGCACTGCCTCGACTCCATAAGCTTTCATCAACGGATGGGTTGTGTGTTTGGCTCTATGGATATCAAATTCATTTTTTAACAGTCGATCAATTTCTGAGTTGATCGTAAACGGAAAACCCGGCGGTCTTTTAACTCTCTTTTTTACATCCAAATAAAAACACTTGGGACAATTTAGGTATAAATCAATTTTGCTACGTGACAATCGCATAAGCTATTTTATAACTTTGTAACAAATAATTTCCAACCTATTCTTAAATATTGTATTTTTTGCAACAACCTAATTTTTGATTATAGTAAATCCGGATATTAAGAATTTTCCTTCACGTTTTTGTCAAATAAAACGTGAATAAACCCCAAAAAAAACTATCCCTTCACGTTTAAAACTAACTTATCGTTAATTTCACGTTTAAACAAAACACTTTAGACAAATTTTTTATAATCAATTTTTTCAACAGTTAACTTCTTGATTGCCAATTTTGTTTGGTTTTTCAATCAATTCTTCATTTACCATATCAAACCCCTTTACCCATTCAATATCATACAAAGCCATGTTTTTTGCCGACTGGTCAACTTGTGTCTGGTTCGACATTGTTGCAATTTTTCCCAATTCTTCATCAGTAATAGTCGATAATACTGGCAACCAGTTGGTTAGCGTCCATTCTTTTTTCTCAATATCATAGTGGTGGGGCATAATCATTATTTGATAAAGTTTTCCAAAATTTTTAAGCATCTTAAAATATTGTTTTATCCGATACATATTATCCAGTTTTATATCAGATTCTGTTTGCCAAAATTCTTTTCTAAGTGGCGATGTTCGATGAAATTTTATTTTTATTACTAATGCCCCGTAAATATCAATCGGATCCTTTTTTTGATTTTTCAAATCTTTTTTAAGATTTTTTAGATCTTTTCCCAATTCTTTTAAATTTTTGTAAACCGCCAACATTGGGTTGACAAACTCTTCATCTCCATTAATTGCTTTGACAAACACTGAAGCGATATATCCTTCTTTAATAAACCCCACCTCTCGATAGCAATCTTTTATTTTTTTGTTTTCTCTCACTAAACCAATCTTACCACCAACCCTGCTTTTTATTTGTCTGGTGCTATTTCATAACCCT
>JAQVQI010000035.1 GCA_028701645.1 Candidatus Shapirobacteria bacterium
CCCGACAGCACACAACTGTGTCGGTGTAGAAGTAAAATTACCCCCATCAGCAGCTCCACAACTACCATTAATTACTAATCTAGTTGAAGTACAATTTGGGGCGGTTCCACTACATTCTTTACTACAATCAAAGAAGAATCCATACCAGTTTAAAGATGTCCCCGTTTCAATTTAAACAACAATATCTTCAAAGACTAAATCTCATAGAAAAAGTGGTTTAACAAATGGGGTACTTGACAACTCTTAGTTTGTATTTGGACTAGCCACACTATCAATCTCTTCCCAAGTCTCTGCCCCAAATGGTATCATCAAACCCTCTTTTTTAATTCTCTCGATTATTGGGGACATATATTCATATGTAAAACCACCATCAGACATATAACGAATCAAATCAGCATCATACTCGTTAATTTGGTTTTTAACATCTTTATTCTTTGTTTTTTCAAAAATATAATTAGAACAATCTCGAGCCAACCACGACTTGATTACCGCCACTTCATTTTTATTAAAAATACCCAAAGCATCCCCCCTCACCCCAAACGGCTCCAAAGCGAAACCCCTTCTTAAAAGGAAACTAAAAAGATTAGCGTCAGTTGACGAATAATTATCATATATTATTCCATACTCGTAATTAAATATTTTAATTTTTTCATTGCTACTAGCCTGACCTTGAAAGAATACCCTCACATCATTGTTTACCATTGTCCTTAAAAAACCTGGTGCTACTTTTTCCCAAAAAGCAATTCCTTTTTCTATATCACTGATCTTAAATTTTTTTACATCAGGAGTAGCCACATAAGCAATTGCTGGTTCTTTGGTTTTTTTACCATTTTTATCTTTAAAATAAATTACATCTAAACCCTTACCAGTTCTACCAAATTCATAGATTTGTTCGTCGGTGACATAATCTCCCAAAATTGTTTTTTGCCAAAGATCGAAATATCCAGGCATTTTAAATCCATCTGATTTATTTCTTGAATAAAGAAAATCAGCACAAAAATCTAAATATATTTCTTGACATTCTTTTACTTTTAATATTTCTTTATAAACATCTGTCTCTTGTTGTTTGATAGTATAATCAGGGGTCGGATTCAATATTTCTTCTATTATTCCTTCGTTCTGACTCGGCATTTCGCCAAGTGTCGCTATACTTGAATTTGAACTTTTTGTTTCAGCGCTAGCTTCTACTTCTCCACCAAACCCAACTCCTGTAACCGCTAAACCAGTTGCTAAAATGCCTGCACTTAATCTTTTTGAGATATTATTTTTAATACCACTAAATCCATTATCTTGTGCTTCAATTTTATTCATATTAAGTATAATAAGACTTTAAAATACTTTTAGCAAACCACTTTGGTTTTTAGAAATTAGGTATTAGAAATTAGAAATTTAATTTCAATTTCTTATTATTTCAGTTATCAAACCATTTTCCACCACATTTTTATACCAAGCATAGATCCGCCCAGTATTAGATTTATAAAACCCATCTTCAAAAGTAATTTTGTTAGTTAGATTATCAGAATAATACTCAACTAAGATTCGACTTATAAACTCTAAATTTGTAATATATTTATTATCTGCAGTTATCTCATACAGTTTTTTTACCAACAAACCACAAATTGGAGTAGTTACCCGAACCGGTTCTTTTGAATTAATAATAAATTTTTCAAAAATATTATCAGCATAATCTAAATATTTTGTTTCCTTATCTCCTAGATCGTATATGCTCAGTCCAGATAACCCAATCAAACACCTGTTTTCAATTTCTAATCGTTGAATACTCTCCACCTGTTTTTGGGCAAGATCAAAATATTCTTTTGCCTGATTTAAATATTGAGAATCTTTCGTCCAAGAAAATTTATTCATCATTTCTGTAGTATATCCAAGATATACATTTATACCTCTCATCACCAAATCATAGCCTTCCCAAGTTTTCCAAATTTCTTTTTGCTTACTAATTTTCTCTAATTTAGACAAATTAGCTTTTCTAATCGTTTCTGTTTCTTTTGGAGTAGGGAATTGAGTATTAAAGCACAACTTTTTTAATTTATCCTTCTGGGCTTGATCTAAATATTTACTTTGTGCCATTTCATAGGTAATTTTGCATATCCAAAGCGAATCTTTGAGATTATCATTTTTGTATTTTTCATAGAATATATCAATATCTTTTTTAACTATTTCTAAATCCTTTGGATCTTTGTGTTGTTCATAAAAATTTAATCTCGCCCAGGTGGCAATTAACCCATCTTTATTACCTTCTTTATTATCCCACACAATATCACAAGTCTTTTTTTCATAGTCACAACCCCGCTCCAAGATATACCACCCTTCTTCATTTCTTTGTTTATCAATCCAATCTAAAGTTTTTCTGGCAACACCGGTATAATCAGCTCGAATTATTTTCGTTTCTTGAGTGGTTATTTGACCTTTGTCGGTATTTTTTAAAAAATCAAATTTATTATTATTAAATCCATAGAGCATTAACACCGCGAAAATCATCACTGCCATTATCGCTAATAAAATCAACAAATCAATTTTATTCAACCATTTGAGCATTTATTATTAATAATAACAAAAAAAACCAAATACAAGTTAGTTTCTTGTTGTTACTATCGTATCAAACATCTGACTTGTGCCCACTCCGGCCGTAACCGAACTCAATCCGAAGCTGAATTTTACTGTCGCCACTTCACTCGTTCCTGATTTATTGGTACAAGTGACAAAATTTTGACAACCATAAACAATCACTTCACTACTATTTAATGTTGCCGAATTTGAGGCAATATTATTATTTCGACAAACCAAGCTAGTAGTCGTTGTCCCAATATTTAAATCAGCAATCGAAACCGACGAACCACCAAGTCCACAAACAATTGATTTTGAAGTTCCATTAAAAATATTTCTTCTAAGTTCGGTTAAGATCATTCTCCCATTTTCGCTAGTTTTATTGTTCGCTTTTACTTTATTTTGAGATCTAAATGTTACCAATATTGTCGAAATTACCGCCACAATTATTATTCCCAGAGAACCAACAACCACCACCATTTCTATTAGTGTATAACCTTTGTTATTTTTTTTAAAAAAAAGAGAACTAGTCATAATCAATAATACAGTTTAGAAAAAAATCTTTTAACCTCTAAAGTTTGATTATCACCCCAATTAATTTTAATCAAAGCATTGACACAAGTCGGTGGGGGAGAGTCACTACAATCACCGTCGGTTACTTGGGTATAATCAATGCCGTAAATATAGTTTTCAAATTGAGGCAGGGTTTCCCCTAAAACAGGTTCTAATTGCCAAAATTCATCTCGATTATTATTTTTTTTATCAACCAAATTTTCAATAATTCTTTCAGCTATCTCACTAGCTTCTTTTCGAGAAAAGGTATTTGTTTTGACTGATGTTGATTTAACCATCAAAGATACAGTTCCCGTAATTACCAGCACCACAACTCCAATCGAAAAAATAATTTCCAAGATACTCATTCCTTTTTCAGTTGGCATTTTTTATAGTCCCCAAATCATTAATAATTATTGTTTTTTTGTCAGTTCCTCGAGAAACATCAATCGTCATTGTAGTCCCAACTAAAGTTCCGTTTAAGTCTGTCAACCGACCAGTACTTGCCATAAATCCAAAACTCGGGGCGTTAATTATAATTCCATTTTTTGTATTAATACTGACCGAAGAATAGGGTGGGGAAGTGTCTTGATTCCCAACATTATCAATACCAGTTATTGTCAGAATATTTCCAGAAATACTTACTCTTACATATTTTAAATTTGAAGTTCCAGTTGACAGTTGCCTGGTCACCGCCAAATTCTTCGCTAATTTAATAAAACCACCGACTTCTTCTCTAGTTGATTCTAACTCCTTAACCCCATTAAAATTATTTAAAGACATTGCCCCCACTCCCGCTAATATCATAATAACCGCCACTGTCACTATCAACTCAATTAAGGTGAAACCATTTTTTTTTCTCATTTTTTTAATCCTCACAAAAACCCACTATGGTTGTACTACTTTGTAATAACCCGCATAACCAGAAGGGGGAGTTCCGCAAGTAGGACCGTCACTCGAAGTTGAACCAATATCTTCCACTAGTGTACAAAACGTATAAGTATAACGAGGGCTCGATCCTGGGATATAAGAATAAACATTTTTAGTTTTAGGATCTACGGGTGCCTTGTCCAAAAACCCACTAGTGACTAATGCCCCCAAACTTGAGGGATAAGTATTTCCAATTTGTCTGGCGGCTTCTAGGGCAATTCTAATCTTTTCTAAGTCAGCAACTCGTCGACTATCTCTGGTTTTTTTGTTTAGTCCACCATAGCTGACAACAGCCACTGCCGTTAATACTGCAATAATTGAAATGCTTACTAACAATTCAAATAAAGTAAATCCTTTATTATTTTTTATTTTTTTTGTTTTCACTTTATAACTTTATAACTTTATAACTTTATGAACTGATTCACTGTTGATTTTTAACACAAAAATAACCGTTTGGATTGATAAAATCACTACATGTTGTATCCATGGAATTTCCTTTACCCGCGCCTCCTTTTTCCAAAGTAGCACAAACACAATAAGTACTAGAAGAAATATTCCTTCGAGTATATATATAAGCACCAGTGTTTTTCGGATCTTTAGGATAGCTTTCCAAAATAGATTGAGTACCAACAGCCCATTTTACCCCAGCTGTATAACTAGCTAATGAAGGGTATCTTCCATTCAATAAATAGTATTGTTCTGCCGCATTTTGGATAGCTTTCATATCAGAAATACGTCGCTGATCTCGACCTTGTTTTTGAGCATTTGAAAAACTAATTGACAAAACCACCGACAGCACCGCAATAATTGAAATTGAAATTAAAAGTTCAACTAAAGTAAATCCATTATTTTTTTTCATATTATTAAAGCATTGGACCACTAATTCCGATATTTGAACTAGTAATTACATAACAACACTCGTTAGAAATAGAATACCCCAAACTTTGACAAACATCTTTATTTAGACAGCTTCCATCCTCAACGTTTTCTAAATTAGCAAATAGTTTAAATGATTTACCTGTTGGTGATACTTGATACAAAATTTGTCCAGTATTACCAGTTTCCTTTGGGATTTTTTTCATGTAAATTATTCCATTTTGAGAAAGTTCTCCCTGACTATTAATTAAATTAAGAATTGTAGTTTGATCAGGGAATACCCCATAATCAGCATAATAAGCATTTAAGGCATCCGACATTGATTTTAAACTCAATTTCCGAGATGCATCTCGAGCATTTTTTTGAGAATTAATATACCCTCCCGCCAATACTGCACTCAAAATTGCAATTATTGAAATCACCACCAACATCTCCACTAGAGTAAATCCGAACATTTTTTTATTTATTTTTTTCATTTTTTACTATTTACTATCAACTATTCGCTATTTACTAATTTAATTTGCACAAACTGCATAAACCTTGTCTTGTGTTGCCCCAATTCCACAATTTTTTTGAGACTGGACATCTTCATCACCAGCTCCAACCTCAAGTGTTGTTGTCAATCTAAAAGCATCTCCAGCAGACAACTGAGTATAACCAACCCCTGCCATATCACCCAAACTAGGAAGGTAAGAAGAAACTAAATCATTAATACTTAATGGATAAACTTGATTATCGTTGTAATACATCCTCAGGGCACTTTTTAAACTGTGCAAATTTTGAATTTTTTGAGCATCGCGAGCTCTTTCTCGGCTCCCCACAAAATTCATTACCAATACTGTAGTTAATACTCCAATAATTGAAATTACCACCAACAATTCTATTAAACTAAAACCTTTGTTGTTTTTCATTAATTAATTCTACTCATAAATTGAAATTCATGCAAATTAGATCTCGACTCTTTTAACATCTTGTTACTACTTACTACTTACTACTTACTACTTAACTATTTCAGCTTCCATTAGTCTTCGATAGCAATAATTTTGACCTCCACACTCCCATTTGTTTTTTTGACACTCGACATCTCCCTTATATTCTAGTTCCGCAAAGAATGAAAAATTTTTCTTATCACTCTCAATCAAATAACAATATTCTTTATCAAAATGATTTTCTTGGGGCATTTTTTTTAGATATACATACTCGCCATCTCTCCATTCTTTTCCCCATAAACCATTAA
>JAQVQI010000036.1 GCA_028701645.1 Candidatus Shapirobacteria bacterium
GACCACCGGGAAGAGCGTTGGCTGGAGGTAAAATGGTTAGATTAATACTTTTTGTTTCGCCTGGCTTAATTGTTAAGGAGGTTTGAGAAAGCTGAATCCAAGAACTGGCCGCCCAACGATTGTTTTCATTACTAACGCCTTCTAAAAAAGTAGGAGTGCCTTTATCGTCGTTGACGACATAGTCGCGAAGGCTAACTTTAATAGTTTTAGTTTCACTCGATTCGTTTCTAACTTTAATAGCTTGAGTAGTGGTTCCGTCTGGTTTAACTTCTACCTCAAGTTTTGGGGGAATAGCAGAGAGACCGGTGACAGCTTGACCAAAAACTTTTGTTTTTGGAATAACCAAGAAACAAAAAACCAAGATACAAACAATTTTCAATTTACAATTTACAATTTTCAATAAGTTTTTTGTTTTGGCAGGTTTCACAGGAATTTTTAATTTTTAATTTTTAATCAATTTTAAATATTTAAATTTTATAATTAATTTTAAACTTTATTTTGATAATTAGAAAGTAGCGGTGGCAATAAAGTTTATTTCATTTTGATAAGTACCAGCTGGTTGAACTGTGCTGACAGTAACTCGATAGCCAATATAGGCAGAGTCAACTGATGATGGAGTATTGAGCCGGCTCATAATTGGCTGAGCGTTGGCATAACCAATTCCAAAAGGTTTGTAATTACCTGAAGTGGTAATTCCCAAGACAGCTCCAGCACTGGTAGTGCCAACTTGAAGACTATAGCCAAATCCTGAAGTGGAATTGGTCGTCCAGGCGGCAGCTGAAGTAGGAGTACAAGAATTGGAAGGACAGGTAGTATCAGGGATGGTGGTACTTCCACCAATCATGGTTAGTCTGTTAGACTCAAACGCTTGGACAACATAACCATTGGCGGCATTGGTAGTACATTGGATAAATTGGGCTAGGTTGTTAAAAGCACTCAAATTGAGAGAACCAAAATCAACACTGGCTCCGGTAGTATTGGGAGCACCGGATCCAAGTGGACTGTCACAAATAGTGGTGCCGACACTAGTAACTCCGCTATTGCCAACAGAAAAAGTAATAGTTGGATCTACTGTAACCGTAACTCGGACTGATTCGGTAAGAGCAATTTTGCCAGTATTAGTGGTAACTAAGGTGGTTCCATTTAATTCACGAAGATAAAAAGTATAAGTATCAGCACTAGCATTGGCTTGGCCAACTGTATGGTTTAAGGCCGGGGCGGGGTTCATTAGTTGGTGGGCGCCGCCAATAACAACAACATCGGTGGTTCCATCACCAAATGTGTGAGAAGACAGAGCGCTACAGGTAATTAAAATGTAATTACTACCATTAAGGGTAGTGGTGCCGACACCTTCGGTTCCATTCCAGGGACAAGTGACATCGGTTGAGAGAAAGCCGGCCATATCAAATCCGTCGGCATCGGGGATCCCGTCTGCGGGAGTAGCCCCATTTGCTTTAATTAAAACTTGCCAAACTTCATTACTATCATAACTTTGAGGGGCAAAAGAAACATAATGAGTGGCATATCGAGGGACAATGGCGGGGACACCAGTAGTGGCACCGGCTCCGATTGCGCCGCTTAAACTAATAGCATTGGTGTCAGATAAACCTTTGACGGTAAAAGTTGAAGTTGTGCCAGATCCAATAAAAATAGTATCGCCAATATCTAGGTTGAAATTATTGGCAGAAAAAGCAGTAGCTCCAGTATCAATAATTATAGTTGAATCGCCAGCGGTGTTTCCGGCAGCTAGACGGGAAAAATAAGAAAGTTGAGCTGAAGAAAGTTGATTTTTTAGATTGGTTACTGGAACTGATTGGGAAGTCGGAACATATTTAAAAAAGAAGAGGCCCAAAAAAACGAGGCATAAGATACTTTTAACCAATATTTTTTTCATTTGAAGTTACTAAACGACTGATTATATACTTAGAGAATAGTGATTTTGAGTAGGGGTGTCAAGTGGCCAATTAAAAAGTAGCGGTGGCGATGAAGTTAATTTGATTTTGGTAAGTTCCGGCCTCTTGAAAATTGGAAGCAGTAATACGATAACAAATATAAGCTTGGTCTTCGGTGGCGGGAGTTGAAGTATAACTCATGATTGGTCTGGCATTGTTATAGCCAACCCCAAAAGGTTTGGAATTAAAGTCACCCATATCCCCATAAGTAAAAGCAACTGGAGAACCTAATATGTCTTCTAGAGAATAACCAAATTGTGAAGAACTTACATCTGTAGCCCATAGCCCGGGTGTGTCTATGGTGCAACCAGAATCACAAGTAGTATCGGGGATAAAGCTGGTACTACCTATATTAATAGTAGTTAAAGGAGCAGATTCAAAAACTTGAACCACATAACCACTGAGGGCGTTGGTAGAACAGGTAAATCTTTGAGCTAGGGTGTTAAATTGACCCAAACTAATAGAACCAAAATTAACAGAAGTGGCAGTGGTATTGTTGGCTCCGCCAGAAAGAGTGGCTCCGCAGCGATTAAAGCCAATACTAGTACCAATAGCATCGATATAAAAAGTAATGGTGGGGTCGATAGTGGCAGTGACCAAGACTGATTCGGTCAGAGCAATTTTTCCAATAGATGTTTCTCCATTAATAATAGAATCATCTGATTTAGTATGACGAATAAAAAAGGAATAAGTATCAGCACTAGCATCGGCTTGGCCGGTTGTGTGATTGATAGCAGGGGAGGGATTGATTAATTTATTAACATCACCAATAATAATTGTCCCGGTTTCACCCGTACCAAAAGGATTGGTTCCGCCAACAGGCAGAGTACAAGTAATCAAATGATAGGGACCAGTAGTGCCAACACTTATTCCGCTAGTGAGAACAACAGTGGTACCAACACTAGCAGTAGCCCCCCAAGGGCAAGTTATGTCTGACGATAGTAAACCAAGAGCATCAAACCCTCCTTGATCGGGCATACCGTCGGATGGGTTTTCGCCATTTAAATTGGTGGCTTTGAGTAGAACTTGCCATTTTCCCGAGGTTTCGTTGCTTGGTGGGGAAAAAGAAACTCGATGAACAGCACTTCTGGTGGCAACGACATAAGCACCGTCAAAGACATTGAGGTTGTCGATAGCTGTACTAAGTGAGATAGAATTTGTACCAGCAATATCACTAACAATGTATTGAGTACTACCCGACGTGGCGTTGTCAATAGCTAAAGTATCGCCAATAAAAAGGTTATAATTATTGTTTGAAGGAGCATCTCCGGTGGCAGTTTTGACAGTAATAATAGAGTTTCCGGCCGTATTGTTGTTGTCGAGACGACCGAAATAAGAGAGTTGAGCACTATCTAATTGATCTCTGATGTTAGCAATGGTTCCGGCTTGGGATGGACGAGTGGAAATAAAAAAAGATAAAGCAATTAGAACTAGACTAGTTGAGGCAAAAATAATTTTATTTTTTGAGATATTTATCACTAATAATAGAATAAACACTGCTAGACTAAATTGCAATAATTGAGTCTTTAAAGGTTGAAAAAAAGGATTACTTATTATAAAGTAGAAAGCACTGGAAATAATTAACAATTAATAATTAATAATTAATAATTAAAAAAACTATGAAAAAATACGTCTATTTTTTTGGCCAAGGTAAGGCTGAAGGTGATAAAGATATGAAATTTATCTTGGGAGGAAAAGGAGCTAATTTGGCAGAAATGACCAATTTGGGAATTCCGGTTCCAGCTGGTTTTACTATTTCAACTGAAGTTTGTCGTTATTATTATGATAACAACAAAAAATATCCAGTTGAACTAAAAAAACAAATAGACGAAAACTTGAGTAGATTGGAGAAATTGACGGGAAAATCTTTTGGTGATGCCCAAAACCCTTTATTGGTTTCAGTTAGATCTGGAGCTGCTGCTTCGATGCCAGGAATGATGGATACAATTTTAAATTTGGGGTTAAACGAAAAAGTGGTTGAGGGAATGGTAAAAAAGACTGGAAATGCCAGGTTTGTTTGGGATTCTTACAGACGCTTTATTCAAATGTATTCAAATGTAGTTGAAAATATTGAACACGAAAAATTTGAACACGTAATCAACGAAGTCAAATCTAAAAAAGGAATTAAAGAAGACACTCAAATGACAGCTGAAGACTGGCAAGAAGTAGTGGCTGGTTATAAAAAAGTATTTAAAATTGAAAAAGAAAGAGAATTTCCAGAAAAACCAGAGGATCAACTTTATGGATCCATTGGCGCAGTTTTTGGTAGCTGGAACAATCCAAGAGCGATTTATTATCGTCAATTAAATAAAATTGATGAAACAAAAATTTTTGGAACTGCGGTCAATGTTCAATCAATGGTGTTTGGCAACATGGGTGATGATTGTGGTACTGGAGTAGCATTTACTCGAAACCCATCAACTGGTGAGAATAAACCATATGGTGAATATTTGATGAATGCTCAAGGAGAAGATGTGGTGGCTGGAATTAGAACTCCAAAACATCTTGAATCTCTGAAAGAAGACAATGAAGTAGCTTATAAAGAATTATTGGCGATTTTTGATCGACTGGAAAAACATTATAAGGATATGCAAGATGTCGAATTCACGATTGAAAATGGCAAATTGTTTATTCTTCAAACCAGAAATGGAAAAAGAACCGCTCCAGCTATGGTAAAAGTAGCTGTAGATTTGGTTAAAGAAAAAATGATTGATGAAAAAACTGCTTTAACCCGGGTTGAAGCTGACAAATTAGACCAATTACTACACCCGACAATTGATCCAAAAGAAAAAGGTAAATTTAAGGTAATTGCCAAAGGTTTACCAGCATCTCCAGGAGCAGCTTATGGACAAGTGGTGTTTGATGCAGAAACTGCAGTTAAATGGAAAGAAAATGGTAAAAAAATAATTTTGGTCAGACTTGAAACCTCACCTGAGGATATTGCCGGAATGAATGCGGCTAGTGGGATTTTAACTGCCCGAGGGGGGATGACATCTCATGCGGCAGTAGTCGCTCGAGGAATGGGGCGATGTTGTGTGTCGGGTTGTGAATCAATTGCTGTTTCTGAAGCTACAAAAATGTTTAGAGTAGGAGATGTTGAGGTAAAGGAAGGAGAAACTATAACTCTTGATGGTTCGACTGGCGAAGTTTTCTTGGGTCAAGTGTCGACTATGGAGCCAACTTTAAGTGGTGATTTTGCCACTCTAATGAAATGGGCTGACAAAACCAGAAAATTGGGAGTTCGAACCAACGCTGATACTCCAAAAGATGCCAAAACTGCTCGAGAATTTGGAGCTGAAGGTATTGGACTAACTCGAACAGAACATATGTTCTTTGAGGAAGACAGAATCTTTGCTATTAGACAAATGATTATCTCTGACACAATCGAACAAAGAGAAGCCGCTTTGGCCAAAATATTCCCAATGCAAAAAAATGATTTCAAACAATTATTTGAAATTATGAAAGGTTTACCAGTTAAGATTCGTTTGCTTGATCCACCTTTACATGAGTTTGTGCCTCAAAAAGATGAAGATATTCAAGCCTTGGCAAAAGAAATGGGAATTTCTTTTGAAAAATTAAAAGCTAAGATAGAATCACTTCATGAAGCCAATCCAATGATGGGCCATCGGGGTTGTCGACTTGGGGTAACGTTTCCTGAGATAAACCAAATGCAGGTAAAAGCAATTATGAGTGCAGCTTGTGAGTTGGTAAAAGAGAAAAATGCCAAAATAGTTCCTGAAATTATGATTCCATTGGTAGGCGATGTCGAGGAATTAAAATGGCTTAAGTCAAAATTAGTTCCAGTGATTGAAGAAACCATGAAATCTTATGGGGTCAAATTAAAATACGAAATTGGAACCATGATCGAAATTCCTCGAGCAGCAGTCACGGCCGATGAAATTGCAGCT
>JAQVQI010000006.1 GCA_028701645.1 Candidatus Shapirobacteria bacterium
TTTTTGTGTTTTCTTGTTCTTCTAAAAGCTGGTTTACCCCATTTAGTTTTGGGATGCATACCGATAGAGCTTCGTCCTTCACCGCCTCCATGTGGATGTGAGTGTGGATTTTGAGCGACTCCTCGGACTGTTGGTCGAATACCTCGATGTCGAGATTGTCCAGCTTTAGTAAGTTTTTCATTGCTATGATCAGCATTAGAAATTTGACCAATAGTAGCATGAGTTTGGGAATTAAAAATTCTGATTTCACCTGAAGGAAGCTTTACAACCGCTTTGTTACCATCTATGCTTTGAATATAAGCAGCCGAGCCAGCACTTTTTACTAATTGAGCCGGTTTACCAACTTGAAAACTTAGAGAATGAATTGGAACTCCAACAGGAATATTTTTTAAAAGTAAACAATTACCATCTTTGATAGGAGCATTATCAGAGGAAACAACCACATCACCAACTTTTAAATTTGAGGTAGCTAAAATATAGCTTTTTGAGCCATTTTCATAAGAAAGAAGAGCAATATCTGCAGTTCGATTAGGATCGTATTCTATAGAAATAACTTTAGCTTTGATATCAAATTGTTTTCTAAACCAATCGATTTCTCGGAGGAATCTTTTTTCTTCTCCACCACGATGGCGAATAGAAACATGACCCTGAGAATCACGGCCACTAGTTTTCTTTTTGATGGTTAATAAAGATTTAATAGACATAAATTATTTAGTGTTTAGTTTTAATAATTCAATTTTTGTACCCTTAGTAACGGTAATAATAGCTTTTTTGCGATCTGATTTTTCAATTGGTTGTCGAGTTTTCCAGTTTGTTTTAGTCTTTCCCTTTAAAATTATTGTATTTATAGCTAAAGGATTAATACCAAAAACAGATTTAAAGGTAGCCTCAATTTGGTTTTTATTAGCTTTTGGACTAACCCAAAAAGAGTATTTATCTTGCGCTTGTTGAGAAGCAAGAACTTTTTCGGTAATGATTGGTTTTAAAATAATAAGTTTGTTCATTTATTTAAGTTGTTCAATGGCTTGTTGGCTAAAAATTAGATAATTTTGTTTTGACAAGTCATAAACATTTAAAGAATTTAAGGTTAGCAAGTTGATGCTTTTAATATTACCAAACGATCGTTTGACTAAGTCAATTGTTTTGTCAGTAATAATCCCAATTTTTTTACTTTTTGATAATACGCTATCAGCGGATTTAAGTCCAGTGATTAGTTTGATACCAGTCTTAGTTTTGGGTTCTAATTTTGAAAAATCATCGATGATTAAAATCTTTTTTTCTTTAGCAAATTTTGTCAAAACAGCAGATAAGGCTTGTTTTTTCATTTTTTTATTCATTTTTAGTGAATAATTTTGCATACCATCAGGTCCAAGAGCAACACCGCCGCCTTTAAAAATAGGAGCTGTTCGATTACCATGACGAGCATTACCTGTTCCTTTTTGTGACCATACTTTTTTACGAGTACCAGCAACTTCAGATCGAGTCTTGGTTTTGGCGTAAGAAGAACGTTGATTGAATAAGTAAACTCTAATGGCTTGATTAATTATACTGGAAGAATATTCGGTATCAAAAACTGACTTAGTTAATGTCAAATCCCCCACTTTTTTAGCTTCTATGTTGTAAATTTCGGATTTCATATTAGTTTCTCTTTTTAAGAGTAATCCAAGAATTAAAACTTCCAGGAATTGAACCTTTAATTAAAATTTCTTTAGTTTCTGGGTTTATTGAAATAATTTCTAAACTTGAAACAGTTACAGTATCAACACCAAAATGTCCAGGCATTTTTTTGCCTTTAACGACTTTACCAGGAGTTTGGGCACCAATAGAACCAGGTCGACGAACATAGTTTGAAGCACCTAAAAGTGGTTGTTTTTTGAATCCATGTCGTTTGACAACACCGGCAAAACCACGACCTTTTGAAGTGCCTGTAATATCGACGATGTCGCCATTATTAAAGACTGATTCAATTGCTATTTCATCTCCAATTGTCGGGATTTGGTCAGAAACTAATTTGAATTCTTTAAAAAAACTAGGTTTAATATCAAGAGATAATTTAACCATTTTACCAGTAGTGGCTTTGTTGATCCTTTTTTTAGAACCCCCAGCAACCTGAATTGACTGATAACCATCTTTATCGGTAGTTTTTATTTGAGTAACCTTAAGGGGTTTAGCGATACATTTAGTAACGGCAATTCTCTTCCCGTCAGGGGTATAAACACTGGTCATTAGACCTTTTTTTACTAAAAATCCAGAAATCATAATTTTACATCTTAACTTCTACTTCCACTCCTGATGGCAAATCCAAATGTTGAAGACTATCGACAGTGCGAAGGCTAGTATTGGAAATATCGATAAGACGCTTGTGAGTTCTTATTTCGAAGTGTTCACGAGCGTTCTTGTCGGTGTGAGGACTGGTTAAAACAGTAATGGTTTTTTGTTCTGTGGGTAAAGGAATAGGTCCTTCGACCTTGGCCCCAGCAGTAACCGCAGCCTCAACTATTTTGATAGCTGCTTCATCGATAATTCGATGATCGAATGATTTTAGTCTAATACGGATGCGGTTACCTTTGGCCATTTTATTAATTTTCAATTTAACAATATCTTTGTTTATTGATTTTCCTTTATTTAATAATTTTTGTAATAGCGCCAGCTCCAACAGTCAAACCACCTTCGCGAATAGCGAATCTTTGACCTTCTTGCATAGCGACTGGTTTAATCAATTTAACTGAAACGTTAGCGTTGTCACCTGGCATAATCATTTCCATGCCTTCGGCAAGAGTGATATCTCCAGTAACATCGGTAGTTCCGATAAATACTTGAGGTCGGTACCCAGAGAAGATTGGGGTATGACGACCACCTTCTTCTTTTTTAAGTAACAAAACTTCAGCTTTAAATTCGGTATGAGGAGTAATTGAGCCAATTTTGGCTAAAACTTGACCCCTTTCAATATCGTCTTTTTCAACACCTCGAAGTAGGATACCAACGTTGTCACCAGCTTGACCTTGATCAAGTTGTTTGTGGAACATTTCGACTCCAGTAACAACAGCTTTTCGAGTATCTTTTAAACCAACGATTTCGATTTCGTCATTGATTTTAACAATACCTTTTTCAATTCTTCCAGTAGCAACTGTTCCTCGTCCTTTGATAGAGAAAACGTCTTCAACTGGCATTAAGAAAGGTTTGTCTAATTCACGAGCAGGTTCAGGAATATAGGTGTCAAGAGCTTCCATTAATTTTTTGATAGAGTCAATTCCATCAGTTTCACCGTTAAGAGCTTTGAGAGCACTTCCGCGAATTATTGGAGTGTCAGCACCTGGGAACCCGTATTTAGTTAAGAGATCTCTGATTTCCATTTCGACTAAGTCTAAGAATTCTGGATCTTCAACTAAATCACATTTATTTAAGTAGACGACTAATTTAGGAACGTTAACTTGATTAGCTAACAAGACGTGTTCTCGAGTTTGAGGCATTGGACCATCGGGTGCAGAGACGACTAAAATAGCACCATCCATTTGAGCAGCTCCGGTAATCATGTTTTTGACATAATCAGCGTGTCCTGGACAATCGATGTGAGCGTAATGTCTTTTCTCGGTTTCGTACTCGATATGAGAAATTGCGATAGTAACGATTTTGGAAGCATCACGGACAGTACCACCTTTAGCAATATCTGCATAAGATTTAGCACTTCCTTGAACTTTAGAAATAGCAGCAGTTAAGGTTGTTTTACCATGATCAACGTGTCCAATTGTACCAACGTTAACGTGTGGTTTATTTCTTTGATATGTATCTGCCATAGATTCTCCTTTTTGTTTTTATTTTATTTGTCTTGTTTAAGACTTAATTTCTAATTAATAATATTTTAGATTAAAACGCTGTTAGATTGTATCAGCAAGTTTAAGGCTTTGCAATAATTACATTTGAGTTAATTTTTACCTCCATTGAGTTTAGTGGTTAACTTCTCTTGAATATCACGAGGAACGGGGTCGTAGTGGCTTGGTTCCATATAAAATGAACCTCGACCTTGAGTCAAGCTTCTGATTACAGTGGCATAACCTCGAACGTCCTCTAGAGGAATAAAAGCATCGATGGTGGTGAAGTTGGACGATTCGACGGTGCCATTAATTTGACCTCGACGTGAAGATAAATCACCGATAACTGATCCTAAGAATTCAGAAGGAGTGCTAACCTCAAATTTCATGATTGGTTCTAGTACAAGTGGCTTGGCTGCTTGAAAAGCGTCTTTAATGGCATACGATCCGGCCAACTTGAAAGCCATTTCGGAAGAATCGACTTCGTGGTAGGTTCCGTCGTAAACAGTGACTTTAATATCGGTACATGGATAACCCGCAATAATTCCTTTTTGAAGAGTTTCTTTGATACCTTTTTCAATAGCAGGAATAAAGTTGGCTGGAATAGCTCCACCTTTGACAGCATTAACAAATTCATAACCTTCGCCTCTATTTTTGGGTTCAACTTTTATTTTACAATGTCCATATTGACCATGTCCGCCAGATTGATGAATATATTTACCTTCACCATCGGCATTCATAGAGATAGTTTCTCGATAAGCGACTTGAGGGGAACCGGTTTTAACGTTGACGCCAAATTCACGCTTAAGACGATCGACAATAATTTCTAGATATAGTTCTCCCATACCCGCGATTATTGTTTGGCCGGTTTCGTGATTGTAAGATACTTTAAAAGTAGGATCTTCAATAGCCAAGCGATTGAGAGCAGCCCCCATTTTCTCTTGATCATCAGCAGTAGCTGGTTCAATTGAAAGTGAGATAACTGGTTCAGCAAACTGAATTGGGGATAAAGAAATTACATTATTAGCGTCACAAAGAGTGTCGCCAGTAGTTGATTCTTTTAGACCAATACAAGCAACGATTTCTCCGGCAAAACCTTCTTCGATACCTTCTCTTTTATCAGCATGCATCAAAAGTAAACGACCAATTCGTTCTGATTTTTGTTTGGTGGTATTGTAAACTTCAGATCCTGATTTGAGGGCCCCAGAATAAACCCTAACATAGGACAAAGTTCCAACGTGCGGGTCAGATTGAACCTTAAATAAAAGAGCAGATAATGGTTCTGATTTAATAGGTTTTCGGGTAATTACTTCATTGTTGTTGGGATCAAAACCTTCAATTGGAGGAAGATCAAGCGGAGAAGGAAGATAATCGACAATTCCGTCTAGGATAGGATGGATTCCTTTGTTTCTCCAGGCAGCACCACAAAAAATCGGAAATAGTTTTCGGTCAATAGTAGCTTTTCGAAGAGTAGCTTTTAGTTCTGGAATAGAAATTTCTTGATCGTTTAAAAATTTCTCCATTAAAACTTCGTCTTCACCGGCAATTTTCTCAACCATTTTAGCTCGAGCTTTGAGGGCTTTTTCTTTATATTCATCAGTGACATCTTTTATGGTAAATTCCAAACCTTCTTCATCTTTATCATAAATAATCATTTTCATTTCTATTAAGTCGATGACACCAACAAAATCGTGTTCTTCGCCAATAGGAATAACTACCGGGACAATAGGAGCACGTAATTTGTCATGAATACTTTGAAGAGTGTTGTCAAAGGATGCTCCAATTTTGTCCATTTTATTGACAAAAGCAATTCGAGGGACACCGTATTTGTCGGCCTGTCGCCAGACAGTTTCGGATTGAGCCTGAACTCCCGCATTACCATCAAAAATCATAATAGCGCCATCGAGAACACGAAGAGATCGTTCGACTTCGGCGGTAAAATCGACATGTCCGGGGGTATCAATAATATTGAGACGAAATTCTTTCCAAAAAGTAGTAACACAAGCGGATTGAATAGTAATACCCCGTTCTCTTTCTTGAACCATAGAATCGGTAGTAGTAGTACCATCGTCAACTGAACCAATTTTGTGAATATTGCCAGTATAAAACAAAAGTCGTTCGGTGGTAGTAGTTTTACCGCCGTCGATATGAGCAATAATGCCGATATTTCGAACTTTTTCAATTGCAACGTCGCGATTTTTAGTAAGTTTAATTTGGTCAGCCATAGGTTGGTGCTTTAGTACTTTAGAGCATCAGAGCTTTAGAACTAAAATTTAAAATAAATTTAAAAATAAATAAAAACTGCTGCAGATATGCAACAGCGGATGAAGTTATGATAGCATATTGAATATAAAATATGTATAAGAAAATTGCATTAATAGGTGGTGGGATTGGTGGTTTGACTGCCGGTTATTATTTATCCAAAAAAGGTCACAGAGTAACTATTTTTGAAAAAGAAAATTTTTTGGGAGGATTGGCAGGTGATTTTAAAATGGAAGGAGAAAATTTAGAAAAGCTTTATCATCATTTTTTTAAAACTGATAAAGACTTAATTAACTTACTGAAAGAAGTTGGACTAGAAGGACAAATTATCTGGAATAAAAGCTCGACTGGACTTTATTGGAAAAATAAGATGTATCCGTTTAACGAGGCGATGGATTTGTTAAGGTTCAAACCACTATCACTAGTGGATAAATTCAGAATGGGAATGGCAGCATTATATTTGGGTTTTGATAAAAATTGGCAGAAATATGAAGATAAGACAGCAGTAGAATGGGTTAGAAGGTGGATGGGTAAAAAAGGCTATGAAGTAGTATGGAAACCGTTATTGCAGGGAAAGTTTCATAAATATTACAAAGATATTTCTATGGCATGGCTCTGGGCTAGAATTCATACCAGAGGAAATTCTAAAAATGATAAAG
Source organism: Candidatus Shapirobacteria bacterium (assembly GCA_028701645.1). Taxonomy (GTDB): domain Bacteria; phylum Patescibacteriota; class Microgenomatia; order UBA12405; family UBA12405; genus WARW01. The sequence continues at coordinate 6,731 of JAQVQI010000006.1, forward strand.
GTGAAGAGGTTTTGGGTTATATTGACGGTGGGTTTGAAAAATTAGTTGAAAGGTTGGCAGAATTGATTAAAATCAATGGTGGGGAGATAAAATTAAAAAATGAGATAAGAGATACCAAAGACTTGGAAAAAAATTTCGATCTAGTAATTGATACCCGGCCTGATAAAGAGGTGGAGTATTTGGCCACAGTAAATATTGTCTTTAGCTCAGACCAAAATTTAAGTGAATATTATTGGCATAATATAAATGATTCCAAATCCCCTTTTTTGGCCTTTATTCAACATACAAATCTAGTCGGGAAGGAAAAATATAACAATAAAAATATTTATTACTTAGGGGTTTATGTTCCACAAGACCATGAATTTTTGGAAATGGATGAGAAAAAGTTAATTAATCAATGGTTTGATTATTTAAAAAAGATTTTTTCAAAGTTTGATAAAACTAGGGCAAAAAACGTGTCAGTGTTTCGATTTAAATATGGCCAACATATAGTTAGTAGAAAGTATAAAGTAAAAAGTTATAAAGTCAGCGACAAAGTATACCGAATGAATTTTGCCCAAATTTATCCACAAGATAGAGGAGTAAACTTTGGAGTGCGAGAAGCAAAGAAATTAATTTCTAGCCTTTAAGTTACATCTGATTTTTGATTTCGTTTAGCCCTTCTTCAAGTGTTTTTAGCTCAATTCCTAAATCTTTGACTTTTTGATTGGAAGTAATTAAAGTTTTTTGCCAAGGGCGAGAACCTTCTGGTTGAGATTTTATATAATCTTCTAAACTGGAAGATTGGACTAGATTTTCGTCGTAACCAAATGTTTTGGCGACTATTTTTGCCATTTCATAGGGAGAATGTGAAGATGAACCGACTAAGTGATAAATACCGGTGTATTTATTCTCAAAAAATTTATCCAAACTAGCGGCGATATCATCAATAAAAGTGTAGGTACAAATTTGATCGGAAAACATTTTGACCACTTCACCGTTCTGGAGTTTAGTTAAAACTTTGTGGATAATGTCCGGTTTTTTATCAAAGTTAGCTCGATAAGGATAAGTGATACGAACAATGGCAGCGTTATAACCAGAATCAGTAATAACTTTTTCACCTAAATATTTGGTCTCACCGTACCACTCGATAGGATGAGGCTGGTCAGTTTCGGCGTAAGGGGTGGTTTGGGCACCGTCAAAAACGAAATCGGTGGATATATAAATAAAATACTGATTATATTTTTGAGCTAATTTTAAGATATTGCGAGTTCCTTCAACATTGAGTTGGTAACAAATACCCGACTTATCCCCTCTTTGTTCCCAGGCAACATTAGTATCTGTAAAAGCGGCCATATGTAGAACAGCTACAGCATCCTTATACGTTTCAAAAGCAGCAGACAGACTTTCTTTATCTAAAACATTAACACCACTATCAAGGGAAAAATCGATAAATTCATATTTATCTTTTAAAAGATCGACAATACGAGAACCAACTAAACCAGAAAGACCTGTACCTATTACTTTTTGTTTATTTGACATAATTTTAATTTACAATTTTCAAATACCAATGAATTTTAAAATTTTTGAATTAATAAATTGAAAATTTATTGAAAATTGGATTTTGAAAATTAAGATTTATTTACCAATTAAGTTTCATTAAATCTTGTTTGGCTTGAGAGAGAGTGGGCCAAAGTTTGTCTTTGTCTGACAAGATTAATTCTATATCTAATTTTGGCCAATCAATACCAATGGCTGGATCGTTATATAAAACTCCACCTTCAGATTCTTTACTATAAAAATTGCTACATTTGTATTGAAAATCAGCGATATCACTCAAAACTAAAAAACCATGAGCAAAGCCCTTGGGAATAAAAAACATGGTTTTATTTTCTTCAGTTAACAAAACAGATTGATACTGACCAAAAGTTTGGGAATTAGGACGGATATCAACAGCGACATCGAGAACTTCTCCACGAGTACAACGAACTAGTTTGTCTTGAGCAAAGCCAGGTTTTTGAAAATGAAGACCCCGAAGGACGCCTTTGGAAGAACGGGAATGATTGTCTTGTACAAACTTAACATCAATACCATTTTCGGCAAAAACTTTTTCGGAATAAGTTTCCATGAAAAATCCACGATCGTCACTAAAAGCTGATGGTTGGATAACAACAAGTCCGGATATTTTACCAGGGGTAAATGTCGGCATTATTTTTTAAGATTATTTAATTTAATGTAAAACTCTTCGGCTTCTTTTTTGGTTTCTTGCCACCAAGTAGTATTAGCAGCGTACCAATCAATAGTTTGTTGAAGACCAGTTTCAAAAGTATATTTTGGTTCCCAGCCTAATTCACGATTAATTTTATCCCAGCTGACGGCATAATTATCGTGAGCTGGACGATCGGCAACATATTCGAGACAAGATTCGTCTTTACCCATAAGTTTGAGCATAAGTTTAACTAATTCCATGTTGGAAGTGCCCTTTTTGAGTCCGCCAATACAATAAGTTTCACCGATTTTTCCGTTTAACAAAATAAGTTCAATGGCTCGACAATGATCTTCGACGTGTAACCAATCGCGGAAATTTAAACCTTGACCATAAACTTTGATTTTTTGATCGGTCAAAAGATTAGTGATAGAACGAGGAATCATTTTTTCCGGATGTTGATAAGGACCATAATTGTTAGAACAGTTACTGATAGTTACAGGTAATCCAAATGTTTTATGGAATGATCGGACTAAATGGTCAGATGAGGCTTTGGAAGCAGAATATGGACTAGATGGATCGTATGGAGTAGTTTCGCTAAATTGATCATCTGATCCCATTTCGATAGAACCAAAAACTTCATCAGTAGAAATGTGATGAAATCTTTTATTATATTTTTTGGCAGCCATCAAAAGATTGTAAGTACCCAAAACATTGGTACGAACAAAAAGAGATGGATCATCAATAGAACGATCAACATGAGATTCGGCAGCGAAGTGAACAATAGCATCAACTTGAGAAACTAAATCGTCAACTATCTTTTCATCTAAAATATCACCTTGGACAAATTGGTAATTTGGTTTACCTTCAAACTCGGTCAAATTACGAGGATTAGCAGCATAGGTCATCTTATCAAGATTGATAATAGAATCTTGGGGATGAGCTGCAAACCAATGCTTAATAAAATTTGAGCCAATAAAACCGCTACCACCAGTGATTAATAGTTTCATAGTGAAATAATTTTAATCTATAAGAGGCAATAAAACAAACCGATAAGATTTTTATTCTTCGGCTTCGGTAGGAGTGGCAGTTACTTTGGCGGTGGGAGTAACAGTTGTATCTTCAGCTTCAGTAGGAGTAGCTGAGGTTAGATTTAATTTTGTACCAATTGTAAAGACGGCGTCGTAAGTAGCTGTTTCTTTTAAGTCGGTAGTATAAGTTGCCGGGAAATCATTATTTAAAACTGATTCAAAATATGCAGAAATATCAGCAGATTTTACTTGAATTGAATTTTCGGTTGCGTTTTTAGTGGCATTACCAATTGATACGTTTTCAAAGCCTAAAGATACAAGCTTTGCCTTGATGGTAGCCGCTTGACCAGAAATATCAGTGGCGTTTAAAACTTGAATTTTAATATCTTTGTCGATATTGGCAATAGTGGGTGTGGGGGTTTGGGCTATAACTGGAATTGACGTGGGAGTATTGTCTGATTGAACATCTGTATCGATGATTTCTTCGTTGTTTTTACGTAAAATTAAAAAGATGATAAAGGAAACAATAGCAAACGACAAAATAGCAACAGCTATTATAGGTAAAACATTTTTTTTGTTATTCATTTTTGGTTTTATAAGTGAACTAATATCTTTTGGTGAGTTAATTATATCACTTAAACAACCAACAACAGGAAGAGGAAGGTTGCCTGGTCTGCTTAAACTTTGAGCAATTTGGTTTTCATTATAGGTAGTTTTTTCAATTTGAGCGGTACTATTAATTTCTATTTCTTTATTTTCTGGAACATAAAGTTTTTTAACAGGAGTTGAAAAATATAATTGAGCATAATTAAGAGTTTTTTGGATATCAAAAGCAGGACCTTTAAAGTTAGTTGATAAATAAACTTGATTGTCTTTAGCTAAAAATAAAGTATATTCGTGGGTGTTTAACGGATAAACGAAAAAATATTCACTTAAATAAATACTAGAAATGACGTTGGTAATAGCGGCTGATACCGGTCTTAATAAATTAATTTCTAGGCCTGTTTTGGCTAGATTGTTTTTTAATTTGTCTAATTTTAATTTATCAAAAATAATAGCGTTGATAATTGTTTTATTTTCTTGTTGGACTAAAGAATATTCGATAGAATCAGTATTAATTTCAAAGTTTACACAGCCCATAGCCAAACCAATAACCTCTTTTTTGTCAATGCTTTCAATTTTGGTATCGTAGACAAAAGACTTGGTAACAGCAATATCGTCGGGAATTAGAACTGAACAATTGTTGATTTTATTCTGACGAATGAAAAACAGAAAACTTTCTAATTCTTTTTCAGGTCTATCGTCCCATAAATTTAAATCAAGGCTAAAAAAATTATTATCTTTTTTGTCTAAAAAAACTTCTAAAGATTTGTTCTTAGGCCAGATAACCACTTTTGGTTTTAAAAAAAAAGACATATATATTATTAGTATGAACAAAAATTCTGATTAAAGCAAGCACCAGAAAGATATTGTTTAGACTAACTAGATTTAAAAATCAAAATTACCACCTTAAGTGAGCAAATGCCTTATTAGCATCAGCCATACGTTCGACTTCCATTCTTTTAGAAACAGCAGCACCAGAGTTATTTAGAGCATCGGTAATTTCGGCAAATAATTTTTGAGCAAAAGAATGGTATTGTTTGTTGCTTCGGGCACGAGCAGCAGAGATTAGCCATCTGATAGCTAGAGAATTTTGTCGGTTTCCCCTAACAGGAGTGGGGATTTGATAAACAGCACCACCAATTCGTCTGGGGCGAACTTCTATCTTGGGCTTAATATTGTCCATAGCTCTTTGATAAACTTCGATTTCTGATTCTTTCGGAAATTCTTTTTTGATGAGGTCTAAAGATTGATAGATTTGTTTTTCGGCAACATTGCGTTTGCCGTCTAACATGATGGCGTTAATTGTTTTGGCAACCAGAATATTGTTATATATTGTATCTGGTTCGATTTTTCTAATTTTACTGACACCTTTTCGAGACATAAGTTAGTTATAAAGTTATAAAGTTTGTAAGGTTTATAAAGTAATAAATTTATAAAAATTAAGCGGATTTAGCGGTGGGTTTTTTGGCACCGTATTTGCTACGAGATTGAAGACGGCCGACTACTGAACCGGCGTCGTATTTACCTCTGATAACGTGATATCGAACCCCTGGTAAATCTCTAACACGACCACCACGAATAGAAACGATACTGTGTTCGGCAAGATTGTGTCCAATTCCTGGAATATAAGCAGTAACTAAGTTTCGGTTACTTAGTTTTACTTTACAAATTTTTCTTAAAGCCGAATGAGGTTTTTTGGGAGTCATGGTTTTAACAACAGTAACGACTCCTTTTTTAACTGGGTTAATTGTTTTAGCAAATCGATTTGTAATAGTATTAAAATTGTCTCGAAGAGCACCTGTTTTGAGTTTTTTAATACGAACAACTCGGCCTTTTTTGATTAGTTGATTAAATGTTGGCATGTATTTGAGTTTATAAAGTTAAAAGTTTATAAAGTTATAAAGTTTGAGGTCTTATTGATCCTTGTTAACAGGAATAAGACGTCCGATAATAACATTTTCCTTTAAACCAATCAAGTTGTCGACTTCGGCCAAAAGTGAGGCTTCGGTTAGAATACTTGTGGTTTGTTGGAAAGAAGCGGCAGAAAGCCATGAACCGGTAGTTAGAGCAGATTGGATTAATCCTAATAAAATCCGCTTACCCTTGGCTACCCGACCATCTTTCTCTTTAGCTTTTTCGTTAGCTAAATTGAAGACAGCATTGGTGACTATTTGACCATATAAGAAATTGGTATCACCTGGATCTTCTATTTTTATCTTACCGCTCATTTCTTTGACGATAACTTCAAGATGTTTATCGTGAATAGTTATTCCTTGAGATTCATAGACACTCTGGATACTATTAATAAGATATTTTTGGGCAGCCTCCATGCCTTTTACTTCCATAATTTCTCGAACATCAAGTGATCCTGAAGAAAGTTGAGTCCCCTGGCCGACTAAATCACCATCGGTTACTAAAATATTTGCGTTAGAAGGTAAAATATAAGTTATTGTTTTGGTAACTTTATTATCGTCTTTACCAGTTAACTTAATTTCGTAGCCATCAATATTCTCTTTAACCTTAACTTTTCCGTTTATTTCGGCTAACGGAGATGGGAGTTTGGGCATACGGATTTCAAATAACTCTTGAACACGGGGTAAACCTTGAGTCACATCGACACCAACGACACCACCGGTATGTTTAGTTCTAAGTGTAAGCTGAGTTCCTGGTTCTCCAACTGATTGAGCGGCGACGACTCCAACTGGAACTCCGATTTGAACCATCTTTCTGGTTGAAAGGTCCCAGCCATAACAATGTTGGCAAAGACCAGTTTCGGCAATACAAGTAAGAGGTGATCTGACGTCGACAGAGAGAACCTCGTTCTTTTCAATTAAATCAACATCATTATTGTCTAACAAAGTACCTTTTTCTAATAATACTTTTTTAGTTTTTGGAGACAAAATATCGTTTGCCAATACTCGACCAATAATCCGGCGACCATAATATCTTTCTCGACCTTTTTCTTGGCTTTCAATTGTAATAAATTTTTCTGTACCACAATCTTCTTGGCGAATTATGGAAATATGAGCAGCGTCAACCAATCGGCGGGTCAAATAACCGGCATCAGCAGTTTTTAAGGCAGTATCAGCAAGACCTTTTCGGGTCCCCCTGGCTCCAGTAACATATTCAAAAACTGATAATCCTTCTCTAAAGTTTGATTTAGTCGGAAGTTGCACAATTTTCCCAGTAGGATCGACCATAAGTCCTCGCATACCAGAAAGCTGTTTGATTTGATCTTTAGAAGCACGTTTGATACCAGCGTTAGAAACAATTCTAATTGGTGAATCAATATCTAAAGTTGCCCAAGTTTTTTCGGCAATTTCTTCAGTCTTTTCTAACCAAAGATTTTGGCTTAGTCGTTTCTTTTCATCATTACTAATCAAGCCCATTTTGAAGTTTTCTTCAATTTCAGCAACTTGTTTGTTGGCTTCAGTAATAATCTTATTTTTTCCAGGTAAATATCCACAATCATCCATAGACAAAGAGATGCCTGACAGAGTGAAACCTTTAAATCCAATTTCTTTTAATGAATCGATTAATTTAACTGTTTTGATTCTGCCGGCAATTTCTAAAGACTTAACCACGAGATCATTTAAAGCCTTTGAACCAGCCATCGCCTCGTTTAAATAAGAGAATTCTTTTGGAAGAATTTGATTAAACCAAATTCGACCAAAGGTGGTTTTAATAATTTCTCCATTGATACGAACAGCAACCAATTCGCGAAGCTCTATTTTTCCAGACTGATAAGCAAGAGAAACTTCTGCTTTATCGGCAAAAATAGGAACATTTTTAAAATCAGCAGTCGATACTTTTTCTAAGTCTTGAGATCGAATAGAAGTGATGTAATAACAACCCACAGCCATACCTTGAGCTGGAATCGAAATTGGACTACTATCGGCAGGTTTTAATAAATTCCGAGATGGTAACATTAATTTTTTGGCTTCTTCTTGGGAAGCGACTGAAAGAGGTAAATGGACTCCCATTTGATCTCCGTCAAAATCAGCGTTAAAACCTTTACAAACACAAGGATGTAATCGAATGGCCAATCCATCGACTAAAACTGGCTTGAATGCTTGAATTGAAAGTTTATGAAGAGTAGGAGCACGATTAAGCAAAACATATTTATCGGCGGTTACTTTTTCTAAAATATCATAAACTTCGGTAACACGATGGTCAATTAAGTTTTTGGCACTTTTAATATTTGGAGCAATACCACTCACCATAAGTTCTCGAAGAACAAAAGGTCTAAACATTTCAAGAGCAATTTCTTTTGGTAAACCAACTTGGTCTAGTTTTAATTCTGGACCAACTACGATAACAGATCTTCCGGAATAATCGACTCGCTTACCAAGCAAATTGCGACGGAAGCGTCCCTTTTTACCTCTTAAAAGATCAGAAAGTGAACGAGGAACCCTTTTACTAGTTTTACGTTTATTTTTGGAACTTTTTTGAGCATCAATAAGAATATCAACTGATTCTTGGAGCATTCTTTTTTCGTTTCTCAAAATAATTTCAGGTGCACCCAATTTGAGTAGTTTTTTTAACCGATTATTGCGGTTTATTAACCGACGATAAAGATCATTTAAGTCAGACGTAGCAAAACGACCGCCGGTTAATTGAACCATAGGACGTAAATCTGGTGGAATAACAGGGACATAGGTCAAAACCATAGAACCGGGCTTGATTTTGTTTTCCTCCATACCACTTAAAATACGGATTTTGTACATTATTTTTTTCTTTTTTATTTTAGAACTAGTTTTGGCTAATTCTTTTTTAAGATTTTTGAGTGTTTCGGTAATGTTAATCTCTGACAATACTTGAGCCAAACTTTCGGCTCCCATTTTGGCAGTAAAGAAAATATCAGCTTTAAATTGAGATAAATAAAAGCTTTCTTCATCAGAAATTGTTGATAACACTTCAATAGATTGAATTTTATCTTCCAAATATTTGATTAAACCTTCAATTCGATTTTTCTCGGTTATAGCTTTATTTTCTAATTTTTGAAGATCTTGCTTGAGACGAACATCGCGTTCTTCTCTGGCAATGTTTAATTGATCTTTATTTTTGATTTTGTCTTTTAAATCATTCTTTTCTTTTTCTGTTTCTTCAGTTTTTATCTCAATATTTTTTTTGGTATTAAGGTCAATTTCCTCGATTCTCTTTTGTGAATGCATTCGTAAATTTTCTAAAGCTTCTTTTCTTTTAGAATCATCTACTGAAGTCACTAAGTATTTGGTGAAATAAACAACTGACTCAAGGTCTTTTTGAGGAATGTCTAAAATTACCCCAATTGGAGATGGAGTGTTGCGAAGATACCAAAGGTGGGTAACTGGAGCGGCTAGAGTTATATGACCCATTCGTTCGCGTCGGACTTTAGAGACAGTTACTTCAACTCCACATCGATCACAAATAACACCTTTAAATCTTATTTTTTTATATTTACCACAATAACATTCGTAATCTCTTGAAGGTCCAAAGATTTTTTCACAAAATAAGCCGTCTTTTTCGGGACGCCAACTTCGATAATTAATTGTCTCAGGTTTGGTTACTTCGCCGTTTGACCAGCTAAGTATGTCCTCTGGAGAAGCCAATTTAATTTGTAGTCCAGAAAAATCGATCATGCTTTTAAATTTAAACATTATTGTTCCTCCTTTATTTCTTCTAATATTGCCGAATCATCTTCATCGGCGATGGTTAACTCTGAAGATATTTCAGATTCAATGGCTTCGTCCATTGGAATTTTGACTTCAAAACCTTCTGTTTTTATCTCTTCAGAAAGTGTTTCTTCTTCAGTATTGGTATCTTCTAGTGGTTGGACAATTCCAACGGGAGAAATATCCAAACAAAGACCAGCCAATTCTTTAGTTAAGACTTTAAACGATTCAGGAATCGCCGGTTCTGGGATAACTTCACCCTTTATAATAGACTGGAAAGCATGAGTTCTACCTTCGATGTCGTCAGATTTAAGAGTTAACATTTCTTGAAGAGTGTGAGCAGCACGATGTGCTTCAAGTGCCCAAACTTCCATTTCTCCAAGACGTTGGCCACCCATACGAGCTTTACCGCCTAATGGTTGTTGAGTAACCAAAGAATAAGGTCCGGTTGATCGAGAATGTACTTTGTCATCAACCATATGAACTAGCTTTAGAATATAACCCACTCCGACAACTGATTGTTGGTCAAAAGGTTGACCAGTACGACCATCATATAGTTGAACTTTCCCGTTTTTATTTAACCCTGCTGCTTCAAGTTCGTTACCAATTTTTGTTTCAGAAATTTTTTCAAAAACAGGGACAGCGTATTTTTTGTTGAGATAAAGACCAGCATGAGCTAAGGTAGTTTCTAGAATCTGACCTAAATTCATACGAGAAATAACTGAAATTGGAGACATAACTAAATCGACTGGGGTACCATCGGCAGTGTGAGGCATGTCATATTGTGGCCAAACACGACCAATTACACCTTTATTTCCATGTCTTCCGGCAATTTTGTCACCTTCTTGAATTCTTCTTATCTGAGCAACGTAAACTTTAACAACTTTATTTACACCAGGATCAAGTTCGTCGCCTTCGTCACGACCAAGAATTTCAACTTTTATAACCACACCACCTTCGCCATTTGGAACTCGAAGCGATGTATCTTTAACTTCGCGAGCTTTTTCACCAAAGATGGCACGTAATAATCGTTCTTCGGCTGATAATTCTTTTTCTCCTCGGGGTTCAACTTTACCAACTAAAATATCATTAGGACCAACAATGGCACCAATCATGACAATTCCGTCATTGGTTAATTTGGCTAATTCGTTTTCTGAGACATTAGGGATATCTTTGGTTAGCTCTTCGGAACCTAATTTGGTTTCAACAACTTGAGCTTGATATTCATAAATTTGAATATTAGTCAAAACGTCTTCTTTGACGAGTCTATCTGAAATTAAGAAGGAATCTTCGTAGTTTAAACCATCAAGTTCAGCGTAAGCAACTAATAAATTTTGACCAATAGATAATTCACCACCATCAGTGGATGGACCGTCAACTAACAAGTCCCCGGCTTTAACAATGTCACCAACATTAACAACTGCTTTCTGGTTGTAACAAGTACCATAAGGTGAAGTTCGGTCAAATTTGACTAAGTAATAAGTTTCAGATTTTCCATCTTGGCTAATTTCACTTTGATCGTGACGCTGGGTGGTTATCTTTTTATCGAGAGTAACGATAATTTTACTACCATCAACATAAGATACTTTACCAGAATGATTGGCTAAAATTGTTCTACCCATAGAGGTGGCAACTGGTTGTTCTATACCAGTACCAACTATTGGTGCTTGTGGAGAAACCAATGGAACAGCTTGTGTCTGCATATGGGATCCCATTAGAGCACGGGTCGCATCATCATGGTTAACAAAAGGAATTAAAGCGGCAGAAGCACCGACGATTTGATTTGGGACTAAATCAATATATTGAACTTGGTCAATTGGTCCTTCAATAAATTCACCTCGATAGCGAATTGGAACCCATTTTTGGTCAGTTATGTTGTTTTCATCAAAATGAATACCTAGATGAGTAATTTTCTTGTCATATTCATCGTCGGCGTCTAAGTAAGAATAATCATCTGAAATAGTATAACCACCTTTAACTTTTTCTAAGGTTCTAAAAGGGGCCTGGATAAATCCGTATTTATCAACCTTGGAATAAAGAGCTAAATAAGTAACCAAACCAATATTTGGACCTTCAGGAGAACGAACGGTACAAATACGTCCATATTGAGAACTGTGAACGTCTCTGATTGAGAAAGCAGCACGTTCTCTGGTCAAACCACCAACACCAACAACAGTTACTCGGCGGAGTAAATCAAGTTCGGCCAATGGATTGGTTTGGTCTAAGATGGCTGATAATTGATTTGATCTAAAAAATGTATTTAAGGTAGAAATCAAAGGTTGAGGGTTTATCATTTGGCTAGGAGCAGGCTTTTCTTTGGTAGAAATTAAGCTCATTCTCTCTTTTACCATTCGTTCAAAACGCGCCAAAGCCGGACGAATTGCAATTTGAGAAACGATTTCTCCACAACGTCGGAGTCGTCGGTTGGCCAAACTATCAATATCGTCAAGACGAGTAACCTCCCCTTTTTGTAATTGAATTAGATATTTGACAGTCGCAACTAAATCCTCTTTTCTTAAAATCCAATTTTCTTTGTTGGAATCATCAAAATTAAACCCAAATTTTTTGTTTATTTTATATCGGCCAACATTGCCAAGTTCATAAGTTCGTAAATCAAAAAATCTTTCATTGAAAAATCTTTGAGCATTTTCCAAAACAACTGGTTCTCCGGGTCGAAGTTTTCGATAAAATTCCAAAACAGCTTCTTCACTGGTTTTGGAAATGTCTGCTTGAATTGTTTGGGAAATAAAGTCGCTAAATTCAGTGATTAATTGTTTGTCACCCATTTGACAGGCAGCTCTTAATAAAATAGTTGCAGGAAATTTCTTTTTTCTATCGATTCTAGCAAAAATTACGTCTTTTTTACCAACAAAGAATTCGAGCCATGAACCCTTATTTGGTCGAAGTTCGGCGTTATATAATGTTTTTCCGGTAGCTGGGTCGTTTTCGCCAGTGAAATAGACACCAGGAGAACGAACTAATTGATTAATTACCCCTCTTTCAATACCATTAATAATAAAGGTTCCTTCATCAGTCATGGTTGGCAAATTAAGGAAGAAGACGTCTTCTTCTCGAACATTGCCAGTTCTTTTATTAGTTAAAGTGGCTTTAATACGGACAGGGATAGTATAGTTTAGACCTTTTTTCTTAGCGACTTCGGGAGTTACAGTAATAGGATCATAGGTAAGTTCACCCAAATCAAGTTGCCAGTTATTTCCGGTGTAATCGGAGATGGGAGTAATTGCTTGGATGGTTTCTTTTAGTTCTCGATCGAGAAAATCTTTCCAGGATTCTTTTTGAACATGGATTAAATCTAACTTAGGAATATTTGGGTATTTTGTACCCCATTGAGTTCGTTTTACGGAAGGCATCAAGTGTATATAATTTGTAATAAGTAGATCCAATCACAGCTTTGGAGTTGTGGTGGACAGGCAAGTTATGTACCAACCGCTCGCCAGAATGTAGGTATTATAACCCCAGTGTCAACACTTGGCAATGGGTAGAAACAAAGTCTAAGTTAGTTAGAATTTTTTGCGTTATTAGTTGGAGTAACTGTTGGGGAAATTGTAGCTGAAGAAGTAGAAACACTGGTGTTGCAATCTTTTTCGGTACAGGTAATATTGTTGGCAGAGACACAGGTACAGGTATTACAGCCGTCAGCTGAGAGAAAGGATTGGTCAAGAGAGTAAATAAAACCATTCAATTCACAAGTAATATTAGATTGAACTGGAACACTGGTTGGGGTGGTTTTTATTTCAGGATTAGTTTTTTGAGAAGGGTTAAAAACAAAATAAGCTAAACCGACAGCAACAGCGATAAAAATAAGTAAAGAAAGGGTAAAAATTACTTTTAAAAAGCTAGATGTTTTAGGTTTGTCTGGGTTAGAATTTACAACACTATTGGTGGTGTTATAAGAAAGAACTTCGTCAATTTTTTGTTTGATATCTTGTGGACTTTCGGGTGAAAGTTGAGAGGTTTCTATATTAGTATCAGTTTCTATTTTTTCGTCTAGTTTAGACTCAAGTTCTAGTTCTTGGTTTAATTCTATACTTGGGTCGGTAAAATCTTTTGAATCTAGTTTGTTTTCTTCTATTAATTTGGAATCATCTAAATCCTCCGGCAGGCTTTCTGAAGGATTTAAACTGTCATCTAAAGAAATCGGGGTGGGAGTGTCAATTGGAGTAGAATTAAAATCTTTGAGACTACCACTAACGGTTTCGTCGTTATTTTCTGGTTTTATTGAGGACGCATATTGATTTAATAGATCTTGATCGTTAGTTGATTGAGTTTTTTGATTATCATTTTGATTGTTCATAAAATAATATTCTCATCTTCGGTCAAATATTGCAAATTAAAATTAGGAGTATTAGTATTAATTATGATAAATAAAGTGAAATTTTTTTGTTTGATGCTAATTTTATTTTTATTTTCAGGAAATGATGTTTTGGCTGGAGGTTTTAAATTAAAATCAATTGGGTCGGTGGATACCAGTGGACGACAAATATCTCATTGGTGGTATACCGGGTCGGTGGCAACCATGAACGGAGAAGCTGCTGCAGGAGAAACAGTCACGGTTTCAATAAATGGAACTGAAGCGACGACTACCGCTGACAGTGAAGGTAACTGGACTTATGTACCAGAAGCACTAACTGATGGTGATCATGAGATAAAGCTGACTAGTGGTGGTTCGACAATCAGTTTTACGTTAACCATGGGGACTGAAAACGTTGATTGGGATGCAGTTAATAGTGGAGGTGGAGAAACATTGCCGGCCGCAGGAGTATTATTTCCAACACTGGGTCTAAGTATGATCGGTGGGGTGTTTGTGTTGATATCAAAAAAGCTCACTAAACAAATCTAATTTGGTAAAATGAGTGATGAAATTTTTTGTAAAAACTTTTGGTTGTGCTCAAAATACGGCAGATTCTGAACGAATTCGATTTTATTACTTAAACAACGGATACGAAGAAGTAAAAAACTGGAGAGAAGCAGACTTGGTGATTATAAATAGTTGTATTGTCAGAGAGTCGGCCGAAAATAGGGTTTATGGACTGATTAATGAAATAGACAAAGAAGATAATAGATCGTCGATTGTAGATCGTAGAAAAACAAAAATTATTGTGACGGGATGTTTGGCAGGATTGGCTGATAAATCAAAGAATAAAGTAAAACTGAAACAATTAAAAAGAGATTTCCCAACAGTTAGTGAATTTATGCCAATTGAAAAAATTAGTTACAACATTAAACCTTTAAGAGAAAATAAAGACTTAGCCTTAATTCCAATTAGTTTTGGTTGTAGTAATATGTGTAGCTATTGTATTGTGCCGTTTGCCAGAGGTCAAGAAAAATCAAGAAAAATGGAAGTTATATTAAAAGAAATTGATGAAGTAATAAATCAGGGATATAAAAAAGTGATGTTAATTGGACAAAATGTTAACTCATACGGGGCTGATTTTACAATCTCCCCTAACCCCTCTTTGACAAGAGGGGAAGATTTTGGATATGTAAGAATGGGGAAGAAAAGATTTAAAAGCATGTTCCATGTTTTATTAGAAGAAGTAGCCAAAAAGAATTTAGAGAAAATTTCGTTTGTTAGTAGTAATCCTTGGGATTTTTCTGATGAATTAATTGACACAATTGCGGCACACAAAAACATTGACCGATTACTCCACTTACCATTTCAAGCTGGTGATGATGAGATATTAAAAAGAATGAATCGTGGTTATACATTTGATGAATATTTGGAATTGGTAAATAAAATTAAATCAAAAGTACCAGAGGTCAGATTTTCGACCGATATAATTATTGGTTTCCCTGGAGAAGACGATAAAGCTTTTGAAAGAACAGTTGATTTGTGTAAAAAGGTGGGGTTTGAAATTGCCTATTTGAATAAGTATTCTCCCAGAAAAGGAACAGTTAGTGCAAAAATTTATAAAGATGACGTACCAATGAAGGAAAAGAAAAGACGGTGGGAGATACTAAATAAACTAATTAATAATTTCTAATTTCTAATTACTAATTACTAATTTCTAAAAAAAATGATTATTTAAGGTATTTGGCGATGTTGGAATTGTGTTCGTCGAGAGTTTTGGCATAATACATTTTGCCATCATTACCAGTAATATAGTATATATAGTCTGAATCTGTGGGATGGAAAGCGGCAAAAAGTGAGTTATATCCTGGACTACAAATTGGTCGAGGAGGTAAACCTTGATTTTTGTAAGTATTAAAAGGTGAATCAAGTTGTATATCGGTTTTGGTGATTGGTAACTGCCAATATTTGTCGATTAATTTGTTTTGGTTATCTCGGACATATAAGACAGTGGCATCGATTTGAAGAGGCATACCTAAATTTAGCCGATTAATAATAATTCCAGCAATCATTTGTTTGGATTCTAAAGACCGGCCTTCCCTTTCGAGCAAAGAAGCTA
>JAQVQI010000037.1 GCA_028701645.1 Candidatus Shapirobacteria bacterium
CCCAATATCAAACAGTCTATGCTACCAAAATTGGCTCGGCCGCCGCCCCCACCGCCGGCCTTCATTTTACAAAAAAATTATTATCAGATCTAAAAAAGAAAGGCGTCCAAATAGAATACATCACTCTCCATGTCGGTTTAGGAACTTTTCAAAATCTTCGTCCAGAAAACATCGAAACCAAAACCTTACATACTGAGTTTTACGAAATTGACAAAAAAACTGCAAATAATTTAGATCTTGCCAAATCAAGGGGTAAAAGAATTGTTGCCGTTGGTACCACGACGGTTCGTACCCTTGAATCAGCTATTAATTTAAAAGGCAAAATTAATCCAGGAGTGGCATCCACCAATATTTTTATCTACCCACCATATAAATTTAAATTTGTTGATGCTCTGATTACCAATTTTCATTTACCAAAATCTAGCTTATTGATGTTGGTGTCTGCTTTTGCCACTAAAGAAAAAATATCCAATTCTTATCAAGTCGCCATCAACAATAAATACCGTTTTTTCAGTTTTGGTGACGCCATGTTAATCTTTTGAAAATTATTCTTTCCCTCTTGTTAAAGAGGGGAAAGTCCCGCCATTGCGGGACAAGAGGAGATTGAATAAAATTATTTATTTTTCTTGTATAATTACTTTATGAAACATTTAAAAGGATTTGTTGAATTTATCCGGACTCAAGGAGTCGTTGGTTTAGCTGTCGGTTTTATCATGGGCAGTTCTATTACCAAACTTATTACTTCTTTTGTTAACAACCTTATTAACCCGCTGGTCGGAGCCTTATTAGGGTCAATCGGAAACCTTGCCGAGGCCTATTTCCAAATAGGTTCTGCCAAAATAATGTATGGTAACTTCATCAATAGTCTGATTGATTTTATAATTATCGCTTTTGTCGTTTATTTTGGCGTCAAAGTCTTCAATGTTGAGAAACTTGATAAAAAAGACAAATAACTCTAAATCGTTTTAAGCATATATAGAAGCTCGATTATTTTCCCCAAAACGATATATTTCAGTTAGTAGTATAGATGGTTCTTCTTGATTACCAATTTTTAAATTAGCAATTGTTCTCCATCGTTGATCGCCGACTCTTTGAGTTACCTCAACTTCTTTAATTAGTAAAGGAATTGGATTGTCAAATACTTTGTTATAATGAGATTTTGCTTCTTTCATTCTAGGTTTAGTCGGGAAAAAACCTAATGTTAGATGTGGCATAAAAGGACCCTTGTTAATTGCTATTCTTATTCCTTCTCCAAGGGAGAATTTAACATCACTGTATAAATCATCAAAAATCTTTCTCTCTACTTGATCACAACTTGTCAAGAATACTACCCTTGGTGGATTTATACTACTTACCCTGTTTAGTGTAAATATAAAAGGCGGTATAGTTTGTAATTGGTCAGCAACCCTGTCAACAAAATCAGTATTTTCTGACATTATTGTGGTTAGTAAGGTTATATGTGGATTTAATTTTGTCCAGTTTGAAACTTTGTAGGCTTTTTTTCGGATATCTTCGGAGACTTCTTCAGGTGGCTTTATTATTATCGAATAACTTCTTTCCATTATTTTTTATAAAACAATAACTATTTGTATAAAAAATAATTAATAAATTATAGTAATATCTTTTAACCAAAATTTGTATTAGTATTAAAACATCACCCCCAAAACAATCTCTATTTTATAGCCTTTATAAACGCCATAAAAAGTGGGTGTGGATGTAGTGGTCGAGAAATATATTCCGGATGAAATTGAGTTGCCACAAAAAATGGGTGGTTAGTCAGTTCGATTGCTTCAACCAATTTCCCATCTGGTGAAGTTCCTGAAATTTTTAATCCAGCTTTTTCTAATTGCTCTCTATAGTCATTGTTGACTTCATAACGGTGTCGGTGTCTTTCAAAAACAATATTTTCTTTTGTCTCGTATTTTATATTTTTAAAATTATTTTCGACGTTCCAAGGTGCCTCTTTATTGTTGCCATATTTTTTATAAGCATCTAATAATTTTGTCTTTGGTGTTAATTTACAGGGCCAAGAACCGAGACGGATCGTTCCTCCATATTGTTTCATTTTTAAGTATTTTTCTTGATCAGGCATAATATGGACAACCGGGTATTTTGTTTTATTGTCAACTTCAAAAGAATTGGCCTTTTCTAAATTAAGTACATTGCGGGTAAATTCAACCACTGCCATTTGCATTCCAAAACACAAACCTAAATAGGGTATTTTATTTTCTCTAGCAAATTCCACCGCTTTTATTATTCCTTCAACTCCACGACTACCCCAACCCTGTGGAACTACAATTCCTTGATAATTTTTCAAATCTTTAACCTCATAATCATTTGAGTCAATTGCCTCTATTTCAATTTTTACTCCGTTGTCTATCGAGGCATGTTTCAGGGCTTCTAACACCGAAACATAAACATCTTTATGATTTCCTTTTCCCGATTTTACGTATTTTCCCACTAAGGCAATTTTTACTATCTTTTTAGCTTTTTTCATCTTTTCTACCATTTGATTCCAAGTATCAAGATTTAATTCATGTTTTTTTATTTTAAAATGTTTTTTTATTTTTTTGACTAAGCCTTGTTTCTCTAACAAAATCGGGACTTCATAAATTGAAGGGCAATCAGGATCGTCAAAAATAGAATCACTATCCATAAAGCATCTTTTAGCCAAAGTTTCCAACCGAGGTTCATCTACCCCTGTTTCGCTTCGAGTAATCAAAACATCTGGCATTATTCCGGCCGCTCTCAGTTGCGACACTGCATGTTGGGTTGGTTTGGTTTTTAGCTCTCCCACATTTCTTAAATAGGGGATATAAGACACCATCACATACATTGTATTTCTCTCTCGGCCAATTTCTCTGGCGGCATACAAAAAGGGTAAGTTTTCAATATCTCCAGTCGTTCCTCCAATTTCAACAATTACAAAATCATTTCCTTTCTCCAGTTCATAAAATCTTCTTTTAATTTCATTTGGGACATCAGGGATCATTTCCACATCTCTTCCTTTATATTTAAAAGCTCGTTCATTTTCTATAATTGTTTTATAGATTTTTCCCGAAGTAATATTATTGTCTTTAAAAAAACTTTGATTTAAAAATCTTTCATAATTGCCCAAATCTTGGTCAATTTCTCCTCCGTCTGTGGTCACAAAAGTTTCTCCGTGTTCAGCTGGCCTCATTGTTCCAGCATCAATATTTAAATATGGATCAATTTTGATATGATTTACTCTAAAACCACAAGACTTAAGTAACATTCCAATTGAGGCCGAAACAACTCCTTTACCCAGACCGCTTACTACTCCACCAAAGACAAAAATATATTTCATTGTCTCTATTTTATCCGTCAGTAAAAAAAAAGAAATATCTTTATTTATTTACTATTTAGTGTTTAAATAAAATGATTACCGCCATTTCCAAGACTCCAATACTATTTCCCTAAAGTTTTTAATTTCAGTTTGTTGATAACCTAATTTTTCCATTTTTTGTTTTATTTCTATTCCGTGGATAATTCCGCCATACGGGACAATCGTTATTTCTTTTTCTACCGGGTTTGAAGTTTTTATGTCTATTATTTCAATAGATGGGTTATAAAACTTAATTGGGTCAGAAAATGAAGCTATCATATAAATTTTTTGATTATTGTCCAAACTTTCTGCCAAACTTTTCCAATCTTCCCGGTGCATTTTAGGATTAAGTAAATAAGTAAAACTAAAGACCAAAAACCCGAAAGCCAACAACAATTTAACTATTATTCTTTTATTATTAGCCAAAATTAACGACAACACTGGGATTAAATATAAAAATCTAAAATATTGTAATAGTGGTGACTTAATTGAAAATATAATTCCAAAAATTATTGGGGTTACTAATAAAAAAGATAATAATTTGTTTTTTAAAATATTTTTTCCCACAATACTCCAGACAATCAAAGCCCATATCCCTCCAATCAAATAATATGTTTGTTTGGGGTACCAACTGACACGCCCAATACTAAATTTCAAAAAAATTAACAACAAATTTTTTATATTTACCTTACCCAAGACTAATCCCCAATTAGTAACCTGATTAAGCATGTTCCCCGAATACCCAAGTTGTGATATTAATAGTTGGCTTACTACCAACATGGCACATATTATTCCAACACTGTTATATAAAAAAAGTTTATTTTTTTTCGTCAATAACAAATAAAGAATCATGGCACAAATACCAAAAATAGATCCGTAAAAAGTCACGAATGACAAAAATGTCATCAGGTTAAAACCTAAAATATTTTTCCAGCTAATTTTATTCCCCGAGTCTGGAGAAGGAATCATTTTTATCAAATAATAAACCGCCCCAGTTAACCACATAGAGGTCATTGAATACATTCTTAATTCTTGAGAATAATAAATTAATAGTGGGTTTATTGAGACAAACACCGCCGACCATAGTCCATATTTTTTATCTTTAATTTCTTTCCCTATCAAATAGACAATCCCTATTGTAATAACTGCAAATATTACCGAACTTAGTCGCATTATTCCGACATTTTCACCAAATATCTTTATCCAAATATTTAAAAACCAATAATAAAGAGGTGGGTGAAAGTCAAAATGAGAAAATCCGCTGACTATCTGATTTAGGGGCATTTTTGCTACACTTATCGATATCGCCTCATCAAGCCACAAAGACTGATTAATTCCAACTAACCGAATTAAAAAACTAAATATTAACAAATATATGACCATGCTTAATGGTAAGGCTAATAATAAATTTAGTCTATCACGTTGGTAATTAATCCTCCCAAAAGTAAAAGAAAATAGTATATAATCTTTTATTACCCGAATATTACCCAAACACCATATTACTACTTATACTCAACTAATTATCTAATTTACTAATCAATGCTAAACCAACCTCTTGCTTCACTCCTTCGCCCCAAAAACTTAGATGAGTTTATTGGCCAAAAACATTTGGTCGGCCAGGGCAAACCTCTTCGTCAGGCTATCGAAAACCATCAAATTTTTTCCATGATTTTTTGGGGCCCACCAGGAGTCGGCAAAACTACCTTGGCCAAGATTATTGCCAAAGAAACTGGTGCCGAAATCCATGAACTATCAGCTGTTTCTGCTGGTAAAGACGACATTCGAAAAATTGTGGGCGAGAATACCCCCGGTTTATATAAAAAGATTTTATTTTTAGACGAAATTCATCGGTTTAACAAAGCTCAACAAGATTTTTTGTTGCCCTATGTCGAGTCAGGTGTGCTTACTTTAATTGGTGCCACCACCGAAAACCCCAGTTTTGAGGTTATTTCTCCACTTC
Organism: Candidatus Shapirobacteria bacterium; assembly: GCA_028701645.1. Classification (GTDB taxonomy): domain Bacteria; phylum Patescibacteriota; class Microgenomatia; order UBA12405; family UBA12405; genus WARW01. The sequence goes on from JAQVQI010000037.1 coordinate 5,307, forward strand.
TTTCCCGCTGTCGGGTTTTTATCCTAGAGGAGTTAACTGACGATGATATATCTGAGGTTATTGATAGGGCAATCAAAGAATTAAATCGGCACATCTCGCCCGACGAAGCTTTAGCCAAGGCGGGTCATAAAAAAGTTTCCATTAAAAAAGACGCTCGTGAATGGTTGATTAAAATGGCCAACGGTGATGCTCGCCAAGCTCTCACCATGATTGACAATGCTTTTACTCTTTACAACAAATTAGATAAAGAAGATTTAGTTAATACTCTCCAAAATAAATTTTTGCGTTTCGACAAAAAAGGCGAAGAACACTACAACACCATCAGCTCATTATTGAAGTCAATGAGAGCTTCAAATGTCGATGCTTCTTTGTATTATCTAGCCAGATTAGTTGATGCAGGGGAAGACCCAAAGTTCAT
>JAQVQI010000038.1 GCA_028701645.1 Candidatus Shapirobacteria bacterium
TGTTGATGAAAAAGATTGTAGAGAAATGTGGAACGGAAACTCATAGGGTTATCCAAAGTTACCAAATAGAAAACCCTGAGTATGGCTATTCAAAAATAGAGGCTTTTAGGCAAAATAAACCATTTTTACATAGATTGAAAGATTTGGGAGAACAAAAAATACCAACTTTAATGATAATTAGCCCGGAAGGTCACCGAACCGATGGAGCTTTGATAAAAGCTGAAGAAGGAATGGTGATTGGAGGTAGTCTGTTAGCTCCGACGCTGTTTGTGCCGGTGGGGATTGAGTATAGAGGTGAGATTAAAAAGGATGGTTTAAATCTATATAAAAGAGTAAATTTGAATATCGGGGAAACTTATTTACTAGAACCTGACACTAATAATAAAGAAGTCTTTGGGGTGTTGATGAGAAATTTGGCTAAAACCTTGCCCGTTGAAATGAGGGGTTATTATGGGGAAAGTTTGGCTGGTATACCCAAAGTCAGATAATATTTTTTTAGTGATAAGGATATAATTGGTTATAATATTTGGCGGAGTGGTGTCTTTTGTGGTAGTCTTAAATATATGACTATAAAACTGCTTTATACCCTATTAATTGGAATTTTTGTAGCAGTTTTTATTGGGGTGGGGATTGCGGCTTTTTATCCAACACCTAAATATCCTGAAGCGCCAACTTCAATGAAATATGGGTATACCGAACCGGAAAAAGATGGAAAAATATCAGAAAAAGCTAGAGTGGAAATGGAAAAATATGATCAGGAACAAAAAGATTTTCAAGTAAAATCGCAAACTTATAACCGAAATGTGTCGATTGTGGCGTTGGTGTTTTCGATTGTGATTGTGGTAATTAGTCTAACTCTGTTTAAAAAAATATATTTGATTGCCGATGGTCTGCTTTTGGGTGGAGTATTAACCTTGTTGTACAGTGTAATCCGCGGATTTGGTAGCGATAATAATATGTTTCGATTTATTGTCGTGTCGGTAGGGCTGATAATTTCGTTGTTTTTGGGGTATGTAAAATTTATCGTTCCGATGGAGAAAAAGAGGTAATAGTTTATCTACACAACAATTTTTGTTTTGCTTAGCTCTTTTAGTTTTAAAATTAACTCTTCTTTTGTATACTTTGAAGTGTCAATTTGATTTTCTGCAAAAATTCTTAAACCTTCGACCAATCTTCTAGTAAAAATAGCTTCATCTTTAAACAAATTTCTGATTTTAATTTCATTTTTGGCAAAAGTTTTGGAAACTATTACGAGTTGAGCAAAAAACGGAGTTAAGTTTATAAAAATATTAGAAATATCTGCCACATCGACACTATGGACATCAGAAGAAAAAAATGAGTTGCGAATAATGACAGTAATTCTCCCCTCTTCAATATTTAGGGTGTCGGGGAAAAAATCAAAAGGAAATTTGTGAGTAGAAATACTATATAAAATTCGATTGGATTTTTTGACCAATCCGGCGACTAATCCTTTGTCCAATATCTTTTGTTCATTGACAATTTGGGTTTCTTTTTGAACTTGTAAATTGTCTATAGTCAGCAATGGCGGTGGTAAAGCCCTGGCTACCAATCCGCCATTTTTATTATTAAGTTTGGCGCTCATTTTTTTAACTATTTAATAAACCGAGACCAAGAAGACCGGTAATTATTAGATAGGCAGCGATTAAATAGTTCACGAGTTTGGGAAATACCAAAATTAATATCCCGAAAACTAATGAGGCTAAAGGACTAAGATTGTTAAAAGATATATTCATATATTTTTATGCTAATGTTTTTTTAACTTTTTTTGTGGCTTTATCCATTGTTTTTTGAGCCCGATTATTGGCGGTGGTTACAGCAACGGTTATTTTATCGCGATTCTTTTTTTTATTTAGAGCGATAGCTCCAGCAACAGCCGCACTGGCTCCAACGATAACACCGGTAATAGCGGTAGCCATAGCTTTTGTATTTGACTTTTTTTTATTTTCTTTTTTTTCAATTTGTGTGATCATAAGTTTATTGTTTTTCACCAGATGAAATTTTAATAAGTTTGACTATCCCCCAGGCTAAAAGCGGATAAACAATCATGGCTACCAATGTTGCTGGTTCAAATATTGAGGTAGTTTGACTGGTAGTGCTGAAACCTCGCCGAAAGATTCCCTCAAATGGCAGGGTCAATATTCCGGCAATAGTATAAACACCGCGAACAAAACCACTAAAAGAACTGGCTCCAATGATTTTTAGAACTAAACGAAAACCTAGAATAATTTCTAAGAACCCGAATATGTAATAAATTACATATTCAGTAGTTTCCCTGTTGGATGCTCCAGTTTTGACCTGAGTGGTTAATACTGGGTTTCCACTGTCTCCATCGGAAACTACAGATGAGCCAACCGAAGGGTTGGTCACAATTGTTTTTTTAATTATTTCTGTCATATATTTTTATCTTTTAATCAAGCGACCAATATAGATAACCACTATTGCCCCAATTATGGCGACAACAAAACTATAAAGGTTGAACCCGTTAACTCCTGATTGGCCGACTAAGCCCATAAGGAAGCCACCAACAACAGCACCAATTATTCCCATAATTATGTCTGTCACTGTTCCTTGGTTGGAATTGTTTTTCATAATAACCGAGGCCATCCAACCGGCCAAACCACCAAAAATTATCCATAATACGATACCCATAGTTTTTCCTCCCTTTTCAAATATTAATAAAACTTTTTTACTCTGCTGGCTTGACGTTGACGTCAACCTGATTAGGAACATTGATCTGCGGTGCAGGAACGTTGATTTCAACTGGTCTTAAGTTTTTTAGAGATGGAATACCATAATAGAAAAAAACTAAACCTAAAATGATTAGAACAAAAATACCGATGATTAAACCACCATTACCACTGTCATTTGACGGATTTGGACTATTTACTATAGTTGTCATAACTTTCACCACCCTTAGAACTAAAAAATAAACTAATTAAACTTGAATTTTCTTGATTACTGTTTCCACTGGTAAATAATTGATAAGAGCTTTTTGAGTCAACTCAGTAAGTGTTATATTTTCAATAATTGCCTGTGCTTTGGCTTGAATTAAAATTTTGGGATTTAGAAACAAAGTAACTCGTTGTTTTTTATTACTTGTATTAGTTGTCATACTTAATATAATACACTTAGTTGTTGTAGTTGTCAAATAACAAATATTTATATTGTTATATGTTTTGCTTGACAATAGACGTATAATATAGTTAATGAGGAATGTAGTCAGAACAGTTCTTTGTTTTGGATTATTTTTTATTTTAAGTATTGGAAAGACAAGGGCAATAGAGCCGTTGTACCAGGTTCAACATGATAAAGAAATAAAAATTATACCAACTGCGGTTCCGACGATAGCGGTAATTAAACCAATTAAGGAAATAGAGCTGGATATTAAACCCCTGGCAACGAAAACCCCGACTCCAGTGGTGGTAACTCAAATAATTACAGCGACTCCAAATCCGACGGCAACAACGACCGAAGACAAAATAGCGGAAACAGAAAAAATCTCTATTGAACCAAAAACAGAAGAAATAAAAGAAGAAACTAAAGTGGTTGAAACAGAAGATGAAGGGGTAAAAAATAAAAATTCTGACAAATTGTTTTGGATAATTATTGTTGGCTTATTGGCGTTGATATTGGCAATTCAGATATGGTCGACAAAAAGAGACGAAGAACGTCAGATGAAAAAATAAATTAATTTATAATCAACACTAACTTTGACAAGAAAATTTAGAATGATTTTATAATGACCATTCTTTGGGTTTAATTAACTGGTATCGTTCCTTGTCGATGACATACTCGATAGAGTATTGATTTCTGATTTCTTGTAGTAGTAAATCTGCCCAAACCGATACCACTAAATAGAGCTAATATTTTTTTGACATCTTCTTCTGATTTAGCCCACTTAATATAGAACTTATTTTGGCCAGCCTCGTGCCACTCACAACCAACATCCTGATTAAAAAATGGCGATCGAAGTTGATCGGCAAATTTTTCAATAGTAGGGTGATTTTCTCTAAGTTTTTCACCATTAAGATATTCTTGGTTGAGAAGGTCGTTAACATGAACCCGATTGGAGCTAGTAATTCCACTTTTGCAATCTTTAAAAAGATTTGAAACTTTTTCGGAGGTTAAACGAATTTCTGACCTGGCTTCTTGAAGTTGACTAATTTCTGAAGACTGGGTCTCCATATGTATATTTAATTATATCTTATATTCAAGCAAATTATTTATAATTCTGGAAATCTCACCTCTTAGGCGGACTGATTTTTCTCTTTCGTGTATATTATCTGTTTTTTGAGAATATACATGATCATAGGTATTTTTAACAACGCTATCTGCACCAAAAGGATAACAACCCTTCATTGGCCCTCGATTGGTTACAATAAAATTCGTGGTTAATTTTGATTTATTATCAGCTGGGTTAATAATCCCAGTTCTAACATCTGAAAATCTCATTTTTTTAAAGATTTTTAACACTGGTCTTAAAGTTTTCCCATTATTGTATGTAAGTATCAAATATTAGTACTGGCTTTTTTTTATCCTTAACTAATCTTGAATACGTTTGTATAAATTTTTTTATAATGTCTCTTTGTTTTCTGATTACAATAGGATTGTTTTACTGGCTCCTGTCTCTACACATTGCCCCGCAATTTGAGAAAATTCTAATTTGGTTAAATCTTCGTTACCCATATTAAAACCTTTTGGACTAATAAAATATATGTTGGAAATTTTTTCGTCAGGGTGTTTTGATCGAAAATATTCTTTTACTCCAATATATAAAGGCCTGGCACTTCTATCTATAAGAACAAGGCTGGGTATTTTATCAGTTATTTAATACTCTGATACGGTTTGAGAATACTTAAATAGTTGTAGCCTTTCTTGTGAGCATCCAAAAAACTCAAAGTTTTGATAATTATCTTGATAAGGCCGTAATCTTTCCATAAATAAGATATTATACAAAAATATAATATTACTATTCATAAGGTAAAATTAATAGTGAAGAAAAAATGGCTAATCGGTTTCCTTTTTATAGCTGGGGTGGTGGTATATTTTTTGTTTAACAAAGAGGACATAGATAAAAAACCTGAAAATAAAAACGAAAATGCATTGGTTGAAACGACGGGTATTTTGGAAAAGATATATCCGATTGCTGAATTTAAAGAAAGAATTACGAAAAAAAGTTTTGGTGATTTTATCTCTTCCAAAAACTCACCAATTCAACCAGAAAGGTTTGCTGGGTTTCATACTGGAGTTGATATTGAATATGGTGATGTTGAGGGGGATGTTTGGGTGGTGGCAGCGTGTGACGGGGAAATAGTGCTGCGAAGGTGGGTTTCTGGCTATGGTGGGGCAATTGGATTAAAGTGTCAGATAAATAGTATTGATTATTATCTAGTTTATGGACATTTGGCTACTAATAGCATTACTGAAAAGACAAAAGTGACAAAAGGAGAAAAATTGGCAATTTTAGGTAAAGGATTTAGTCAAGAGACTGATTATGAACGTAAACATTTACATTTTGGAATTAGTCAAAATTCACTAGACATAAGGGGTTATGTCCAAA
>JAQVQI010000007.1 GCA_028701645.1 Candidatus Shapirobacteria bacterium
GAATAGAGCCCAATCAACCAGCCCAAGGTTTTACTCCAGAAGTATTAGGCACTGATGATACAAAAGAAAACAATCCTGAAATTAACCCTGTTCCATCAGGTGAAGTTTTAGGTACTTCTTTAGACGACGATGGATTCAATTGGTGGTGGTTATTACTTCTTATAATTCCTGTTAGCATTATTGGCTATAAATTTGCCAAAAGGAAAGAATAATCTATTAAAACTTTTAGCGGGAGGATTAAAATCCTCCCGCTTTTTGGTCTCTTGTTAAAATAATTTATGAGTCAACTTCATCCTGTTCATCAAATAATCATCAAAGAAATTTCAAAAATAAAATCTGCTTCTACCCCAGAAAATATAAGTTTTGGCCAAAGATATATAGGGACCAACAAACCATACCATGGTTTTACTAGTAAACAACTAAGTGACTTATCCAAAAAAATATTTAAAGAAAATAATTTAGATTCCGACAAAATTATTCAGCTTCTCAACTCTCTTTACCAAAATGGAGTTAGTTACACCGAGATTGTCCTGGGCCCCATGATTTTATCTCTCTCACCAGAAACGCTGAAAAATTTCGACCCAAAAAATTTAGATTTATGGCTAAACTACACCTATGGTTGGGCCGAAAATGATGTTTTATGTCAATCAATTTTTACGGCCGAAAATATTTTAAACCGCTGGCTTGATTGGCAAAAATGGCTCAAAGATTTTAATCAAAGCCCCAACATTAACAAACGTCGCGCTAGTTTAGTTCTACTTACAAAATCTCTTCGCCAGTCTAATGATCCTCGTCTCTCAAAATTAGCCTTTGAAAATATCCAAAACCTAAAAGGGGAAAAGGACATTTTAATTACAAAAGCCATTTCTTGGCTTCTTCGTTCCTTAGTTACTTTTCATAAACCAGAACTTATGGACTATTTAGACAAAAACAAGGAATCACTTCCCAAAATTGCTTATCGTGAGGCCATGTCCAAAGCCTTAACCGGCCGGAAATACAACAGAAAATTATCTTGAAAATTAACTAATTCAAAAATTTATTGAAAATTGGATTTTGAAAATTGAAAATTAACAGTTCCTGTTAAAATTGTCTTGTATTTTTAGAAATTAGACATTAGAAATTAGAAATTTTTTCTTAGTATCTTCCTTCCACAAACGTCAACGCCATTCCGGTAGCGTCCCCTCGACCTGTTCGGCCAATTCGATGAATATAATCTTCGTAATTATTTGGTTTATCATAATTTATTACATGAGTAATATCTTTAACGTCTAAACCTCTAGCGGCCACATCAGTTGCCACCAAAATATTTATTTGATTTTCTTTAAACATCCGTAAAGTTGTTTGTCTTTTGTGTTGTGGTTTGTCACCATGAAGTGACCCAGCTTTAAAGCCATTTCCTAACAAATCTTGGGAAATTTTTTCGACAATTCGTTTGGTTCCACCAAAAACTAGCACTTTTTTAAAGTCTGATTTGTTTAACAAATTCATCAACATTTCTTCTTTATTATTTCGATTGACCATCACCACATTTTGTTCCACATGATCACTCGATTCTTGTGTCTTAATTGACACTTTTACTGGATTATTCAAAAATGAATTTACTAAGCCTTCAATTTTTCGATCCATTGTTGCCGAAAAAAATAAAGTTTGTCGGTTTGGCGGAATTCTATCAACTATATTTTTAATATCATTGATAAATCCCATATCTAACATTCGATCGACTTCATCAAGTACTATTGTATCCATTTGAGTAAAATTAATTACTCTTCTGTCGGCTAAATCTTTAATTCTTCCCGGAGTCCCGACAATTATATGTGGGTCGCGTCTAATTTCCATTACTTGCTCTCGCAAATAAGCACCACCGATGGCAAGGGAAATATAAACTTTCATGTCAAAAGTAAATGAGCGGAATTCTTGTTTGATTTGCATTGCTAATTCTCTAGTCGGGGCCATAATCAAAATTCGTTTTTGAGGATTTTTTACAATCATTTCGATTATTGGTAGGGCATAGGCAGCAGTTTTCCCTGTTCCAGTGTTGGCAATTCCCAACACATCTCGACCTTCCAAAATTGATGGAATTATCTCGTCTTGAATTTTAGTTGGTTGCAAGTATCCCTTATTTTGAATATTTCGATACAAAGTCTCACTAAATCCAAATTCGTTTAATTGATGTTTAACCTCAACCTCTTCAATTTTAACCACTGGACAGGCTTTTTTGATAAACAAAGCCGGATTAATATCATCACCAAATCTTTTGGCTTTTCTAGGAGCTCCAAATCGACTCGTTGGTCGGCCAAAACTTGACCGGGACGTACCGTAATTGGATTTTGGTCTGGAAAATTTTGATCGTGGTGCACTAAAGTTTCTAAACTCACCACTAGACTGGCTGCCTCTATTTGAGCGCCCAAATGACGCATTTCTATTGTTGTACATAATATTTTTTGAGTAGCAATGTCAATCGGCCGTGGCCTACAGAGACTAATTATGCCCAAAAAATATTAATACACAATAATTTTGTGTCTCGGGCAGTAGATTATCAATTTCTCTTATTGCTTAAATCAGGTTGTAGTCTACCACACCCTTATTTAGTGTCAAGAAAAGTAATTAATTTGTAGTAAAATAACCTATGTCCAAAAAAGTCTTCACTATTAAATTTGCTGGTCCAGCCGGAATGGGAATCAAATCTGTTGGTCAGCTTTTTTCCAAAATACTTATCGCTCACGATTTCAATTTGTCCGATTATAGTGAATATCCTTCTTTAGTCCGAGGTGGCCATAATACTTGTCAAATTAGTTTTTCTCAAGACAAAGTTTTTGCCCCCCATTATTTTATAGATATTTTGTTTTCAATTGTCCCCAATCATTGGCCTCAACATCTTGGTGAATTTACAAAAGATACCCTAATTTTTTCTGACGAACAAATCGACCAAATAAATCCTGAATTTAATCAAAAAAGAAAAGGTAAATTTTTATCTCTACCCTTAAAAACTCTTGCTAACGAAATTGGTAGTGCCCAAGTAGTCAACACTATTAGTCTTGGAGTTGCTGCCTATCTATTTAATTTTGATCTAGAATTAACCAAAACAATTGTTTGTGGTTTTTATAAAAATTTTTGTGATTTAAATGCCAGAGCTATTCAGTCGGGGTACGATTATGCCAAAACAAATTTTTCAAAATATAAATTAAACTTAATTTATAAACCTACTACCAAAACAACCGATTTTTATGAAGGTAACGAAGCTTATAGTTTGGGTTTTTTAGCTGGAAAGGGTGACTTCTATTGTGCCTATCCTATGACTCCCGCCACCGGGGCTCTTCATTTTTTAGCCGCCAAACAAGAGGCTTATCCAAACTTAAAAGTAATTCATGCCGAAGATGAAGTTGGCGTTGCCAACATGGCTGTTGGGGCTGCTTTCGCTGGCGCCCGAACTGCTGTCGGCACTTCTGGTGGTGGTTTTGCTCTCATGAATGAAGCCATGAGTCTTTGTGGTGTTTCAGAAGTTGGTGTTGTTTATTATCTTGTGTCTCGTCCTGGTCCTGCTACCGGAATTCCTACTTACACTGCCCAGGCAGATTTGTTGCATGCAATTAATTCTGGTCACGGAGAGTTTCCCAAAATTGTTATTGCCCCGGGTGATATTGATGAGTCGTTTGAGATGGGTTATCAATCCCTAAATCTTGCCGCCAAAATTCAAACTCCAGTAATTGTTATCAGTGACAAATTTTTAGGTGAATCAAGCACCAGCACTCAAGATTTAACCAAAATAAAGCCAGAAATTGATCTAGGAGACATTGAAAAAAACCCAAATAGTGATTACAAAAGATACCAATATTCTCAAGGCGGGATATCACCTCGTACTATCCCTGGCACTCAAAATGGCCAGTTCTTGGCCAATAGTTATGAACATGACGAATATGGTTTTTCTACCGAAGATGCCACTACCGCCAAAAAAATGTTTGACAAGAGAAACTCTAAATATAAATTAGCTCTCAAATTAGCTCCAAAAGCCAATTTATTTGGTAATAAATCTGCTAAGAAATTAATTATTTCTTGGGGTTCAACCAAAGGTCCAATTTTAGAAGCCCTAAAAAATATTAAAAATTCATCCGATTTTGCTTTTTTACAATTAAAAACTTTATGGCCAATCAATCCAGATATTAAAAAAATTATTGATGGTTTTAAAGAAATCATTGTCATAGAAAACAACGGGACAGGTCAATTAGTGAGTATCTTAAAATCTCAATTTGATTTTAATCCTCAAAAAATACATCTCAAATATGACGGTCGCCCTTTCTTCCCTGAAGAAATTGTTAAAAAATTAAATAATTAAAGAATTCATTGAAAATTGTAAATTGAAAATTAAAAAAACTTATGCCAACAAACTATAGATCAAGCATTACTCCAACCTGGTGTCCAGGTTGTCACAACTATCTGGTTTTTGCCGCTATCCAAAAAAATCTTTCCGATTTAAATGTCGATAGTAGCAATTTAGTTATGAACTACGACATTGGTTGTGCTGGTAATTTTGCTGATTTTTTTAAAACCTATGGATTTCACACCCTCCATGGCCGATCAATCGCCACTGCTATGGGAGAAAAAATTGCCAACCCTAATCTCTTCGTTTGTGTCATTGGTGGCGACGGGGGAATTTATGGTGAAGGTCTCAATCATTTGGTCAGCGCCGTTCGTTCCAATATTAATATTAAAGTCTTTGTTTCTAATAATTTTTTATATAGTTTAACCACTGGTCAGACAAGTCCTACCACTCCAAAAGGTTCTCGGACAAAATCCACCCCAACCGGGAATATTAATGTCCCAGTAGATCCGGTTAAATTAATTAAATCAATTAATCCTGATGTTTTTGTCGAATCAGTTGACAACCGGGATATGGTAAAGCTCAATGACACTATAAAAAGAGCTCTAGAATTTCCTGGTTTCGCCCTGGTCGATATGATCCAAGAATGTGTCGCTTTCGGTAAACAACTCAACTCCTAAAATCCTTATCTTATTATCTGAATATCTGATAGGCTGATTAGCTGAATAACTGACCATCTGACTATCTGACCGGCTTGACAATCTGAATATCTGACTAGCTGACAAACTGTTGGGCTGACTAACTGAAAGACTGACTTGCGACTATTGCCATAAACATCGGTATTTCTTTTCTGGCTCTATCTTCCATTTTTGCCATCGGTCCGGTACTTTTTTTCTCCGACACCCACTCGTCAATTTTTTCAATCAAAAATCCATTTTCAAAAAGTAGCTGACTATATTTTGACAGGGGATTGTGAAACGACCAGGTGATTTCTGACTTTTGGAATTTCCCCGGATTAGTGGAAATTGGAATTTCTAAATTACTCATATATCTCTCAATTCGTCGATATTGAATTTTGTTTTGACTATCAACTCCCCAAGCGCTTTGACGGGGGATTCTAAAAATTGGGTGATTTAAAATTATCAAAAATTTTCCATCTTTTTTTAAGTGTTTCGAGGCGTTTTTAATCACCCCATTTATATTTTTTATATTTTGAAGTGCCAAAATTATTGTCACCAAATCAAAGTCATCTTTTTTTAGTGGTAAATCCTTACTTGCGTCTGACACCAAAAACTGGTGTCTTTTATTTATACTTTTTTTTGATGCTTCGTTAATCAAACTTCTTGAAATATCTATTCCCACATATTCTTTATTCTGATCAAGCTGTCTTTCAAAAATTCCTTGTCCACAGGCCAAATCAAGCACTGAATTTATTTTTGAAAAATCAATTAGTCGTTTTATTTTGGGGAAAATTATTGTTTGGTGAAAATAATGTCCATCATCTCCGACAATTTTTTTGTACCAATTACTCGACTTTTCCCAAGAGGTATTTATCATTAACTTGAGTTTATCACCCTACCAATTTATTGACTACATAATCCCAGTTGACCGCTGACCACCATTTTTCTACAAATCCAGCTCGATTATTTTGGTAATCTAAATAATATGCATGTTCCCACACATCCAAGACTAATACAGGTTCCCAACCGTTTAAACCCAACAAATTATGTTTTTCTACTTGGCCAATCATTAAATTATTATTTTTATCTTTCCACAATACTGCCCAACCGCTACCTTCTACTCCTATTGCCGATGCGCTAAACTCTTTCATAAAAGCGTCAACAGAAACAAAGTTTTGTTCAATAATTTTAACCAAATTTTCAGATGGTTTATTCTCCTGGCTTGGTTTTCTCATTCCTAACCAAAACAGCTCGTGAAGCAATACTCCGTTGTAATTAAAACTCCAGTCTCTTAATACTTCTCTAGTGTTAATTTCTATTTCTCCATTCCTTGATTTTTCTAATTTTTCCAAAGCAGTGTTAGCTCCGTTAACATAAGCATTTTGATGTTTATCGTGGTGAAGTTCTACAATTTTTTGAGAAATTACACCTTCAAGTTCGTTGTAGGCGTATGGCAGTGAGTTTAAAATTAGTTTTTGCATATTTAATTAAATCATATTTTTTATAAATTATTAATTATCGAGTTATAATAGCTCAATGGTTATTATAAAAAATCCTCAACAAATTGAAGGAATTCGACAATCATCTCGTTTAGCCGCCGCCACTTTAGCTTACACTGCCGGCTTTATCAAACCAGGCATTTCAACCGAAAAGCTCAACACAATTGCCCACAAATATATAGTTGACCATCACGCCATCCCTGCACCTCTAAATTATGGTGGTTTTCCCAAAAGTATTTGCACTTCCATCAATAATGTTGTTTGTCATGGTATTCCTTCTCCAGGTCAGATTTTAAAAGAAGGGAATATTATCAATCTCGATATAACTACCATTCTTAATGGTTTTTATGGTGATACTTCTGCAACTTATCCTGTTGGAGAAATTTCCAAAACAGCCAAAAAATTAATCGAAGTTACCAAAAAGTCGCTTGATCTTTCAATCAAATCACTTAAACCAGGCCGAATTCTAAATGATTGTGTCGGCAAAATAATCGAGCCTTTTGTTATTAAATATGGTTTTAGTGTTGTACGAGATCTCGGTGGCCATGGTGTCGGTCTAAAATTTCATGAAGATCCTTTTATTTTTCATTTTGACAAAAAACAAGAAAAAATTATTTTAAAACCTGGGATGATTTTTACCATCGAACCGATGATTAACGCTTCAAAAAATTATCAAGTTGTACTTGATATAAATGACAATTGGACTATTCGGACTTTCGATGGCTCCCTCTCAGCTCAGTTTGAACATACTATTCTTATCACTCCTACCGGTTTTGAAATCCTTACTTCTTTATAATATTATTTATTATTTATTTATTTTGGCTACTTACTAAGAGCTACTAGCTATTTACCAAACTATGATTCTTCTCGACGGCAAATCTTTATCCGAAAAAATCTTATCTAATTTATCATTTGAAATGAGAAATTCTAAATTAGAAATTAATCTTGATATTATTCTAGTTGGTGATGATCCTGCCAGTTTAAAATATGTTGAATTAAAACAAACTAAAGCTCTAAAAATTGGTATCGGAGGTCAAATTCACCACCTCAAACAAGATGTAACTACTATTGATGTTTTAAACTTAATAGACCAACTTAATCAAGACACTAGCGTTACGGCTTTTATGGTTCAGCTTCCACTTCCTTCACAAATCGACACCGACAAAGTTTTGTTGTCCATAAATCCAAAAAAAGATGCCGATGGTCTAAACCCCCTTAATTTAGCTCTATTATTTCAAAAAAATATTGATGCCATTCCTTCAGCCACATCTCTTGGAATAATTAAACTATTAGAAGAATACAAAATTGATCTTAATGGTAAAAAAGCCGTAATAATTGGTCGAAGCCCAGACGTGAGTCTACCACTCTTTGCCCAGCTTATGGCCAAAAACTGTACTGTTACTATATGCCATTCCTATACTAAAAATATGTCCCAAATTTGTCGGGAAGCTGATATTTTAATCTCTGCTATTGGTAAACCCAAGTTTTTGGGTAGGGAGTATGTCAAAAAAGATGCCGTCGTTGTTGATGTCGGCTATGCCATTGATCCTGTCACGGGTAAAACTAGTGGTGATTTTGATTTTGACACTATTCAAGACTTAGTCAGTTATATTACTCCAGTACCAGGAGGGGTTGGGCCTATGACTGTTGTCTCACTACTACTAAATACGGTAACAATTGCCAAAAACAGTATCTAAACTTTACAAACTTTGTAAGTTTGATAAACTAAATTACATGCGTATTCAATTATACGATCGAGGTAGCCCTCAAGGTAAGAAATTATTTGCTGATCTGCAAAATCTATGTAAGAGGCTGCAAATCGATTACGATCCAGAATATGTTCAGGATATGGCTAGGGTTTATAGTATGGGAATTCAGGGTAAATCAGTCTTATTAATTGACGGAGAAGTCGTCTTTGTTGATCGCTACCCAAAGCCTCAAGAACTCGAAACCATTATCACAGAATATCTATAAAGACTGTCGATAAAAATTAGATATTAGGAATTAATTAATTTAAAAATTCATTGAAAATTGGATTTTGAAAATTGAAAATTTAAGAATTTATATCTTAAACAGTCTTTTTGCGTTTCTATCAATTATCTTTTCTGTCTCCTCAAAACTATTCTCCCAAATCTCTGCCACTTTTTTATAAATATATTTTATATATGCCGGTTTATTTGCTTTTCCTCGAAAGGGTATAGGTGTCAAATATGGGCAATCAGTTTCCAGGACTAATCTCTCTTTTGGTATGTTTTTAACCACACTTACCAACCCGTCTTCATAGGTTAAATTGCCATCAATTCCAAAATAAAAGTTTAAATCAATCACTTTTTTAATTCTCTTTACTCCACCCGCATAACAATGGAACACCCCTGTTATGTTTTTGTATTCTTTTAGAACTTCTATTGTCTCATCAACCGCCTTTCTGGCATGAATTATTAAAGGTAATTTATATTTTTGAGCCAATTCAATTTGTTTTCTAAAAACAACTATTTGGGTTTCTTTGTCATAATTTTCGTCTGAATAATCGAGACCACACTCTCCAATTGCCACTATATTTTTTTCTATTAAGGCTTCTAGTTCGTCGACTCCATCAGTAGGGGATTGAGGGTGAATTCCAATTGCTGGATATAAAAAATCGTATTTTTGGGCTAATATCGTATTTTTATGGGCACTTTCAAAATCAGAAGAGGCCAAAATCACCTTGTCGACCTCCCCTATAGTGTCGCACAATATTTCGTCCAAATGAGCATGGGAATCGATCATTATTTTATTCTTGGAAATAATGGAGCATCGAGTATTTTTACTTTATTTTCAAAACAATTCTCAATTTTTTGTACCACTTCCGGCATTATCGATTTTAGATGAAGCGAGGCACTTAGTATATTTTTGATACAGTAATCTAAAACTTCAATTCTTTTTGGATCGTTATTATCTAATTTCCATGGTGCAATTTCATTTAGCTTTGCGTTTGAACTATCAATATATTTATCAAAAACTAATCCAATTGCTTCATCAAATCTAAAATTATCAATTAATTCCACATATTTTTGATTTAGACTTTCCGTTTTGCCTGCCCGCCAAGACTGCGAAGTTGTCGGCAATTCTAACCCTTCGGCTAATTTTGCCACTCTCGACACCAGATTCCCCAAATTGTTGGCCAAATCAGCATTGTATTTTTCTTTAAATCTTTCAATCCCCACATCACTATCATTTTCGGTCGGGAACGATCTGGCAATCAGATATCTAGTTCCATCAACTCCAAAAAGATCAATTAGTTGTTGTGGTGAGATTACATTTCCCAAAGATTTTGACATTTTTTGTCCATCTACCATGTAAAAGCTATGAATATAAACTTGTTTTGGTAATTTATCCACTTCAAATCCAGCTGATAATAGCATCGCTTGCCAAATTACTGTATGAAACCATAAAATTTCTTTACCAATCAAGTGTACATTTGCTGGCCAAAAATCCTCTTTTGCCTCAAGAAATTGAGTTGCACTATAATAATTAATCAAAGCATCAAACCAAACATAGACTGTTTGTTTTTTATCCCAGGGGACACTAATCCCCCACTCAACGTTTTCTCGAGACAGCGAAATATCTCTCACTCCCGCTTTTAACTTGGCTAGAATTTCAGATTTTTTTCCAATCGGACTAATATAATTAGTCTTATCGTTTTCGATTAATTCAATTAATTTTGGAACATATTTACTTAGTCTAAAAAACCAGTTTTCCTCGGATTTTTTGACTGTTTTTTCTATTGGATGAAGCGGACAATGACCATCAACCATTTCTGTCTCGGTTAAAAATTTTTCGCAACCGACACAATACCAGCCTTCATATTTGTCTTTATAAGCATCGCCATTATCATAAATTAGCTGCAATAACTCTTGGACTACCTTTTCATGGCGCTTATCAGTTGTTCTAATAAAAAAATCAAAATCAATGTTTAAGTTTTTCCAGGCTTCTTCAAATCTAGGTGAGATTTTATCACAATAATCAATCGGTTTAAGATTTTCTTTTGCTGCTGATTCGGCTACTTTTTGACCATGCTCGTCGGTCCCGGTTAAAAAAAATACTTCATCTCCGATAATTTTGTGAGTTCTGGCCACAATATCAGCCGCAACTGTAGTACAAGTGTGTCCAATGTGGGGGATATCGTTGATGTAATAAATCGGGGTAGTAATAAAAAATTTTTTCATCTCAATTCTTTATTTTACTACTTTTCTTTTTGCTGGAGTTTTTTTTACTGTTTTTTTTGTTTTAGTGATAGCAACAGCAGCTTTTCCTGATTTTAGTTGTTTTGCAAACTTAGCTTTTAATCTTGAGCCTTTATTAAAATGATAAAGACCAGACTTTACCGCTTTGTCTACCAGAGAATAGGCTTCTTTTAACCCTTCTGGTGTTGGTTTCGTCAAAAATTTCTTAATAGTCAATTTGACCTTATTTTTGAACAAAACATTTTCCTTGTAATTTTTCAAGGACTTTCTTTGTGATTTTTTTGCAGATAAACTTATTGGCATGACAGTTATTTTATCTTATATAAATTATATTTACAAGAATTTATAATAATCACATGAGAATTATCAAGAGACTACTGTCGTTAATCCACAAAAAACAGTCGACAATTTTGTCAGCCTCATTAGTTTTAGCGATTACATTCGGAATTTCAGCGATTCTTGGATTTTTGCGAAGTCGTTTTTTATATGCCACTTTTTATAAATGTTGTGTTGCTCAACTTGATGTTTACAACGCTGCCTTTCGTTTACCAGATTTAATTTTTAAGTTACTTGTAACAGGGGCTTTGTCGGCTTCCTTTATCCCAGTTTTTTCTAGTTACCTTCATAAAAACGAAAATAAAGCTTATGAAATTGCCAGCAGTGTCATTAATATTCTTCTAATTGTTTTTTTTATTGTCGCCATAATCGTATTGATTTTTGCCAGACCCCTTACAAATCTAATTGCTAGTGGTTTTTCTGTTGAGCAACTTGATCTGATGACAAATCTAACCAGAATTCTTCTTCTGGCCCAAATTTTCTTTTTATTAAGTAATTTTATTTCTGCTATTTTACAGGTAAATCAAGCATTTATTGCCCCTTCATTATCTCCAATTGTCTATAACCTCTTTATTATATTAAGTATTTTTACTTTAGCTCCACTTTTTGGAATCTATGGGGTTGTTTACGGCGCTGTAATTGGCGCTTTCTTTCATTTAGCTATTCAAATTCCCTCAGTTCGTCGTCAGGGATTTAAATATTCTTTAGCTGTTAATATCAAAAACAGCGGAGTAAGAGAAATTTTCCGCTTAATGGTTCCCAGGAGTTTATCTCTTGGCTTGGGGGAGATTGAAAATACTGTTACTCTGTTTTTTGCCAGCACTCTTGCTTCTGGGTCAATTTCTTTATTAAATCTTGCCTTACAACTTATGTATCTACCAAGTCGAATTTTTGGTACCACTATTGGACAGGCTTCGTTGCCTATCCTTTCAAAAAATATTGCCAGAAATGAATTAGACCTTTTTAGAAAAACAGTCAACCGAATCATGACTCAAAGCTTGTTTATTGCCCTACCTATAAGTGTCATAATTTTAATTCAAAGAGTATTACTCGTCCGTCTTTTATTTGGATCGAGACATTTTCCTTGGCTGGCCACTTTACTTACGGCCAAGATTTTAGCTTTTCTAACTCCCGCCATTGTTTGTCAAGCTATTATTCAAATTTTAATTAGATCTTTTTATGCCCTTCACAATACCAAAATCCCTTTTAAAGTATCTTTTGTCTCCCTGATTTTTAATGTCATTAGTAGTTTTTGTTTTATTAATTTTACCAATCTTGGGGTTGTTGGCTTGGCCATAAGTTCCAGCATTACTAATATCGTCCAATTGACTGGATTGTTGTACTTTTTTATCAAAATTGTCGATGGTATTGATTGGGCTCAAACCATCAAAAAAATAAACAAAATTATTATTTCTTCGATTGTCACTGGTATTTTTGCTTGGATTAGTATGAAAATACTTGATTTGTTTGTCTTCAATACAACTAAAACTATTCCTTTAGCGATTGTTTTTTCACTATCAAGTATTGTTGGGATTGCTGTTTATTTTTTATCTGCAAAATTACTTAAAATTGAAGAGTATCAAGATTACAAAAAATATTTATTAAAAACTAAGGATTTTCTTTTCACAAAATAGTCGTATATACTGATTATATGGCTAATAAAAAAGAGCTATCTCTTTTACCGGACGCTGATAATCCGAATTCACTTTCCACTCGAGCATTTAAATGGTTAACCACCATTGGCCGTTGGGTGATCGTCTTAACCGAACTGTTCGTCATCATTGCTTTTATTTCACGTTTCTGGCTTGATAGAAAAAATTCTGATTTGTCTGAAGTTATCCGTCAGCGGCAAGCAATTTTGGCTAGTTCTCAAGATTTTGAGACCGAATTTAATTCGTTCCAGCAAAGATTGACTTATATTAGAAATTTTTATCAAAACCAGCCAGATTATGTTCAAAAAATTGAATATCTAGTAAAAAGTACCCCGGGAGATCTTAGCTACAAAAATATTTCTATTAAACAAGACAAAAAAGATAATAAAATTACAATTATTGCTTCGTTGGTTGCTTTTAACGAAAAATCAATAATTGATTTTATTAACAATCTAAAACTTAATCCTAATATTGAAACATTTAGTATCAATAATATTGAAAAAAAATCCAATGAAAACAATTTTTCTATTCTAATATCGGTTATTTTTAGTAATCTCAAAAAATAAATTATGATTGAAAAAACAAGCTGGTTCCAGCTCCAACCGCTTTATCGACATCTTCGTCAACAAGCTGAAAACAAAAAGACATATAAATATATCGAGATTGGTGCCACCTTTTTTTTGATTGCAATCTTTTTATCAACCGCAATCGCTCCAACTGCAAAAGCTATTTCAACTTTATTAGGAGAGATAAAATCAAAAGAGATTCTCGAAAAAAAATTAAAAAACAAAATTGATAGCATTATTTTAGCCCAGACAAATTATTCCTTAATGCAAGAAGAGTCTCGCTATCAAATCCTTGAGTCAAGCTTTCCTTCTCGACCAAGATACTACGACTCTGCCGTCGTTTTTTCATCGGCAGCTACACAATCAAATAATCAATTAGACCAATTATCTTTTAAGGTTGATCCAAAAGAATCGTTGGACTCAAAGCCCCAAAACCCATCATTTAGTCTTAATTCTTCAACTCAAAGTGAATATCGATCTTTATTAGACATGATAAACAAAATAAAAGACAACCGACGCCTCGTTGACATCGAATCACTTCAAATAAGCCAAATAGACAAAAAAGAAAAATCTTCTTCAAGCTCTTCTTCTCTTATTAATCTTAGCTTATCTACTAATTTATTCTTTTTGCCAACTATTTTAAATGAACAAAAGTAAAATTTCTTTTTATTTTATTTTTATTGCTTTTTTTACTTTTATCACTATTCTGGTAACTATTGTCCAAGCCAGCTATTCTAATTTAATGGTCCCTCAAAAAAAAATTGAAGAGGACAAATTACTCACACCTTTAAATCCAGTTTTAGATTCAGAAATAATTCAAGAAATTGAAAAACGTACTAATCTTACCGATAATAATGGAGAATTATTCATAAACAATCGTACTCAAAAAACCAATGACTCAACCCAAGAGAGCACTTTGACCGCTCCAAAGACCACTCCTTCTGTTGCCGTCGACAATCCCTTAAATAATAATTCTCAGTCTGATTTAGTCGAAGAAGAAAATAATTAATTTATGAAAAAAGAAAAACGTATTCCGACTATTTTAGGATTAGTCCTTTTAGTCGGTACAATTTATCTAACAACTCAATTATTAAACAGTCCAAAAGGGACTTCTATTAAGGCCAACCAGAGTTGCAATCCTATCAACCCTCAAATTACAAACAAAACTAACACCTCGGCTACAATTTCGTTTACTACTTCAGATAATTGTTCTAGTAGTTTGAATATTAACAATTTTACTTACCAAAATTCAAAACCAAAAGGGAAAGTTCATTATTATGAAGTTGATAAACTTGAAGCTGACAAAAATTATCAATTTGTAATTATTAGCGATGGTAAAAAATATGAATCAAATGATTATATTTTTAAGACAGCTCAAAAGCCAGGGACGGTAATTCCTGTTTCAAATTTAGCTTGGGGTAAAGTTTTCACTCCAGAAAATAGTCCCGCCGACAACGCCATCGTCTATTTAAATATACCCGGAGCCTCTCCTTTATCTGCTTTGGTTACCACTTCAGGACATTGGAACATATCTTTAGCTGTCAGTTTTAATGAAGGGTTAACTGACTGGTTTTATCTTCCAAATAATATTGAAGAAGACATAGTCGTAATTGCCCCAAATTACCCCTCAACTCAAATAGTAAGTAATACTTCCAGAAACAACCCGGTTCCAGACATAATCTTAGGTCAAAATAATTTTTCTTCACCCAGCGCTATTGAAATGCCAGAAGTCTCCACTGGAAGTCTAATTAATAACGATATAAATTTAGTTCAAGATCAACCGTTAAAAATATTAAATCCAAAAACTAACGAGTCGATAAATAGTTTAAAACCTGATATTTTTGGAACAGCAAATCCAAATAGTCAGCTAAAAATAAAAATTGAATCACCTATAGTCTACAACGATGAGATTAAAGTCGACTCAAATGGTGAGTGGAACTGGTCACCGTCTCAAGATTTGACCCCAGGCGAACATACTGTTACTGTTACTGACGAAAACAATAATAAAATAAGTCAAAGATTTATTGTTTTGGCCGCCGAAGCATCATCTCCCGCTTTTAGCGCTTCAAGTTCGGCCAATTTAATAACCAAGACTCCTAGCCCGACACCTACAAAAATAATTAGCACTACCCCCACCAAAACTCCAACAACTATTACCCCCACCAAAAAAATAACCCCCACAGAAATTCCCGCCACTTATCCCAGTACTGCATCAGGAATTCCCAAAACTGGAACTATTCTACCTACTTTTACCCTTATAATATTGTCATTTATTTCTTTGGTATTTGGTTTGGTTTCTCTAAAGAAGTTCTAATTTGATAATATATATTCATGGTATCTGTAAACAAAAAGATTAAAGCGACGTTTGAAGCCTTAAGACCGATTCAGTGGATTAAAAATTTAAGCCTTTTTGCCGCTGTCATTCTCAACGGCCAATTATTCAATTTTCCAATATTTTATAAAAGTCTTTTAGGTTTTATTGTTTTTTGTCTCCTTTCTTCTTCTTCTTATTTAATAAATGATATTGTTGACGTTGAAAAAGATCGTCTTCATCCAGTCAAAAAATTTAGACCAATAGCTAGAGGTGCCTTAACAGAAAGTAGTGCAATTTTTACGGCATTTATTTTGTTATTTTTAGGCTTATTTATTTCGGTTTTTATTGGTTTTGGATTTTTTGGAATATCTTTATTTTTTATTTTAATGCAATATGGTTATTCTTTTTTTCTAAAGAAAAAAGCCGTTATCGACATAATTGGGATCGCTTTATTTTTTATTATTAGAGCCTATGCTGGTGAGTTGGCCACTGGATATCATCTTCCAGTTTGGATAATGTTAGCCGTAATTTTCTTGTCATTGTTTTTGGCTAGCGGAAAGCGACGAAGTGAACTTCGTGGTAGTGGCACCAAAACCAGAAGTTCTCTTTCTGGATACAGCGACAATCTCCTTGATTTTTATACCACCATGTTTGCTGTCTGCACCCTTGTTGCCTATGCTATGTTTACATTTTTTGAAGAACCAATCACTTTCGACGGACTGATTCACCATTTTTTACTTGATAATTTCCCAAAAGCTTTAGGGAGAAAATGGTATATGGTAACCCTCTTGCCAGTGATATTTGGAATTATGCGTTATGGTCAAGTAATTTACGAAATGCAAGAAGGTGAACGACCAGAAAAAGTCATTGCCACCGATATTCCTTTGATTTTGTCAATATTCTTTTGGGGAATGACGATGATTACTATTATTTATGTTATCTAATCATAAGTATTTTTTTGTTTTTCTCTTTGCCTTAATTATTTTTACCAGGTTTTACAAGCTTAATTGGGGTGACGATTTCTTTTTTAACCCCGACGAAAACAATATGATTAGTTCGGTGTTACAAATGAGCCATAAAAATTTGGACCCAAAATTTTATGCTTATGGCCAATTTCCTTTATATTTAACTTTTTTTACTACTCCAAAACATGATTTCAAAGCAGTGGCTCTAACTCTTCGTTTTTGGTCTGCTATTTTTTCTGTCTTATCCTTGTTTATTTTGTATTTTATTGGTCAAAAAATATTTAAAACGAACAAAGATTCTTTCTCTTTTTTAATTTTACTTATTTTTACTCCCGGGCTTATCCAGTTGTCGCATTTTGGAACCACCGAATCAATTCTGTTGTTCGTTTTTTCGGTTAATATTTTCTTATCTTTTAAAATTTATGATAATTTTAAATTTAAACATCTTTTATTGGCCGGACTCATCTCTGGCATTGGCTTGGCGACAAAAATTTCAGCCTTAATTTTGACCACCCCGATATTTTTAAGTATATTATTTCGTTTCATAAAAACTAAAAATAAATTTTTACCGTTTCTTCTTTCGATTTTGTTTATATTTATAACTCTAATTATTGGGATTATCTTTTCTCCTTACAACTTATTAAATTTTCCCCAATTTCTATCAAGTATAAAATATGAGATTGGTGTTGCTAACGGCCAAATTCCAGTCTTTTATACTCGTCAGTTCATTGGTTCTTTATCTTACTTGTTCCAGCTCCAAAAAATATTTCCGTATACCAACGGTCTTCCAATTTTTATTTTTGGAATTTTTGGTCTATGTATTATTTTTAAATCATGGATCATAAATCATAAATCTAGTCCTTACCTCTTATTAATCTTGTTTTCTTCTTTAATTTATTTTATTTATCAAGGCCAACTTTTTGTTAAGTGGACTCGATTTATGTCACCTATTATTTTTGTTTTACCCTTCTTGGCTGTTTTTATTTTACAAAAAATTAAATCAAGATATTTATATTACATACTAATTTTAATATCCATCTTGCCTGGTATATATTTTATGAAAATTTATTTTAATACCGATATTCGAGTAATGGCCAGTGACTGGCTAAACCATAATATTTCTATTGATAATGAAATTTTGTCTGAGAGTGGAAATGTTGTTGATATCCCAGTTTTTGGGCAATTAAGGGTTAACAACTTCGATTTTTATACCCTTGATAACGACGTTAATAACCTTGAGAAATTAACTCAATCAATCAATAAATCAGATTATATTATTATTCCTTCACGTCGTGTTTTTAAAAATCAAAATAATTCCAATTTTTTAAACTCTCAAAATTATTATCAAAAATTATTTTCTGGTCAATTCGGTTTCAATTTAATAAAAACATTTTCCAACAACAATAGTCTATTTTTGAATTCAGAAAACGCCGAAGAAACTTGGTCAGTCTTTGATAACCCAACAGTTAGAGTCTTTAAACGACAATGAAAAATAAAAATACTTTTATTCTTTTAATTATTCTTATAATTGGTTTTTGTTTTCGCCTTACTGGAATTAATTGGGATCAAGGTCAACATCTTCACCCCGACGAAAGGTTTTTAACCATGGTTCTGACGGATATTGATATCTCTCAAAATTTTATTCAATATTTAAATCCCCAAACATCAACCCTTAATCCATACAACCAAGGTTATTCTTTTTTTGTCTATGGTTCTTTTCCTTTAAATTTAGTAAAAGTTCTAGGAGAATTATTTGGGTTAAAATCATATGATCAAATATATATAGTTGGGCGTTTTTTAACTATTCTTTTAGACACGTTTATTATCTTGTTAATTTATCTAATTTCGACAAAGATATTTAATCCCAAAATTGGTTTAATTAGTGCATTATTTTATTCCATTTATGTTCTCCCAATCCAATTAGCCCATTTTTATACTGTCGATCCGTTTCTAAATTTTTTTATAATTTTGACTTTTTATTTATTAATTTTATTAAAAAATAAATCAAAAATATTTTTAAAAATTATTTTACTTTCCTTAGTTTTCGGAATTGCGATCGCCTGTAAAATTTCAGCAATTTATTTTTTACCAATTATTTTCATTTTTTTTATTTACTACTTTTTTCAAAAACCCTTTATTTTTCTTCTGTCTGTTATTATTTTTGTCTTTTTCACTTCTTTCTCTCTTCGACTCAACCAACCTCAAATATTTTCAAGTGGAAATATTTTAAATTGGAATCTTAACCCTCAATTTGTTGAAAATATTTTAGAACTAAAAAGTTACGATAATAATCCATTTTATCCACCAGCAATCCAGTGGCTCAAAACTATTCCTTTGTTATTTCCCTTAAAAAATATAATTTTTTGGGGGTTAGGTTTACCTCTCGGCCTAATTTTTATTTCCTCAGTATTATTTTCTATTTATTTATTAATCAAACAAAATATTTTAAATCAATTTTATTTATCAATAATTCTATTTTGGATTATATTTTTAATTATTTTTCAGGGGATACAGTCAGTCACTACGATGCGTTATTTTTTACCAATATACCCTTTTATTGCCATTATTTCAGGATTATTTGTTAGTAAAATCTTAAAAAAAACAAAACTATCGTCCAAAAGATTATTTCTGATTGCTCTAATTTTATTAGTTTTTATTTATCCACTTTCGTTTATTTCCATCTATTTCAAAGACCACTCTCGTGTTTCAGCTTCTAAGTGGATTTATCAAAATATTCCCGCAGGTTCGACTATTGCCACTGAATATTGGGATGACGCCTTGCCTTTGTCCATAGGCAATAGTCTTTCTTCTCTTTTTCAGTATAAAGAACTACCTGTTGCCGACAAAGAAGATGAGCTAAAAATGGAAAATATTATTTCTCAAGTGAAACAATCAGATTATCTTGTTTTATCTTCTAATCGTTTTTATTTACCTATTCCCAAAAATTCAGATATATTTCCAAATACGGCCAAATATTATCAATCCCTTCTTGATGGATCCCTTGGTTTTACCAAAGTAGCAGAATTTACGTCATATCCCTGCTTCCCTCCAATTGGTAAACCGCTTTATTGCCTAAACGATACAATTTTGGCCGAAGAAGCCTTTACTGTTTACGACCATCCCAAGGTTTACATTTTCAAAAACAATTTTTCGTATTGATCAATTGATTTTTTATAATCAAAAATATTTAAATTTTTATTATATTTATTTTGATAATATTTTCTACCCTTTTTTAAAACTAGGACTAATTTTTTAGCTAAATCATTTTTGTTTCCATTTATAAATAATTCTCCCAAACCAGTTTTTAAAACTGGGATTCTCATCCCCGGCAAATTTGTTGTCACACAAGGAATGCCACACATCATTGCCTCAACTTGTACCCAGCCAAACGACTCTAATATATCATCACTTGGTAATACTAATAAATCCAGTTTTTTATAAAAAACAGATAAAGACTCTCTATTGATACTATCTAAAAAAACAAACTTATTTTCTAAAATTTGTGAATATTTTTTAGATAAATATCCATAATAATTTTCTCCAATAACATTTTTTGGCCCTGCCATTAATACAACATAATTATTACCCAGTTTTTTATCTAATATTTTTGTTGATTGAACCAACAATTCGATTCCTTTTTGTTTGGCTATCCGACCACAAAAACCAATTACGTATTTTTTATCCTTTATTAATTTATCAATCTTGATTTCTAAAACTTTATTTTCTTTTTGTTCAAACTTAATAGGTGGATAAATTGCCTTTATTTTTTTCAAAAAATGTTTCAATAAATAAGAATTTTTAGCATAATCTTGAGTATAAGGGATTATACCTGTTGCCAAAATTGCCGCCATGTATTGACAAACAAAAACCACGCTATCAACTACTTTATTTTTTATTCCCTTCCAAAAACTCAAATCGGTGTGGTGAGTCAAAAAGACTTTTTTCCTAAATATTTTACCCCATAAGGCTAGCCAAAAAGATTCCACTTGAGGTAAATGACAGTTTATTATTTGATTTTTAATTACTTCTCTAATAGATACATACAAAAAAGACGGACAGATAGGCCCTTTACCTATATAAAACCACACTGGTAAACGGAGTATTTTAACTCCATTAACCATTTCTTTTGGCTTGGTTGTATGGTCATGATGACTTGTTAGTATCGTTACCTTATGGCCTCTTTTAACCAGTTCTTCTGCTAATACTTTTATATAAATAGTTATTCCAGAAATATTTGGTAAATAATAGGTTGAAGTAATTAAAATTTTCACTAACTGATTATAACAATCATATTTACGGTTATAATAAAATCAATGATTCTAAAAAATATATTATTTTGGCAACCAGAGAAGGATTGGCTTAAGTGGATGCAAAAAAATACGTTTCGTCAAAAAAATTTAATTATTTTAAATTACATTATCTGGGTTTTCTTTTTTTACATCTCTTATTTACTAATTAAATCCGACATTAATATTTTTTGGCAAATTCTATTTGCCACCATTATTGCAGAATTTATCGAAAGAATTGTTAAAAAAAATGTCCCTTGGTGTCGACCAATGTTTAATCGAAACGACACTACTCCAATTGGTTTAGTTAATAGTTGGTACAAAACTGGTTCTTTCCCATCAGGGCATACCATTAAAGCTGTTTATTTTTTTCTTTTTATTCTCCAATATCAATTATTTAATCCTTATGTATTTTTGGCTATCGTCTTACCTTTGTTAACCTTTCGCATTATTATTGGTTTCCATTATCCAATTGATATGGTTGGGGGGATTATCTTGGGTTCTACAGTTTGGTTATTATCCAAAGGGGTTGTCCTTCCTCAAAATGTTAACAATATTGTTCAACAAATTTTTAATTTTATTTTTTTTATTAATTAAATTTTAGAAATTAGATATTGGAAATTATGCTATCTGACTTATCATTTATTATTACTTGGTGGTTAACTATTTTTGGTCTTAGTTTATTAAGCCTTCCTTTTATTTTTTATTTTTTTGATAAATTTTGGGATCATGGTTATATTTTTTCTAAAACTCTCTCTCTAGTACTAACTACTTATTTAATCTTAGTTTCTGGGATTTTTAAAATTCTTCCTTTTAATAATATTAGTCTATTTGTAATTATTATTTTTCTAGTATTAGTAGATGTTTTATTTTTACTTAATAAAAAAAGATATTTGTGGTTTTTAAAAATTATCAAATCAAAATATAAATTATTCTTGTCTCAAGAGTTGTTGTTCTTAACTATACTAACTTTATGGTCATACATTCGTAGTTTTGCTCCAGACATAGAGGGTTTAGAAAAATATATGGATTGGGGGTTTGTTAATTCAGC
>JAQVQI010000039.1 GCA_028701645.1 Candidatus Shapirobacteria bacterium
TGAGGGCTCGATGTTTATTTTTCTTATTTATTCTTAAGAATAAACATTTAAACCATTGAATAAATTAAACATGTAGACTTATACAAGAGTTCCCTCCGCACGCGGGTTCGATTCCCGCCATCTCCACACGTAAAAACATTAGCGCCATTAGGCGCTTTTTGTTTTTTTGTGTGGAGATGAGCAGAGTGTCTGCACACTCTGCGTGCGGGAATCGAAAGGCTTTTCCGTACGAGCGGAGCGAGGTGGAAAAGCACCTAGGGCGGTAGGGCGAGATTCCCGCCATCTCCACATAAAACAGTTTAGCCCGGATGCGAAAGCATTCGGGTTTTACTGTTTTAGTGAGATTGGCGGGAATCGAACCGAGGGCGCGCGAAGCCGGACGAAAGTCCGAGCGCCCGAGTGGAGGTCAAGGGAGTGAGATATTTTATGATGGTGAGCTTTGCGAACCAGAAATAAAATATCCACGAGAGTGACCGATTCCCGCCATTCCGAAAGCGGTAATCCGCGTTTCCCGCCTCTCAAATTTAATAGTAACTGACCCCATTTACTCTGGTTATTTACATAATAACCTATCTTGGGTTATCCTGCAATAGGTTATACACTTATTGCATATGGCAAAGTCAATTTATACAAATGAATATCAAAAAGTCTTAAAGAAACTAAAGGAAGCTAGGACTGAATCTGGTTTTACTCAAGTTGAAATTTCACAAAAACTTAAAAAACCTCAATCTTATATTTCCAAAATTGAGCGAGGTGAAAGAAGAATTGATGTAGCCGAGCTTTCAATTTTGGCAAAAATTTATAAAAAGTTGTTAGATTATTTTGTTAAATAAAGATATGGATAAAGGAAAAAGGAAGATTATTGATTTATTCAATAAAAAAGTTAGAGGGAAAAGTTCAAATACTTCTAAAGCAAACCAAAATCATGACGGTAAAGATGGTCATTGGCTGGAAACACAAATGAATATTCCACACAATAGAGAAAATGCACCTGATATATACGGTTTTGAGATGAAAAATCATACAAGTATAAAAACAACTTTTGGCGATTGGTCACCAGACTATTCATTATTTAAAAGAAAAGTTAATTTACTAACAAGAGATGCTTTTTTACAAATATTTGGTGCACCAAATATAAATCATGACAATAGATATTCATGGTCGGGTAAACCATGTCCCAGAATCAAAAAATTTAATGAGTTTGGACAAAAATTAGAAATAGATAAACAAAACAATATTCTTGCAATTTATTCTTATAAAAATGATAAACGTCCAAATAAAAACAAAATAGTTCCATTAAAATTTCAAAAAAATCGAATAATAATAGCTAGTTGGAGTGCTGAATTAATGAAAAGGCGTGTTGAGAAAAAATTCAACAATTTAGGTTGGTTTAAATGTATAAAAGATAAAAAAGGTATTTACACAAAAATAATTTTTGGTGATCCAATTAATTTTAATAATTGGATAGATGGGGTAAAAAAGGGATTAATATTTTTTGATAGTGGTATGTACCAAGGAAACAAACGTCCATATTCTCAGTGGCGTGCTAATAATTCTTACTGGGATAATTTAATAACTAGTTCTTATTAAGCTGGAACAAATACTGTTTTGACTTTTTCAGCTATAATTTTATCTATATCAATACTCTGATATGATTCTTTTTTAACTTCCATATTTTCAAGCTCTACAGCAATTCCTCTAGCTAATTCTTTAATAACAGGAACAGCAACACTATTACCAAATTGTTTATATGCCTGCATATCACTAACTGGAATAACAAAATCTTCTGGAAAACCTTGCAATCTGGCCGCCTCTCTTGGGGTAAGTTTTCTTGGATTTTTATTTTTTTGTTCAATTAATATTTCTGAACCATCTTTATAATATCTTGCAGATATTGTACTCGTATATTCGGATTTTTCATTAAATAGAGAATACCCGAAACCATTACCTTTTTCTATGTGTTCTTTCTTCCTTCTTTGATGCCCCGCCCAAAGTTTATCAGATATTGTATATTTAGAATCAACATTATTTTCTAAAATATCTTTAACATTTTTTTTATTAATAATACCTTCTGGAAATTTAAAATTATTTTCACCCAAAAAGCCTATAATATAAATTCTCTCTCTATTTTGTGGAACTCCAAAATTTTTAGCATTTAATACTTGTGCGTGCACATTATACCCCATATCTTCTAGGGTTTGTTTAACAACCTCAAACGTATTTCCATTATCATGAGTCTTAAATCTTTTTACATTTTCCAAAAAAACAACTTTTGGTCTATGATAATTTATAATTCTAGCAACATCAAAAAATAATGTCCCTCTAGTATCAGCAAAACCTTTTTTTAATCCAGCTTGAGAGAATGGTTGGCAAGGAAACCCAGCAAGCAAAACATCAAACGACGGAATTTCTTCTGGTTCTATTTTTGTTATATCTCCATATGGAATTTCTCCAAAATTAGCTTGATAAGTTTTTTGAGCATTAGTATCCCACTCTGAAGAAAAAACACTCTCTCCTCCCATTTCTTCGAAGCCAAGACGAATTCCACCTATACCTGCAAATAGATCAATCATTTTAAATTTTGAATTTTTGTTATTTTTTTTCATATTAAATAAACTTGGTGTTTTAATACTATTCTTGATTATATCATTTTTATTCATAAATAATAATTTATTTTTTAATAACATCAACGACCCTGCCGCTTATTTGATAATTATCATCTTCATGAATAAAAATAGGTAAATAATTTTGAGTAGATTCTGATTTTAAGACTATTCTATTATTTTCTTTTTCAATTATTATTTTTTTAATATTAGCTTTTCCGTCAATTATTGAAACTACATACTGACCTGACTCAGAATTTTTCTGGCTTGAATCAACAAGAACAAAATCCCCGTCTTCTATTTTTTTACTTCCTGCAATATTTGCCTTATTCATTGAGTTTCCCTCAGCTCTTAAAACATAAAGATTGCCAATTGATGGAACCATTTTTTTTGAAATTTTTAAATACCCTTCTACTCTCTCATCTGCAAATATAGATTCCGGACCACAATTAGCAGAACCTACAATTGGGACAGAAACAAAAATCCCATCTTTTGATACTTTTGGAATAATATTTATTTCTCTTTTTTTTGAATCAAAAGTTATAAAACCTTTTTTTGATAGTTGCGATAAATGATGTCTGATCTTTTGAGCTGATGTTTCATTTATCAATTCACCAATCTTTCTTAATGGCACACCAGAAAGGTTTTTCTCTGATATTATTTTTAATAATTTTTCTTGTATTTCATGCATAGGATAATTATAACCTTTATTACTAAATTTGTTAAATAGTTATCCACATATTATTAACATAGTTAATCACTTAACAGACTTAACAATTATTTAAATATATGCTATAATAGAAAAATAAGAGGATAATTCCCCTTCTTTTGAAATAGTGGTATTGCGTTAAATTATAGTAGTTACACTGAACTATGGTCTAAAATTTAACCGCCTGTAGAATTGCATTTACAGCATATCAAACTAATTCAAAATTATCAACTAATTAAGAGAAAAGGTGTCAATAAGAATTAACTGTATCACAAAAGATGCGGGAAATCATGAAAATCCCTATGTTGCTATTAGTCACTTGGGTTGGATCAATGAAAACACCCAAGAAAGAGGATATAGTACACGCGAGATTATTTATGATTTTGTTAAAAACGGAAACACAGCTTATGTTAAAGATGCCTTTGATACTATAGCTAAGCTGATGTGTGCAATAAGCTCAAGAGAAACTAAATACGTAAAAACAGTCGCAGACGAAACTAAAACAGATAATCTATTAAAGTTGCAAGAGTGTAAATAGATAATAAAGGAAGAAAAGAAATACCTCTCAGTGTAAGAGGTATTTCTTATTTAATATCTATTTTTTAGGGTACAAATTATGTGCGATGTTTAAATTTAATTTTTATACAAAAGAAAACCCGCAAGCGAGTTTTCTCGTTGCGAGTTTATTTTTTTATTTAACCCTAAATTCTAACACCAAGGAATTCCATAACTAGGTTTTCCTTGTAATAAACAGCAACACCATCTTCGGTGTTTTTCGAGCTCAGTTTTTTGTGAGCTCCTAAAACTAAATTAAAGAATGCTTCGAGCTGAATCTTTTCAAATTCAACTAATAGCTCTTTGCCTTTAAACTCTTCTTCCTTTTTTAAGGCATTTAGAGCTAATTTAGCATTAATCCAAATGGTATTGGTTTTCCAATCACCTCCCCAATATCTAAATGTTGTAGGGTCTAGGTGTTTTTCTGGACAGGATACCCAGTAACTTCCATCTGAACCGATAACAAAATTTAACCAAGATTGAATCTCTTTGGGCCACTGGTTCATTGCCCAAAATTTAACCTGAATCTCGGCCCAATCTGCTGTTTCTTCTGCCCACCATTTTAAGGGGTATTTTCCCCCCATAGCATTTCCGGGAGAATAAACAAAACAATATCCGAGTCCTTCAACTCTATATTGTTTAAATTCAACTCCTGTTTTGGATGCGGGATTTGAGAAATAAGAAGCCTCTTTTGATTCTTTTATAAAATCAATTTCAGCTTTTGACGCGACTCTCATCTTCGCGTAAAATCTGTTTTCCCATCCAATTTGGGCTACTTTACCCTTAGGTGGATACATAGGGATAACACTTGGGATCCCTCCTCCACACCTTACTTGAACGAATTTTATTCCGTTGGGGATGATGTTGACTACAGGTTTTTCATACTTCCAGAAAATTGTAAAATTTCTGGTTTCTGAATTCCATGAATAATTTGTTGACATAGAATTGCCAACGTTCTGTTTTTCAACAGAGCTTCCCAAAAAAACGCGATGTGTTGCCATTGTATTATTTTTTAAATTTTTACACTTGAAACATTTCAAGCGGGATAGCACTATGCGGACTCCTTTCAAATTACTTAATTAAATAAACTGAAAGGAGACCACAAACATATCCTTGTAACATCTTCCATTACATAATAGCATATATATAATAAAAAGTCAAGTATTTTGGGGGTAGGTTCAACAAGTAAGTTCAACACTTCTGATAAAATAGAAGTGTATGAAATATAAGCATTTAAGTATTGAGGAACGCGAAAAAATACAAGAATTACTTTGGCAAAAAACCTCAATCAGAAACATAGCCAAGGTAAATTGCTTTGAAACCATTAAAAAATAAAAAAAATGGAAAAGCTAACAAAAGAGGAAATGGGGGAAATAGCTCTCATCGTCCTCAAAGAACAAGCCAGGAAAGAAAGGATTCCTGACGCTAACAACCTC
>JAQVQI010000008.1 GCA_028701645.1 Candidatus Shapirobacteria bacterium
CCATTTTGCTCTTGGGTTTATTCTAGTCAACATTCTTTTATCTTCAGCATCTGCCCAATCTTCACCTAAATTTCTTCCATATAAAGAAGGCCCGATTACATTAACACTTATTGGTCCTTGGGAATTTAGGCGGCTGTTATTAGTTCCAAATACCTCGTTAACCATCATAGTAAAAGCATCGACTAAGTCATCGTACTTTTCGACCCCAAAATTAGTTAGTTGATCAGTTAGCTCAGTGGAGCTGTGTTTGGGAAAAAATACATTTCCGTTTTTGACATAACTGCTGGCGACACTTAATCTAGCTCTTTTATCACTCCCGTGGGGATTAATCCCTTCAACTGGGTATCCTTCAGTCTTAAGGGCTTGTATAAGAGCTTCTTGATAACCAACTTGCTCAACTAAAATTATTGTTTTCCTTCTCGGATCTACTGTGTTAGATAGTTTCTTAATTAGTTCTTTTGTGGTTGGAAAATCCATTTGAGCGTTGTAGATACCTATAATGTATAAATAGTGAAAATTTTTTGATTTATATATCGCTCCCACTAGAATAGCGGTCTTATCGGCCGTGTGTTTTTGAGAAATTGCTGGATCAACAGAAATTACATAACCAATGAGATTTGCTTTTAAGTGAGAGGGTAGATCGTCGTAAAATTTTATCCACTCATAATGAATGATTCGATCTTCTGGCGGTAGAATCTGTAATAAATATTCCCGATGCCAAGCAATATTATTACCTATTTTTCTTCTTTCTTCTGTAATCTCTTTTTGAGTTGGATACTTTCCTGGCCAAGCGATAGCACCGTCGGATGAAATTAATGGATATTCATAAAATTTACCACTTAGCGAATCACTACAAATTGCGTTTTTAATTTTCATCATTAAAGAATCTTCATGGAGCAAGTTACCAATGACAATTAATTTTGTTTTTGGATCTCCCAGTGGCATTATTTCTCCAGTAAACCAGTTAAAAGTCTGTTCTCTAATGTCTCTACTTTTTACCGAAGCCAGATCTTCAAGGTCGTCGCCAATTATTAAATCTGGTCTGGCCGATAGATTTCGGATGCCCCGAATACTTTCTCCTGTTGAGTAGACACTAATTCTGATGCCTGATTTTCCAATAACAATAGTCCCCGAATTCCACTCATTACTAGTCGAGCTAGTACTCAAATGACCAAAATCTTTAATAAATAATTCGTTGTGTTCAATTTCTCCGCGAATGTTGGATAAAATAAGTTTGGCTTGAGATTGGGTTTGAGAAATAATAACGATGAATTTCTTTTTGTGCTTGCCCACTATTGACCATAAAGGAAGGGCTAATGTAGCCAAAGTTGATTTAGCCGAGCCACGGAAAGCGACAATAAAAGCATTTTTCAGGTTTTGATTCTCAGCGATGCTTATTATTTCCTTTTGGAAATTAGCCGTTTTAAAATGAACATAATCGTGAAGATAGATGTGGAAAAACCAATAAAGGCTATTTACGGCCAACTCTTTTCTAAGTTTTTGGTTATTTATTATCTCTTTTATGTCCAGTTGTTGGTTGATCATGTTTAAGGGGTGAATTAATAATTCCGGCCATTTTTAAGGCTTTTTTAACTAATTTTTCTTCTTCTGGCGTTAGGTTGGTATCTATCAATCCTCGGTCAGTGTTGACCTGAATCTTGTCAGCGTAATCTCCATGATGATTTTTTAACCAAAATATTATGGCGGTTAAGTTTTGTTCCTTAATGGCCGCCAACAATTGACTTTCGGCTAAATCATTTATCAATAGGATCCCATCCTGAATGGCTGTTTCAGTCTGTTTTTTAAAATCTTCGTCTTCACTTCGCCACCGATAAAAAGTGGCCCGACTGACACCAGATTTTTGACAGGCGATTTGAATGATTGGGTTGAATTTAAGTTGATCTAATACTTGTTGTTTATCTTTCATATTTTCACTCCTTTAAGTCCTGTTAGATTTTCCCAACGTTTTTTAATGACTTCGGCATAGACTGGTGATTTTTCCATGCCGTAGCATCGCCGTTTCATCTTTGTCGAGGCAATCAGGGTACTACCGCTTCCAGAGAATGGTTCCACAATTAGGTCACCTCGTTTAGTAAGGACTTTTATGTAGGGGATAAGAATTTCAATTGGTTTGGTGCCAAAAATAATTCCTTGTCCAGAACTTTTTTCATCTGAGGCATTAAATTCAATAAAATCCGTCGGCTGGTATTTCTTGCCTTTTTTATAACCCTCCCATTGGGGCTTACCGCTAATGGCATAAAGAGCTGTCTCGTATTCCTCTTGAAGACCATCAGTTTCTGGCTCGTTATTAAATTCAACATCGCTATTGGGAGAGGCTCCAACCATAGCAATATCGTGTTTTGAGAAAAATTTATACTTAGCCGAATAGCCTTGGTTTCGGTTGGGAAGATGCCAAACGAGCATATTTTTTACTCGCCAATATTTCTCCATCTCTCCCCAGATAA
This sequence comes from Candidatus Shapirobacteria bacterium, assembly GCA_028701645.1. Lineage (GTDB taxonomy): Bacteria > Patescibacteriota > Microgenomatia > UBA12405 > UBA12405 > WARW01. Next base: position 2,466 of record JAQVQI010000008.1, read on the forward strand.
TCCTGATGTTTTTCCAGTTCTCATATACGATTATCGAAAAGTTTTCGTCTTGAATTTTGGCAATATTGGCCATCCATAATTCCGTAAAGTTGTCCGGCAGAACATCGGTTTCTAAATAGCGACGATTCTTTTTAGCACCAAAACCAACTGTTGGATTACCATGTCGTTGTTTGCCGTTAAGATAGTCCAAAATATAGGGTGGGTCCGTACAGCACATTGATGCTTTTTCGCCATTCATTAACTTAATTACGTCAGTCTCTATTGTGGAGTCGCCACACATGAGACGTGAGTCTCCCAAGGCATAGACATCACCTTTTTGAAACTTGATTTCATCAATCTTCAACTTTTTTAGTTCTTTTTCCAGATCAAAAATTTCGGTATTTGTATCGTCAATATCGAAAATACTGTCGATCTCTTCGCTACTAAAACCGATACCACTTAATATATTCTCGTCGAATTTTGCCAACAGACTATAGTCGAATTCGCCTTGATTTTTATTTAATCGTAGGTTTAATTCTCTTTCACGCTCAATTTCTGGAATATTTACATAAACAACTGGGATTTCTTTATACCCAAGTTGTTTGGCTACCTCGAGACGGAAATGACCTCCAATAATAATATTTTTCCGATTATCTGAGCTATTCGCGATAATTGGATCAACGATTCCAAAGCGTTGGATGCTTTCCTTTAACTGCTCAACTTGCTCTTTGCTCCACTTCCGTGGATTGTAGTCTGAGGGGATTAAATCTGTAACTTTTACCAGGACCGTTTTGATATTTGTGGTGTTGACCATAAAAAAACTCCTTAAAGTAGTAATATTCCGGCCCTGGCCTGGAGTGAATCTACTTTCGGAGTTTACAGGTTAAACACCTAAATTCAGTTTATGCTGAATTAAATTAATATATCAAATTTTCTTTTTTTAATCAAACCGTTAAGTGGTTCTACTAATTATTTGCCCGTTCAGTTGATTTGATCTGTAAATATTTCTAGATATTTTTCTTTTTGGAACTAATTTTTTTGCAGCCTTTAAATCAGATATTGATTTAAGAAGTGTTTTTGCAGCTATTTCTCCAAGTAATGGTGGTACCGCATTTCCAAGTTGTTTTGCTATCTGACCAAAATTTCCGATAAATTTAAAATTATCAGGAAATGTCTGAAGTCTGGCTGCCTCTCTTAATGAAATTGCTCTATTTTGTTCAGGATGCCCAAATCTACCTTTTGAAACCATAGCACAGCCACCAGTAATTGTAGGCGAAGGTGAGTCCCACCTCATTCTACCGTAGACATCACGATGACCTTCGAAATTTTTGTGACACTCTAGAACCAAATCATCAGACCATGACAACCTGTCACCACCATCATGTGGAGTTTGCTTCATTCTTTTTATATTTAATTCTGATAAGTTTGCAGACATATGCATTGCATCTGTTTCTAATTTTTGTCCTGCTTTAATAGGAAGCAAGTCATCTATTGCCTGTCTAACAGTTTTCCAGGGAGGTAAATCAGAACTAATCGCTGGATCTGCATTTGTTTTAGAAGGGAAAGTAAGTCTGAGTTTTTGATCTTTTGTACCAAGCATAACTAACCTCTTTCTTCTTTGTGGTACTCCATAATCTGCGGTATCTATAACGTCATAAACAGTTTGGTATCCAAGCTCTTGTAACCTTTGAAGTATTTGAATAAATATTGGTTTTCCGACATTTTTTGCCAACCCAGGTACGTTTTCAAGTACAAATGCATATGGTTTAATTTCTTCAACGATTCTTAGAAACTCATAAATAAGTTTATTTCTAGGATCTGTCAATCTTTCCGAATTTCGTCTTGCGTTTGAAAACCCCTGACACGGAGGACAAGCAATCAAAATTACTTCATTACCATTTTTAAATTTTCCAGCTTTCATTAATTCTTTTCCTGAGATGTAACTAATATCATTAGTAAATACTTCGGCATTAGGAAAATTTATTTTAAAGGACTCAGATGCATGTTTATCAATGTCTACGGCCACTTTAATGGGTAAACCTGCCTTTTCAAAACCAACAGCAGACCCGCCACATCCAGAAAATAAATCTATAACTCCAAAATTATTGTTCACATTATTAATATACCGCATTTTAGATTGAGAATAAAGATAAATCTTGATTATAATTCCTTGCATTTTAAATTTACATATCACAAATTAAATATATTGACTACAAATTAAAAATATAGTATGATACCCATCATATCCATTAATATATTATGAAAACAGGAGAATCAAAATCATCGGCATTTAAAAGATTGGCTGCCAACAGGACAAACGGAGCTATCAGAAACATAAGATTGTTGGGAAATCTATCAAATAGACACAATTATTCTTATACAGAAGAAGAGTTTAAGAGTATTTTTGAAATTATTGAAGAGGAACTTAAACTTACAAAATCCAGATTTTTAGTTGGTTTGAGAAAAAAAAGAAAGTTTAAGCTTTAAATTATTAATTTATTAAAACAAAAACAAATATATTAATGAAAAGTAGAATAAACTATTCATCACTTAAATTAACACGTTCACAAAAAATATTAGTTACTTTATATGAACTGTCTGAGGGTACTAATAAACAAATCAGATTTGAAGATATTGCCGTTAATGTGTTTTTGAATTTCAAAGCCGATTTTCAATTAAAAGGATACCCTGAACATCCAGATACTGGAGATATTGTACACAAACCGCTATATAGTGAACTGAAAAAAGGTGGTTATGTTCTTTCTGGCAATAAATATTTTTCCTTGACACCAAAAGGAATTGAATATGCAAAGAGATTAGTTAAACCAGCCACAAACAGTATAGAAGATTCGAAAAATATTAAAACTTTTGTAAAACTAACCGCCGATCAACAAAAAGAATTGGAAAGAATTAAAAATTCAACAGCAGTAGATCTGTATTTAAATGGAAAAAAGGAAGAAATTTTGGATATAGATTTTTATTCATATTTAGGAGTAACAGTAAGAACAAATAAATTTGATTTTTTGGGAAGATTGACCACAGTAGAAGAAGCAATAAAAGCAATAAAAGAAAAAAGTGACGAACTTTATATTAGACTCAGAGAATGCCATAAATTTTTAATGGAAAGATTCAAAGAAAATATTGAGTTTGTCCAAAAAAGTAAAGGGGGTCACAGATGACACAATCAGTTTTATTAAATTTTAAAGAAGAACAGAATCTTTACCATGACAATACTCTTGATATTTTAGGAGGTGCCTTCAATTTTAGTCATGAAAAAGGGCTTGCTGAATGGTTAAAAAACTCAGTTGATGCTTACCGCAGAGCTGGGGAATCCGATAAGGATCAATACATAATTTTTGGTTTCACTGATGGTACCAGTGATAATCCACCAGTAATTGAATGTACCGATTTTGTTGGAATGGATCTTGTCGATATTGAAAAAGCTTTTAAGTGGTGGGGAGATCCTGACGCAGCAAAAAGAGGAAAAAAAATTAGGGTCTATGGTGGTCACGGGAATGGAGGAAAGTTTTATATGAGACAGATGTTTCAGCAATCGTATTTTATTACGTATAAAACAGGCAAAATAAATATTTTTGGTTTCAACGAAAATCGAAAATATGGTTTTGCAAATGGGATAAAGGATAAAAAAGTATCTATCGACGAAGCTTTAAAAATGGCAGGGATCAACAAATTGTTAATACCTAATTCAATTTTGAGAAAACTCGAACATGGAGAAACTGGGTTTACAGTTGTTAAGGGAATAAGACCTAAAAAAATTGTAGGTAATAAGTTGCCTGTTTTTAGAATTTGTGAAAAGTTAAAATACCACCCGCAAGCTCGTAGCCCTTTAAAATATTGTAATGTCTCAGTTTTATATAACGGAAAAATATTAACGAACAGTCTTCGGATGGAAGAAATCGAGCCGATGGAAGGATTTGAGGGTCCGTATCTCTTCGATATTCCAGAACTAATTGATTCATCAACTGGTGAAAATGGAAAAAAAATAAAAATGTCTCACGATAAATATGAAGAAGGGTCGCTCGTACTTAAAACTTCTGCCCAACCTTTTGGTCGCGGTGGTAAAAAACCTGAATTAAACTGCGTCGATATAGTTGGAGAGATAGGAGTAATAGCATCTTACAATATGCAGCAAATAGGTTTTTTAAAGTATTATCCTCAGGCGCAGTATATTTATGGAGAATGTAAGTGTCCGATATTAGAAGACGTTGATTATGATTGTGTCCAAAATGACCGAGAAAAACTAGTTACTAACGAGAGAACAGATTCTCTTCTAAAGTGGATTTCCGAAAAAATTGATGAAGTTGCTGAAAAAATTGCAGAAAGAGATGCAAAACAGGAAGAAGAAAAAAATATCAGAGCAACAGATGAGTTTAATCAGATTCTCAATAAGTGGAAAAATCAGTTTATGTCAAAATTATTCGCCGAAGTTCTTGGTGGTCCTGGAAAAGGGTCCTCAACTGGGGGTGAGGGAGAAGATGGTTCTGGTGGCGGGACAAATCATGAATCAGAAGAAAAAGGAGGTTTGGGTTCTGGACAAGGCAAGGGTGGCGGTGATGGTGAAGAAAAGAAAAAGGGATTGAGAGCCCCAATGGTGTTACTATCTGGACAGGAAGATCCAGAATATCCTGGTTCCCCTGTCACTTTTTCTGATCGTCATTTCGCTGTCGAACAACGACAACAGGACGTGGAAAGAGGGTTGTATTGGATCAATCTTGAGAAACCAATGGCAAAAAAGCTGATAGATAAATACGGAGTTGATTCCCCAAGATGGAGAAATTACCTCTTTCAGAGATATGTTGATATTTTTACTAAAGAGACAATTTATCGCCTCGCAAAAAAAGAAGGTGGTACATTAACCGCGGAACAGGTCGATTACGAAATAATGCGTGTTGCATCTTTAGTTTACGATAAGGCAACTATTGATCTTGAAGATTTTTTATTAGGTGAAAAATACAATAATAGTTCGGATGAAAACACAGAAATTGAATAATATTTTTTTAGAACTTTTCCCTTCATCGGACTATAGAAATAAACCTGATAAAGAAAATGTGATTGGTTTTGAGATACCAGATTCAATTGTCGAGGATGATCCAATAGATATCTTTAATTTTCCCATACGAACAGCAAATGCATTAAAAAAACATGGAATAGTATCGGTGAGTCAACTAATAAATTTTCCAGAGTCAAAATTAGTAAAAATTCCAATGATTGGAATAAAAACATTAAATGCGGTAGTTTTAATAAAAGAAAAAATTGCAAAAAACTGTGTTATAGAAAAGCCTAGTTCAAATAAGTTAGAAGTCGTTATTGAACAACCTAAATATTACGAAAACATAGAAATCGATTCAATTGGTTTATCTACCAAAGCCACAAACGCAATTAAAAAAGCAGGTATTTTGACTGTAGGACAGATAATGAGGACTTCAGAAATATTTTTATTAAAACAAAGTAATATCGGTATTAAAACTATAAAACTTATTGAAGATTTTAAAAGATCAATTAATAATGGCCAAAAAATTGACGGACCAGACCAAAAAACAACTACAACAAACTATTTGAAATTAAAACCTCAGGAAAATATCTGTTTTCCGCCTGATAAATTAATTGATACGTTAATACAAAAATGTGGTGATGGTAGAGCTATGGATATTATTGTGAGAAGATACGGACTTTTTTCAGGAGAAAAACAGACATTAGAAGAAATTGGGGAAGACTATAAAATCACCCGGGAACGTATTCGTCAAATACAGGTAAAGTCGTTGAAATTTATGAAATATCGCTCAGTTTTAGTTAAAAAACAATTGTGTAATTTGGTTGAAGACGTTCTCTATAAAAATAACGGTTTAATATCTGATGATGACGCAGATCATATTATTCCCAGTATTTTAAAAACAACAGATTACGACGGTAGCTCAGTTTTCGATTTAATGTGTGAACTTGGATGGTTTCAATCACATATGGTTGGGGACATAAAATTTTATTCCCCGTTATTTAACGGGGTAAAATTAGAAAAAATTATGGATCAAATCCTTGAAGCAGTAGGGAAAAATGAAATGGGGGTTAGTTTAATAGAGTTGAGTAAAGACATCTCGATACTAAATTCAATTAGCGATGAAAGATTTAATAAGATTTTTTTTATTTTAAAATACTGTCGGATTGATCCGAGAATAGAAGAGTCGAATCCTGATCTCGTAATATCTGAAAACATGCTTTCATCCGAACTTGAAAATCTTCGTTTTAAAAGATTTGAGCACTCAAAGATTACAAAAAGGTGGGTTTCTGTTATAACGCAAGTTTTAAAGGAAGCAGGAGAACCATTACATTTTACCGAAATAACAAACACTGTTAATGATCACCTATTTAGTAATGATAAGAAAATTAATGTGAGAAGAACTCACAATATACTAATTACCATTCCAGCTTTTGCTCATAGTGGAGTTAAAGGGACCTGGGGATTAACTGAGTGGGGTATTAGCAAACTGTCAACCGTTGAACTTGTTAGGGAATGTATGACAAAAGCAGGATTTCCTCTTCATTGGAAACAAATATATAACTATGTCGGCAAGTATAAAGATACTAAACCAGCAAATATTTTAGCGGTTCTTCATAGTCGACCTGAATTTAAAAAAATACAAAAAGGAATATTTTGGTTTAGAGAGAGCTAAAAATATGAAAAATATAAAAACAATAATTTTTTGGTTTGTAGTCATTAGTGTTACTTTGTGGTTTTGGAAAAACCGAAAAACTGAAACTCCAACATTAATAGATCAGCCAAAAAGCGAACAAAATATTCAAGAAAATGAAAAATGTATTAGCACGGATTTTCGGGAATGTGGGGAATTTCCATGGCTTGATTTACCGTTGAAGCATTTTTCTGTAAAAGACGTTGAATGGGGGTCGGTAGGTGGCACTGGTAAAGAAGGCACAATGGACGAATACACTCAAGTGGCTTTAGACAGCAATGCTGTATATCAATCATATCCAACAACAACTATCACGATAAAACAGTATTCAGCAGATATTGTTCCTCTGACTACTAAAACATGGATGGATGTTAGAAAGAAAATTCAAGAGACGGAGAACAATAACCTTTGGTTGGAGGAAGTCGATAAAAATTACAAAAATTATGGACAGATGGCTGTTCATTTCTTGGATGATTTTCAAGACATAGAGATGTTTGATAGTTTTGATGTTGATGGTGATGGGGTTAAAGAAAAAATACTTGGACTAAATTTCGTTGGTCGGGCTAACCGCGGTTCTTATAATGCCGCTATTGTTAAAGACAATAAGGTGATTTTCTTTGTAGAAGAAGATGAGTCATTTATTGTCCCCGCCGATACGTCAAACGGGTTTTATGTTAAATGGAGAAGTCCAGATGATAATTCTGCCAGATGTTGTCCAAGAGGCTATATTAAAACAAGATTTGTATTTGATAACGGTAAGTTTGTTCCACTTTATGAGCAGGATGTCAGATACGTTGTAGTTGGTAAGTAAATTATTAATGGAGTATTTAAAAAATAAACAATACTATATCGACCGTTACGACTTATGGACTATTGAGGAATGCTTAAAATGGTATTGGGATCTCAAAGACAATTTTCAAAAACACCGAAAAAATAAGGAATTTATAAAATATTCAGACGAAGAATTTGATGAAGAGTTAGATAAAGTTTTACATCGCTTCTTATTGACCATCAAAACCCAAAGATTTGAAAATAAACAAAAAACCATTGAAAAATGGATGGATGACGATAAAAAACTTCAAGACAAACAAGACAATACCCCAGCTCCCGAAAATATTAAATGTCCAACATGTGACAACAAGATGGAATTAACTATAAAAGATTTACACGATACCTATGGGAAATATCCAAAAATGTGGTTTATGTTTGAGTGTAAAAAGTGTAATAAGCGAAGAGCAGTTAATGAAGATGGGAGTGAATGGAAATATGAAAAACTAAAATGTCCTAAATGTAAAGGTGTCCTAAAAACTGAGAACAAATATGAGGGAGATATAACGACATTTATTGAGGAATGTCCCAAATGTGGCTATAAAAACGTGGATGTCAGCGATCATAAAAAATGGAAACTGGAACAAGAGATTAAAGAAAAAAGAAATAAGGGATTATTGGAGAAATATCGGGAGGAGTTTTGTTTATCAGAAGAAAAAGGGAAAGAAATGATTGAGCTAATGGAAGTTTTAGCCTTTGCTCATGAAGTTAGAGAGTTTGAGGCCAGCAAATATGACGATCCAGCATTTGAAAAAGCGGCCACAATAAACAAGGTCGGTATTGCCGAGATAGAAAAAATATTAGGTGAAGTTTTAGAAAAAGAGAATTACTCTAAATTCTCAACAGATAAACCAGAAATTGACTGCTATGTAATCGTTCCATTTAGTCTTCAGGATAAAGATAGTTTGAGAAATAGAAGAGATAATTTGCGAGATTTGGAAAAACTTATTATCAAGACACTTGAAGGGACAAATTGGAGATTGCTTAGTGGAAGCCTGATGAATCGATTGGGTTTTATCACTGGAAGATTAAAAGGATACGAACAAGATGAAGACTTACAAAAAATTTGTGGTTATGAAAATAAGAAAGAGAAAAAGAAACTTGACCCTGAAAAATTAGCGAAATATGAGAGTAACAACATGGTCCAATTATCAAAATTATTGGGTGAGCAAGATGGAATTGATAATATGAGAAAACGAAGATTGTTGAAAGAGCCAGATGGATTTCTATTAGAGCCTTCTGACAGTTCTTACACCTGTACTATCTGTGGCGAGCAAACGCCAACTGGAGAAACCTGGTGGATTCCAGATGCTTTATGGTGTGCCAACTGTAAAACAAATATTGATAAGGGGGTTATCCCAAAATTGGTAAGAGAAGATGATCACGACAAAACCTGGTTTAAGGAATTTGATATTAAATACGATTATGGCCTAAAAGCTCAAACTATAAACAAATTAGAAAAAGAGGGAACGCTTCACCCAAGGAATTTAATTAATGAGAAAGGATGGACTTATTGCTCAATCTATTTGGCTAAAGAAAACAAGGAATTTTTTAAGAAATATCCGAAAGTTAAAAAGAAAGACTAAAAGCAGTAATCAGAGATTCGGAGGGGGGAAGGAGATTAAACGCTAACCCTAGTTGTTGATTCGTACTTTTTATTATAGTTCTCGATTATTTCCAGACCTCTATTTATAAGATCGGTGTAACTTAATACCTCAATCCCGTGCAGAGAATAGTTTAAATTTCGCAAGGCTTTATGTTGTTCACTAGTCCAATTGTTTTTGTTCCCAATCAAAATAATGGCTCGTGGTTTTATCAAATATAAATCTAACCCATAGACACGCTTTATCTCATCTTTAATATGTAGTTGGTATAACTCAATATTAGTTAGGTAATTTACTACTTGTCCAATTGCTTTGTTTGTATCGCTTGACCAGGAAAAACATCCTACATGAGAATGGTCTGGGGTAATTATGTCCATTGTTGGAAGTTTAATCTCTAGGATATCTAGAAACCCATCAATTGTAGGGAAAGAAAAATCTGGCATGCTACCCGGTATATTTATTTTTTGTTTTTCAATTGGTTGTTGGTAATTAATACCAAACAGCCAATTATTATCATAAATCCATCTTTGCCATGAATTTTTACCTCTTGTTTCATGGTATTTTTTTGTCAATCTAACTTTTAATTCTTCTATTCTACTTTTAAAAAAGAAGATGTTAGAGTTTTTTCGCAGTGTCTCCAGGTCCTGGATCTCTTGTTTTAACAACTTTTTTTGAGTTGATAACTCAGTAATAATTTTTGATGCTTGATCTATAAGAACTTTTTTATTTTTCCCTTTTTTAGGAACTCTATCTATAATCTGGCTAAAATTTTTATCTACTGTTTTTATGTCTGATTCGGACACCGCCTTGCCATTGTAAACATAACTTTGTGGAAAATGCTGATTAAGGAAATAACTTGCCGCATCTAATCCGACTTCACGATAAAAAGGAAAGAACCTGTCGGAAGCGGATTTTTTGTAATCTTCATAATTAATAAATATTTGATTATTTGACTTTTCTGTATTCCCGTCAGTAAATACAATGTTACATTTCGAGTCATTTTCGCGAATTTTTTCAACTAAATGCTTAAAACCCCTCATTGCCATACCTCTAGTAAAAAGAGTAAAAAGAGTCTCACCCGTTTTAGACTTTTCCTTATCTAGGTAAATTTTTATCTTTGGAGTTAGAAAAACTGTGATTTCACCCAATTTTCCTAACGAGCGATTATTTTTTACTTTAACCAATATGAGTTCATTATTATTCATATTTACATCCTCGATTTTCGGTATTCGTTATTTAACACGTCGTTAACAACTTCCTTAGCAGGAACAAAGAAATCAAATAGTATAAAAAGTTTTTTTACCGAATCGTAGATAACATCGTCCAAATTACTCCCCAGTTCGGTTAAAGAAGTTTCAGTCTCCCAAGAGGATTTATCAGAGTTACAAGTATAGTTGTGAAGAGTGAAGGCCCTCATTTGATTCCAGGCACTAAGAGCTCTACCGTTTAACCCATATAATGATATTTTAATTTTGATTCGTTCATCGGCACTGACATTAAGATTTTGATAATAAGCAATACAGTGTTCAAATGATTCGGCAACCCGCCAAATTAGGGTATCAAAATATAAGCAAGTCTTTGGCTCGGCGTTACCGTTTCCACTATCTGATTCAAGATTTCTAGCAAAGTAAAATTCACCTTTATGTTTTGCATACCAATAATCAAGTCTTAAGTAGTCTGAAGAAGTGTACTCGGCTTTTATACCGTCTAATTGTGGATGTGGCCGTTGTTCACCTCCAGTAAGATATGCTCCGATTGGCCATCCAGTTCTCCTTTGTTCTGCGGCTTGAAGAGAGGCTTTTATCAAATCAACACCAAATTCACTTTGGTTGTCTGGAAGGTAATGAAAAACTTCAAAAGAACCAAAATTACCTAACTTACTTCTAAAGTATGCGCCCTGTTCCTCAAGCCAAGAGTCAAATTCCTTATTCAAATCTCTTTGCTGATCAGAGTTTTTGATGGCGATTAATCCCCGGGAAACCAAGTCACTAAAACTCGTTTCTTCTTTCTGCGCTTTAGCTTTCGCCCATTCAAAAAGAGGAGCTGAAATCGTAACGTTTGTCCGGATTAAATCCGATGCTTTCTTTTTCACGGACATAAAACTTTCAATGTCGTCAGTCGTGATCTTGCCACCATTAACCAAAACACGGTATTTATTTTTCGGAAGTTTACCATCGGAATCCATTATCCATTGAGCCATTTGCTTTCGGGCAAAGTCTTTGAGGGAACTATCTGTTAAATCCGCCACCTTTATCGGTAAGTCCTTGTCAAAGACATAAATTTTATATGTATGTTGTTTTTCTCCACTTTTCAGTGGGACAGTAAAAATCCGAAATCCATCTTCTCGGTCAATTTTGGTAACTTTTATATTAAAACTTGCTTCCATAATAATCAGTATATCATAAGTGTGGGAGTGTGTCTACTCACACTGATTTTTCTGATTCCCTTTTTTATACTGTCTCATTTGTCTCATTTAGCTACAAAAGGCTGGTAGAATAAGACAGAAGTTGGGGACAGTGTTATAAGGACAGAAAGGTTCCAGACCCCCATGCTCCGCCAAAGGGTCAAAGTTCTAAGCGACCCCAGTGCTAGTCAAGTATTTCCCCAACCTGTTGGTGTTTATTCTCCAAATTCAACATTTTTCGATTTAACGGCCTGTAACACGAATGTTAGAATTACTTGTGAAACAAACTTTTTTAAAGCTCAGATTTATCGACATAGCACTACTTATCGGTATATTGACACTGTGTTATATGACTTTTTTTCATCATCTAGATGAGTTTACAATTAGACTCTGGGATGAGGGACGAAACGCAGTAAGTGCCCTTGAAATGTTAAAGACCAATAATCCAATCGTAACTTATTTTAATGGTGTTCCAGATTTGTGGAACACCAAACCACCATTACACATTTGGATTGTGGCAATAATGTATAAAATTTTTGGAGTTAATGAGTTAGCCCTGAGGTTACCTTCAGCAATAGCGGCTTCTCTTGTGACGGTAATTATTTTTATATTTGGACTAAAAGTATTAAAAAATAGATGGATAGGCTTTCTTGGCTCATTGATAATATTGTCAAGCATGGGATTTCCCGATCTTCATATTGGGCGGACCGGTGATTACGATGCTTTACTCGTTTTATTTATTTTCTTGGGAAGCTTGTCTTTTTTTGTGTATCTTGAAAGTAAAATAACTAAATATATGTATCTTTGTGGCTTATTCTTTACATTAGGAGTATTAACAAAAGGTATAGCGGGATTATTAATTGTTCCCGGAATAATTTTATATGTCCTGCTGTCTGGAAATTTAATCAAGTTATTTAAAAATAAATCATTTTGGAAAACGATACTATCTGTTTTATTAACTATTGTCAGTTACTATGTACTGCGAGAGTTTTTTAATCATGGATATTTAGCAGCTGTGTGGCAAGAAGAAATTTGGGCAAGAACTCAAGATAATCTTGGTGCTAATAGTATTGATTTCTGGTACTACTGGAAATTATTTGCTAGTTTTAGGTTTCAAAAATGGATATATTTCGTACCATTTTCAATTATTATTTATTTTTTGACAAAAAATAAAACAACAAAAAGATTCGTTTTGTTTTCATATATTATTGTCATCTCATATTTTCTAATTATTTCAAAAACAGAAACGAAACAGATGTGGTACGATGCCCAACTTTATCCATTTATGTCTCTACTAGTAGCAATATCTTTAATTGAGATAATAAACAAATTTCCATTTTTATTTCGATTTTTCCCAATTTTAATACTTAGTTTTTATATGCAAAGGTACATTCGAACAAACATTGCTTATATTAATCGTCCAGATTTAGAAAAATCAGAAGCCTGTCTTAAGTATGGATATCTTTTTCGTGATAAATCAATAAATAAAGAGGGTTTTGTGGGTGTTCATAAGGCTAGTTGGTGTACCCCAATTTATTTTTATCTTGAAAGAGATGGTCTTATTAGAAAAGAGATATCGGAATTAGAAGTAGGTGACAAGGTATTAACTTGTGACAGTATTACTTTTAATGAAATTAAAAATATTTATAATATTGATCTGGTTTTTGATAACAGGGATGGATGTTTGGGTTTTAAAATCAAGTAAATAAAAATAAAGATTAGATAAACAGAAAGATTTCAGATCTGACTACTCCGCTCTAATCAAGTTTATTTGTAAACACCTCTATTTTGTGGGATATTTATTTATGAAATTACCCAAATCCTGGACCACGGTTACCACCCTCTCAAAAATTTTAGCTCTAGCTATGTTTGTCGGCTTACCCTTTATCGGTTTTTACTTTGGTTATCAGTACGGTATTAAATCAGTAATAATTAGTAATTCAAATCTAAAACCAACTATTGTAGAGGAAGCATCTACCAAAATTCTTGTCGGAGGTGAGGAGGATGAACATGGTTGCAAAGCCTCAGCAGGCTATAGCTGGTGCGAGATTAAGCAAAAATGTCTGAGAACCTGGGAAGAGAAATGTGAAGAGGAAAAGGTGGAGGAAACTGTCAAAGACGCGGTGACTAAAATTTTAATTAATAAATATAATATAGATGAAAATAAAGTCTCTGTTCACCTGAACAGAGAGGTAGGTGATTTTGCCACCGGCTCCATGGGATTTGGAGAAGAAATGGGTGGAGGCGGCTGGTTGGCAAAAAAAGTAGATGGAAAATGGGAAATCGTCTGGGATGGTAATGGCTCCGTCGATTGTCAAAAATTAAGGACAGAATATAACTTTCCCGATGAAATCCTAAAGCCCAGTTTTTGTGATTAAAAAATAAATCATCTTAAATCTTCGAAAAATGCTGGTAAACAGCTTTTGATATTTCAACAAAAGCAAACATTAAAAATGAATAAAGTATTGCTCCTGTCCAGCATATCGGGGGTAATTTACTTAGTCCAAAAAATTCTCTAATAACCGGGCTTAAAAAAGGTATCGTTTGTAAAACAAAACCACCCATTACCGCTACTATTAGCCATTTATTTTCAAAAGGCTTGCTCTTCCAAAAGGGAAGTAAAAGAGTTTTTACCGAAAAGACATATATCAGTGAATCCAGTCCTAGTGTCAAAAAGGCCATCGACCGCGCGATAATTAAATCTCCCGTCGCTTTATAAACCAAAATAAATACTAGCAGTATCGATATTCCCGCCACCAGACTTATCAGTCCAATTAGGCTCATCATCCACCCATTTATGAGTTTTTCACCAGGTCGTCTAGGCTTTTCCTTCATAATATTTTCTCTTTTTGGATCTATGGTTAAAGCTAAATTAGGGAAACCGTCAGATATTAAATTTATCCACAAAATTTGCATAGCGCTTATCGGCAGTGGCAAACCAATTACAATACTTCCGGCCACAATAATAATTTCGGCAAAAGCATCACTCATCAGATAAATAATTATTTTTCTAATATTTTCAAACATGGCTCTGCCTTCCTCAATCGCCCTCACCACTGTCGAAAAATTAGAATCGAGAAGGATTATATCTGCCGATTCTTTGGCCACATCGGTCGCCTCGCTCACCACCACTCCAATATCAGCCTTATGTAGGGCTGGAGCATCATTGACTCCGTCTCCCATCATCGCCACCACTTCACCATTCTTTTTTAAGGCTCTCACAATTGTATCTTTTTGATCTGGAGTCGTTCTGGCAAATAATTTTATTTTTTTTACCTTTTCTGTTAGCTGGCTAAAGCTAAGTTTTCGCACTTCATCACCGCTCATAATCTCTTCCTCTTTTATATTAATACCTAGCTGTTTTAGGACATATTCAGTCGTTTTGGCATAGTCCCCGGTGATTACTATCGTTTTAATTCCTGCCATTACCGTTTGATTTAGAGCTTCTTTGACTCCTTCTCGTACCGGATCAGAAAAAGCCAGGACTCCCATCCAGGTCAGTTCTTTTTTGGCATCCTCAACTGTCAACGATTTTTTGTTTTGCCCCACTTCTTTTCGGCCGTAGCCAATGATTCTTTTACCCTGACTGGTCAAATTTTCAATTTCCTCAAGTATTTTTTCTTTTTCAAATGGTGATAGAGTTGTCCAGGGTAAAATCTGCTCTGGAGCTCCGTTGACAAAAATCATATTTTTATTTTTTGACCATCGATTGAGACTCATAAAAAATCTTTCCTTGGCTAAAAAGGGGATACTGTCTAGCCTTTGATGCTCAGAGACAAAGTTTTTTATTATTGTTCTACCCCATTCAAAGGCAGAAACAAGCATCGGATCATCCAGGTCATTTGCCAGTAGTACCTGTCTTGCCAAATCTTCTTTTGTCCCCAGGTAGTCAACCACCTTCATTTTTCCCCGAGTCAGTGTCCCTGTTTTATCAACACAAATTGTCGTAATTCCCCCCAGTGTCTCTGCCGCCGACAGCTCTCGGACCAGGCCTCTTCCCTTGAGTATCTTTTGCATTCCAATTGCCAAGACCACTGTCAGTGATACCAGCAGTCCTTCTGGAATACTCGAGACTGCCAGTGCTACTGAAGTAATAAATATTTCCTGGCTATCATAGCCGCGCCAAATTCCTAAAATAAATACCATAATAGTGATTATTCCAATCAGTATCGCCAGCTGCTTACTAAAAACCTTTAATTGTTTTTGTAGAGGTGTTTCTTCTTTTTTCTGTTGAACTTCTCCCGCAATCGCTCCCATTTTTGTTTTGGCTCCCGTAAAGACCACTTCCAAAACGCCCTGACCAGAGGCTATCGTTGTCCCCATAAAAATTTCTCCTCCCTTAATTTTATTTACCGGCATACTTTCTCCACTCAGTATCGCTTCGTTTACAAAAAGACGATTCGCAAATGTCAATTTTCCATCAGCTGGGACTTTATCACCTTGATTTAAAATTAGAATATCTCCCGGTACTAATTGAGAAATTTCAATTTCAACTCTTTGATTATCTCTAATAACTGTCGCCGTCTCTGTTAGATAATGTCGCAGAGCCCTCAGAGCATTTGAGCTTTTCTTTTCCTGAACATAACCCAAAATAGTATTTACAAAGACCGCCAGTGAAATAATCACCGCGTCGGTAAAGTGACCAATAACTACGGTTACCACTACCGCCATGATTAAGATGTAAACCAGGGGACTTTTTAGCTGAGAAATTAAAATACCCAGGCGACTCAAGGGTGCCCTTTCCGGCAAAACATTAAGTCCATATTTATTTTGTCTTTTAGTAACCTCCTCACTATTTAGACCTTTTTCTTCAGGAAACATATCTTCATTTTCGCATATCTTGTTACCCTCATGCCAAATGTTATTTTTATTTTCGCCTTTTTATTTGTACTCCTGCAAATCAATTTAAATTTTATGGGATGGTTTAAATCTATGAAAGAAATTTATTATTTTTCGTTTATTAATATCTACCCCAGCCAATTTATTGGCAATTTTTATCATTTGTTCTCTGCTTGTGTCGGTATCTAAAAAAAGCAGTGCATAAAAAATTTTATCAGCTTTATCACATTCTTCATGAAAAGCCCCTAGATTTTCCATATCAGCTCGGGGATTTACTGGTCTAAATATTATTTTTCGCTTATCAACCATTCCACACCAACTACATTTAACATTTTTGTTATCTGATTGATTTTTATCTTTTTCTTTTGTCATTTTTTTATTTTCGCTTTTTTATTTGTACTCCTGCCAGTCGATTCGCCAAATTTACCAATTTATGGCCATCTTTTATGCTGCTTGATCTAAGTAAAAGTCCATAAAACATCAAGGCCTCGTTACAGTTTGGATGCAATAGTAACGGGCCATCATCATCATCAAATCTAGGTGAATGTATTTCAATTTTTTTCCTTCCATCTATTCTCTTGCAATAATCACACTGGGATTTTTCATTTTTTATTGTCATATTTTTTCCTCGTTATCATATCAATATTTTTGATTTCTTCCCGGCTTACACTTCTAGCCACTAGTACCGGTTGTGAGAAATCTCTTCTGTTTATCTGGTCAATAAATTTTTCAACAGTTTTTTCTATATCAATATATGAAGGAAGCTCACCTCTTTCACGGATACCATTTATTGCTTGTTCTCTTCTATACAGAGCATAAAATTCATCGTATGGCATTTTCTCATGTTCCTCCTTTTTCTTAGGGGAGGAAAATGAGGTATAAGGAAGTAATATTCCTATTCCATCTACACCAAAATATTCAGCCCTTGGAGTAATGTGATTTCCATGAATATCATCTCTAACACTTAAAGAAACCCATTTTTCAACTTGATTTTCTTCGGTAATTATTTTTGTTGCTTCCATTATTTCTTGCCAACCAAAAGAAATTTCACTTTTTTTGAATAATCCAATTTGTTCAATCCGTCTTTCTCCGCTAGCCTTTCCTCCACGCCTTATAATAATCACTCGATGTTTTCCATCCAAACTATTCCAAGTTTTAAAATCTGAAAAAGGGGGCATGGCCATCCATTCCAAATTAACCCTCGAAAAACCCATCCTCTTCCCTTTTAGTATTTCCACTAAGTGTGTTTTACCATAAAGAAAAGTAATAATAAAGAAGTCAAGACTATATTTAAATTAAATAAACAATGCTTTTTCAAGTTTATTAAAAACATTTTCTAAAATCCCT
>JAQVQI010000040.1 GCA_028701645.1 Candidatus Shapirobacteria bacterium
ACTATTTTTTTATTTCTAGACACAAAATAACCAAACCATACCAACTGACCTATCCTAACCCATTTATAAATCGCTACACATCTATTCTGTGCCATTAAAATATTTATAACCACAAAACCTAATATTATTAAATTTTTCCAACAAAATATTTTTTTATTATTGAAAATTGAAAATTGAAAATTGAAAATTAACAAACCTATCCAAACCAAATCCGCCAAATATAAAGTCGGGGACAAATAATCTATTCGAATCCCCAAAATCAAACTCCAATCAAACCAAAAATGTTTTCCCAGTTGAGTTGGTATCACCAATAAAAGCAAAAACAACAGTCCTTTAGAAATTTTTTCTCTTATCTCCTTCACTCCCGTATCTTACCATAATTTAAAACTGTCTTATTCTAAAATCTAAAATCTTAAATCTAAATTTTTATTCCTTTGGTTTAATCACCACATGTCTTTCTTCACCTTCACCTTCAGATTCACTGACAACTCCCTCAATTCCGGCTACTACCATATGACATATTCTTCTTTCATACGAACTCATACTCGCCATTGAAACATCTTTATGTGAAACCAAACATTTTTCCGCTAAACCCCTAACTGTTTGACTTAATCTTTCTTTTTGTTCGTTACGATAATTATTAACATCCAAAAGGACTCTGATATTTTCTCCAACTTGGTTTCTCACCATCAAAGCCAAAACTAATTGAACTGAAATTAAATTTCGTCCTCTAAATCCAATTAAGGCTGATGGATTAGCTACCACCACTCCCACCAAGACTTGATCTTCTTCACCCTCCACATCTTCCACAAAAGCTTTTTCTACTTCAAAATTAATTTCAGCCAAAAAATCACAAGTTATTTTTAGAATTTGTTCGTTTCTTTTTTTATTGTCCATAGTCGATATTTTAGCATAAAAATTCCTATCGTTTACTCACACTTTTATGTTTAAATTCGAAGTCATGTTTTTGGAACGTTTTTGAGCCTGTAACACAGACTCATTTTCCAGTGGAAAAAATCGTGACAAGAATTTAAAAAATTATCTAATCAATTTTATTTCTTATTCACCTTATTCACCAACACTTGTTGTCCAATCATTAAAGCCGAAGTTGTAAACCAATACAAAAGTAAACCTAAAGAAAAATTCCAACCGATAAATATAGTCATTGCCGGCATCATATAGAGTGATTGGGTTCGCATCGCCGCCATCATATCGTCTTCCTTATCTTTTGTCTTTTCTACTATTTTTTCGTCAATTTTAGTATTTGGCATCATTAATTTAGCACTAAAAAATTGTAAAAGCCCTGATCCAAACAATAAAAATAAAGGTAAAACCAAATTTAAATTTATCCCTTGTTTAAATACACCAGAAGGGGTTGTTGCTAAATCGCTTCCTAAAAAATTCAAATCAAACTTAAAATTTTCATCAATCCTAAAAGAAGGAATAAGTTGGTTATTAATTTGGTCTACACTTCCTTTTCCTCCGGAAAATCCAGTTACCATATTAAAAGCCGAGAAAAAAAGCAACAAGACTACTATTTGTAAAATTTGGGGTAAACAACCAGAAAGGGGATTAATTCCTTCTTGTTTATACAAGTCCATTTGTGCTTTTGCCAATGCCTGTTTATCGCTACCATATTTCTCTTTCAATTTGTTTAACCTTGGTTGAATTTCTTTTATTTTTTTGGCTGATTTTAAACTTGGCCAAATTAAAGGTAATAAAACCAACCTAATAATTATTGTCACCAAAATTACCGACAAACCAAAATCACCCACTAAATAATAAAGACCAAAAAGAGCATTAACAAATGGAGCAATAAATAAATTCATTTTTACTTTATAACTTTATAACTTTCTACTTTATAACTAATGATTCTATTTTAGCAAATCTATCCCACTTCCGCCTTTTGGATTACATCTTAATATTCTTTTAATCCCAAGCCATAATCCCTTAATCACCCCATATTTATTTACCGCTTCATAAGTATATTCCGAACAAGAGGGGATAAATCGACAATTCTCACCACGAGAAATATATTTTTTATAAAAAACTAATATATTTAAAACTACTTTCTTCATTATTTAGACTTCCTCCCTTCTTTAAGGGAGGATGCCGGTTTATCCGGAGGAAGGTTTTGTTTTAAAATTAATTTATCTATTTCTTCCTCAACCCCTCTTATCTTTACCCCTAATAAACTTTTCTTAGCCAAAAATATCATCCTTGTCCCGGGTCTAAAATCACTTAATCTTTTTCTTAAAACCTCACTAATTCTTCTTTTAATTTTATTCCTATCAACAGCTCTTTTAGAAATTTTTTTAGAAATTACAAAACCAAACTTAATATCCTCAGTTTCGCCAATCAAAAAAATCGCCCCAAAAAGAGGGCTATTAAACATCTTGCCTTTATTTTTTACTTCCAAAAACTCTTTTTTTTGACCGATTCTGTTTATTTTTTTCAACACAACTTAATTATAACCTTAGTTATAAAAATTTTTGTCTTATTCTTAAATCTTAAATCCTAAATCTTGTATCTTTTCAAAAATTAGGCACTAATATTTTTTCTACCCATTGCTCTTCTTCTTTTTAAAACTCTTCGTCCAGTTGCACTCGCCATTCTTTTCAAAAAACCATGAACTCGACTGTGTTTTTTTGCTTTTGGTTGATATGTTTTTTTTGCTGCCATAGGACTGATTCTACCATAATAATAAATAATCTGACAAGCTGAGAAGCCGAAGAACTGACTATCTGACCGGCTGACTGGCTGACAAACTGACAAGCTGAAAAGCTAACTTGCCTCTTTCATTTTGTGGAAAACTAATTTATTATGATGTGGATAACTCGAAAATGACTTAAAAAAAAATTTGTCATATTTGCCCTTGATTTATCAAACTCCTCCCCACATCGTTTAGTATTTTTATTTATTTTTGTCTTACAGACTACTACTTTATAACTTTCTACTTTATGAACTTTCTACTTTCTACTTTTTACTTTATAACTTACTAACTTATATATGGATATCGATCGTCTTTGGAAAAATACACAAGAGGAATTAAAAATTATCCTTGCTCCGGCTGTTTTTCAAACATTCGTTAGTAAAACCGAACTTGTTAGTTATCAAAATAATCAAGCCACTTTATCTTGCCCCAATTCTTATTTAGCTGATATTAATCGTAAACGATATTACGAAATTTTTAAAAGTGCCCTAGATAATCAAACCAAATCTGACAATACTCTCACTTTTATAATTCAAGAAATAATTACCAATGATACAACTACTTCTTCACCCCTTTTTGAATACACTCCCCAAAAAAGTCATTTTACTCACAATCTTCATCCTCAATATACTTTTGAAAATTTAATTGTTGGTAATAGCAACAATTTTGCTTATGCTGCTTCTCAAGGAATTGTCAAAAATCCCGGGCTTACTTACAATCCTTTTTTTATCTGGGGTGGAGTCGGAGTTGGCAAAACTCATTTAATGCAAGCTATTGGACATGAACTCCTCAAAACAAATCCTAATTTTAAAATCAAATATTTTCCGGCTGAAACATTTGGTAACGAGCTTATTTCGGCTCTCAAATCAAAAACCATGAATCAATTCAAAGATAAATATCGCAATCTTGATTGTATTTTAGTTGATGATATTCAATTTATTGCCGGTAAAGAATATATTCAAGAAGAGTTTTTTCACACCTTCAATGCTCTTCATATGAATGGTAAACAAGTAATTCTCACTTCCGACCGTAAACCTAGCGAGATTGACCATCTTGAAGACCGGTTGGTTTCTCGTTTTATGGGAGGTCTTACTGTCGATATCCAACTTCCTGATTTTGAAATGAGAACTGCCATTATTAAGCAAAAAATAGAAGAAAGTGGTGCTCAAATTGAGACAGAAGCTCTTTCCTTTTTAGCTAACAATATTGAATCTAATATTCGAGAAATCCAGGGAAAACTTCAACAGATAACCATTCAGGCTCTTTCTCAAAAAATAGGGGAGATTGACCTTGATTTTGTTCAACATTTTTTTGACCCAACTCTAGCTCAAAATTTAAAAAATTATAATAATTCAAAAATAAATCCAAAACATATAATTTCAAGTTGTGCTAAAAATTTTAATATTAAAACTGGTGACCTTACTGGTAAAAGTCGCAAAAAAGAATTGGTTGAAGCTAGACACATTACCGCTTATTTACTCCTTACTGAAGGTAATTTGCCCCTTGAAGAAGTTGGCCGACTTTTAGGTGGCCGCGATCACACCAGTATTATGCACGCTCGAGACAAAATCCACACCCTCTTTTCCACTAATCCACAAACAAGGCAAGTTATAAACCAAATAAAATCATCTTTTTAACTTATTTTTTTTTATCCACATTTTTAAATACTTTTCCACTAACTTATCCACATTATTTTTCTATTTTTATCCCCCGAACCTTACCCAAATTTAACCTTAACTTATAAGTCAATATTTTAAATTTATTACTATTTTTCAATCAAAAAACACTAATTCACTACTACCTTAAATCTTAAATCATAAATCTTTCCGTCAAATTTTATATTAATCCACTTATTAACCATCTCTAATAACTACCACTACTATTTTTTATAAATTAAATTATAATATTCCAATGAAGTTCTCTCTTCTTCAGGAGAATCTAAACCTTGCCTTAAATAACGTTTCTCGTTTTGTTTCTTCTAAAAATCAACTACCAATATTAAATAATATTTTACTTTCAACTGACCAAGGCCGTCTCAAATTATCAGCTACCAATTTAGAATTAAGTATTAATTATTGGATTGGAGCTAAAATTGATCAAGAGGGGAGTATCACTATTCCTTCAAAAGAAATAACAGAATTCGTTTCTTATTTATCTTCTGGAAAATTAGATTTATCTCTTAATCAAGAAACTAATTTACTAACTATCTCTTCTGATAAAACAGAATCAAAATTTACTACCACTCCTTCTTCTGATTTTCCTGAATTTCCTCAAATTGATAAAAATTCTTTATT
>JAQVQI010000041.1:0-2649 GCA_028701645.1 Candidatus Shapirobacteria bacterium
TCTCGAATCTCTTTTTCGACTCGAGATATTTGTATTTTAATTATTTCTTCTTTATTCATTTGATAAAATTACTTACTTATTTTTTAATATTAAATTGTTGAATGTAACGAAATCCGCCTTTGGCGGAAAAATTGAAAATTTTAGAAAAAATAAAATTAAAATAACAATTATATTAATTGCTTTGTTTTTTATTTTTTCAAATAAGTCTATTTTAGCATCGAATAATATTTTCGGCCTTCATCTAACCCAAACGTCAGATTTAGACACTGCCAAAGAAATAATTAATTCCAACGGGGGAGACTGGGGCTGGGCAACTATCGTTATCCGACTTGATCAACTTGATCATAATATGTGGCAAGATTTTTTTGATAATTGTCGACAATCCCACATAATTCCAATTGTTAGACTGGCTACAATTTCTGACAAAGAAAACTGGAAAGTTCCGTCATTGTCTGATATAGACAAGTTAACAAGTTTTTTAAATTCACTTAATTGGCCTACCCTTACTCAACATATTATTTTGTTTAATGAAATAAACCATGGCCAAGAGTGGGGTGGGGAAGTTGATATAAAAAGTTACGTCGATATTTCAATCTATGCCTCCAAAAAACTTAAAGAATATAATCAAAATTTTTTTATATTAGGTAGTGCCCTAGATTTAGCTTCACCAGAAAAACCACCAAGTTTCAAATCAGCCCAAAATGTCTACCAAGAAATTTTTTCTTACAACCCTCAATATTTTAATTATATTGACGGAATCGCTTCCCACTCTTATCCCAACCACGGTTTTTTGGGAACCCCAAAAGACAAAGGCCAACATAGTATTTTGGGCTACTCTTGGGAATTAGATTTTTTAAAAAAACTGGGGGTTGATAAAAATTTTCCAATCTACATAACCGAAACCGGTTGGCCTCACCGTGAAGGCCTCGACGGTCGTAATAATTTTTACACCACCAAAACTACTTCTCAGTTTTTAATTGACGCTTTATCAATTTGGTCAAATGATAGCCAAATAAAAGCAGTTACTCCCTTTATTTTTAATTATCCTCAACCACCCTTTGATCATTTTTCTTGGCTTGATCAAAACGAAAAAATTTACCCAGAATATCAAAAAATAATTGATTATAAAAAATCTAAAAACCAACCAGAACAAATTACTCAATACGAGTTATATGGGATACATCTACCATTTTTAATTTTCCCGAACCATATATATTCAGGCCAAATAAGTCTTAAAAATACCGGTCAATCAATTTGGGGCGAATCTGAATTTTGTATCAACCCAACTGTGGATTCTAATATTGAAGTCACCCCTCTTTGTATTACAAAAAATGATTATATAAAACCTGGGCAAATCAAAATTTTTAATTTTACTTTTAAAATTACTAAAAGTGACTCTCGTCAAATAAAAATTTCCTGGGAGAAAGTACCCCAAACAGAGATTAATCTTTTTTTAGAAAAAACCACGATTTATTCCCCCAGATTCAACATAATTAATCGAATTAAGAGTTTTTTAACTAAATTTTGGTAAAATACCAATGCTCCTTACCAATTTAAATTAGTAATTAATAATTAGTAATTTGTAATTAATTCATGTCCTCATAGCTCAGTTGGATAGAGCGCCTCCCTTCTAAGGAGGAGGTCGCAGGTTCGATCCCTGCTGAGGATACAACGTAAAATTTGCTACACAAATTAACGTTGTTAAGACGTTTAAATTTAACAAATTTATTACGTCTTACTCTTCGTTTTGCGCCCATAGCTCAATGGATAGAGTACTAGTCTTCGGAACTAGTGATGGGGGTTCAATTCCCTCTGGGCGTACTTATTTTTTTGTTTTCTTTTAAATCGATGACTTCTTTGTGTAGTTTTATAATTTTTTGTTCAACTTCTTTTATTGTTTGGATCATCTCATCTTCTTCATTGTCATTTTCGTTAATATCTTCAATATCTTCAGAAATTTCTTGAACATCTTCCTGAATATCATCAATATCTTTTTCTACTCCAGCAATTTTAGCTTTTGTTTTGTTAACACTCATTTGAATAAATATTGACAAGTAAATTGCTTCTAAGGAAACAACAGTTGTCAAAATTAACAATATTTGATCAATAGAAATATTGATATATTTCAATAAGAAAATTACTATAAAAAAAATTGTATGAGCGATTATTGACAAAGGAGTCCCGATCCAAGAAGTAATTTTGTCAGATATTTTTTCTAGTTTTTCCATAGTTTCTCCTTTTTTATGTTTAATTTGTCTAATTTTCCCATTATTTAAGTAAAATTGCCAACAAATGATAAAATACTATACTTTATCAACCTAATTAAACTGGTCTATACTTATAAATTAGGTTTTGTACATTAAAAAACTCTATTTTTGTTTATTTAGAAATTAGAACTTAGATATTAAAAATTTAGGTTTGTAGCCCTTGCCCATCCGTAGCTTTAGCAAAGGAGGGTCAGTCGGTAGATCCGCCAACTGGCGGACTCTTAAGCGATTAATGTATTAAAATGGGTTTGTAGCTCAGTCGGTAGATCCGCCAACTGGCGGACTCTTAAGCGATTAATGTATTAAAATGGGTTTGTAGCTCAGTCGGTAGATCCGCCAACTGGCGGACTCTTAAGCGATTAATGTATTAAAATGGGTTTGT
>JAQVQI010000041.1:2749-5001 GCA_028701645.1 Candidatus Shapirobacteria bacterium
AGCTCAGTCGGTAGATCCGCCAACTGGCGGACTCTTAAGCGATCAATGTATTAAAATGGGTTTGTAGCTCAGTCGGTAGATCCGCCAACTGGCGGACTCTTAAGCGATCAATGTATTAAAATGGGTTTGTAGCTCAGTCGGTAGAGCGGTCGCCTCTTAAGCGATTGGTCGCGGGTTCGAGTCCCACCAAACCCACATGAAATTTATTACGTATGTATTAAAAAATAATCAAACAGGTAAAATATATATAGGGCAAACAAGCAATTTAAAAAATAGAATAGATAGACACAATGGTCTACTTATAAATAAATCTTCTAGTTTTACCTACAAAAACAAAGGTAAAGGAAAATGGATACTAATTTATTTTGAAGATTTTGAAGATAGAAAAACAGCTAAAATCAGAGAAAAAGAATTAAAATCCTGTCAAGGAAGAATGTTTATAAGAAGTCTCAGTCGGTAGATCCGCCAACTGGCGGACTCTTAAGCGATTGGTCGTGGGTTCGAGTCCCACCAAACCCACCAAGACACTTTTTAATCTTTTAGATTTGGTACTCCGGTATTACTTGATGTAGTGCTGGGTACCAATTTTAAGAGATTAATCTTGTCCCTGTGTCCTGCCTCGCGTCGACAAGTAAAGCGAGTCGAGGCGGGGGAAATTGGTATAATAAATTCTAAATCTCGCCGCAGTGTTGAAATTGGTATACAAGCACGGCTTAGGACCGTGTGGGGAAACCCATGGAGGTTCAAGTCCTCTCTGCGGCACTTATAATTCTAGTCGAGGCTGGTCTCTGCGGCACAAAACACTAATTCTTTCGGCTTAAATATAATCCGGTTTCGGTGTTAACCAAAATCTCTTCTCCGGTTTTTATAAACAACGGCACCAAAACTTTTAACCCAGTATCTAAAATAGCCTGTTTTGTGGCATTTGTAGCAGTATCGCCTTTCACTGAATTTTCGGCTTCAACGACTTTAAAGGCAATTGTTTTTGGAAGACTAATTCCTACCGGATTTTCATCATAAAATTTGATTCTATAAAGAAGTCCTTCTTTTAAATAGACTTTATCACCCCCAATTATTTCTACTGAAACTGAATATTGTTCAAAGGTTCTTGGCTCAATAAAAACATAATTTGCTCCGTCAAAATAAGAATATTCTGCTTCATGGGTATCAACCATTACTTCTTCCACTTTCTCTCCAGATTTATAAGTATATTCAACAATTCTACCTGAATACAGGTTTTTTAATTTTGTTCGATAAAAAGCTGATCCTTTGCCAGGACTAACAAAAGAAGTGTCCACAATCATATGTGGCTCTTCTTGAAATAAAATATAGATACCTCTTTTAAATTGTGATGTTGATATAACTCCCATAGGCTTGATTTTACCACAAAAATTTTTAATTCTGTCCTTCTAAAAGCTATTTACTACTTACCAAACGACTAATTGAGACCAAAAAAAATCCCAGAGCATGCTTTTAGAGGAGCCACCCCAGGATCTAAGGAGTACTATATCAAAATATTATAAACATGTCAAGTATGCAGATTAGATACATACATAAACACAATTAGTCAGATTAAAATTTACCTTCTTCCATTTCTTTAATAAACTGGTTTACCCCTCTTGCCCAAGATCCATTTGAACTCGGACAGTATTTAGACATAATTAATTCTGGAGTATTTAAGCCTTTATCAAAATATTCTCTTTTTAAATACTCGGCATAACTTTTTAATGACAACTCATAACTATCAAAAGTTAAGGTGCCTCTTTTGTGAATTCCATATCCCCAACAGTTATGTGATCCTTCTGGAATTTTTTTACACAAATTAGACTCTTGCTGGGCAATGGCTACTATCCAATAATATTCAAAACCATAATCTTGGGACAATTTAAATATTAAATCTGAATAGGGAATTAGAGGTGATTTATATTTTTCTAAATATTTTTTGATAATTAATGGTCTGGCATCATCACCAGAAACACTCTCAACAATATTTATTTCTCTTTCTTTTTGAAAGTCACTAGTAATCATCAAATTTATTGAGTTGTCGTCAACCGCTCCTAATACTTTTTTATTACCCATTTTACTTAAATAAAATGATTCACCTAAACCGACGAAAATTCCCAACATTAGCACGGTTAATAAAGAAAAGAATATTTTTGTTTTTCTAAAAAATTTTTCCATTTACATATTCATGTTATCATAAGCTCACTTATGAAACCAAATTCATCAATCCAAAAACTTAAGGATAAAAC
>JAQVQI010000009.1:0-6072 GCA_028701645.1 Candidatus Shapirobacteria bacterium
AATAAAACTAGCAACTGAAAAAAGAATAAAAAGACTTCTTTGATTTGAATTTTTCTTCATACGATATTATATCAGTGCGTGAGAGCGTTAGTACATTAGAGCTTTAGTGTGGTGATTTAGAAAGAAAACCGTTAGAATTAAATATTAATTATGAATTTATTTAAGAAATTAGGAATAGATTTAGGAACCGCAAACAGTATTGTTTGGGAAGTGGGCAAAGGAATTGTTTTAAACGAGCCGACGATTGTAGCAATTGGAGTTGATCAGAGAAAAGTGTTGGCGGTGGGAAAAGAGGCTAAAAACATGCTGGGTAAAACTCCAGAATATATAGAAGTAGTTAGGCCTTTGGAAGATGGAGTTATTGCTGATTATGAGGTAACCGAGGCAATGTTGAGATATTTTATGAAACAAGTAATGGGAAATAAATGGTTTTTTGGGCCTGAAGTAATGATTTGTGTGCCGGCGGGGGTAACTCAAGTAGAACAGCGGGCAGTTTTGGACGCTGCATTGTCAGCTGGGGCTAGAAAGGCTTATTTAATAGATGAACCTTTGGCAGCGGCAATAGGAGCCAGAATACCAGTGTCGGAAGCTTTTGGAAATATGATTGTTGATATTGGTGGAGGCGCGACTGAAGTGGCGGTAATTTCTTTGGGTGGGGTAGTAACTCACAAAAGTTTAAAAATGGGGGGCAATAAGATAGATGTAGCCATAATTGACTTTTTAAAGAAGAAATTCAATTTGATTGTGGGAGAACAAACGGCTGAGGTAATAAAGATAAAAATGGGAAGTGCGATAAAACCTAAAAAAATAGAAACTTTAGAAATAAATGGTCGAGATTCAATTTCGGGTTTACCAAAAAATTTGACCATTGATAATGATATGATCTATGAAGCAATTCAGCCTATTTTAGAAACAATGATAATGACAATTAAGGATACTTTAGAAATTACCCCGCCAGAATTAGTAGCTGATATTATTGATAGGGGAATAGTTTTGAGCGGGGGAACAGTTCAATTAAAAAACTTTAATATGTTGGTGACGAGAGAAATTGGAGTCTCGGCTCACGTGGCTCAAGAACCTCAGTTTTGTGTAGTTAAGGGTGTGGGGACGGCATTAGAAAATCTCGATGTATATCGGAAAGCGGTGAGGTGATATAGTCGGTATTTAAGACCTATAATCATTAATTATCAATTTTCAATTTTCAATTTTCAATAAATTATATTATCTTATAATTAGCTATTTGATAATTTTTTTATATTTTAAGTATAATTAACTAATTATCCTGTTGTGTCGATGAATAAGAGAGTATTTATATTGTTCAATATTTTAAATATGGCCGAAAGTATATATTTTAATAATTATCTTATATTATATAAGAGTAGCTGGAGTTGATATATTAATATGAGTACAGTTAAATACATATATTATAAGACCTAATTTAACCAACTTTTTAATCATTTTTTAATTTTTTTTAATGATAAAATTAGTCAATGAAAAAATATAGGCCAAAAAAACAGACTAATAAGGCCTTAACAAGTAAAAAAGTAGATGTGGTGAATGGTATAAAAGATGGAATGTATTGGCAAATATATGATATTAACCTTTTTAGCAGAGACAAATCTAGAGTGCTAAACGTTTTGGAGAAAAAATTAGCTTCAGGCACAAAAAAATATTGGATAGCCACAGTAAATCCGGAATTTGTAATGACAGCCCAAAAAGACGAGGAATTTAAAAAAATTTTAAGCAAAACAAGTCTTAATGTGGTGGATGGAATAGGACTCATATGGGCCAGGGAATTGGAAAAAAGATTTAAGAAGCAAGATTTAAGATTTATGAATAAAACAAGGAAATCTTTGTTGGGATTTATGACAGGAGTGGAAGTGTTGAGGGGGAAATATAAGGACCAGGTAGCGTCGGGGGCTGATTTAATAATTGATTTGGTAAAAATGGCCCAAAAAACGGATAAAAAAATATTTTTACTCGGTGGTTGGGGAGAAAGAGCCCAAAAAATGGCTGAATTTCTAATGACTAATTATCAAATTTCTAATAAAAATATTGAATGGTCTGAAGGAGAGCCTAATGTAGCTAATAGCCAAGTAGTAAAAAAGATTAATAAATTTAAGCCAGATATTTTGTTGGTGGCCTATGGAATGAAAAAACAAGAATTTTGGATTGATAAAAATTTAAAAGTAATAGATGTTGGTTTAGTAATGGGGGTGGGGAGAAGCTTTGATTATTATAGTGGTGAACTTAAAAGAGCCCCTTTTTGGGTTCGGAAAACGGGTTTGGAATGGCTGTATTCATTGATTAAAGAGCCAAAAAGATTTAAGAGACAATTGGTTTTACCAAAGTTTATTTTGAGGGTGTTGTATAATTAGTTATGGAAAAAGGAGGAGTAAATCCTGAGCAGTTTAAGACAGTGCCTTTACCAAACTGTTTATCAGTGAAAAACATCTCTGAAGAGAATCGACCGAATGAAAGTGATTGGATAGCATTGCAGGGTGGCGAGCCGACATTGGTACCTTATCTTCGTAATGAAACGGGGGATTTGCTGTCCTATAAAGTGTTTCATAATTATGAAAATAAAAAAGATCCTTCTGGGACGGGGGCTGAAGTAATAACTTCACTTTATGTTGCCGAAGAGTGGGATAAACAAAATCCCTATATTGGCCGAAAAATAAATGGTCGGCTGGTTTATTTTCCAGTAGCCAAGGTTTGGTCATATCATGGTAAGCCTTGTTTGGAGCAGAGTCGGGGACGATAGATAAATAATTGCCTATAATATTGCTTTTTAATAATTATTGGGATATAATCCGATATCTAAAAAGTACCTTAAAATAACTTGTTTTTGGGTAAAACTTGATAATAATTATTTATTGTTAGGTTTTACCCAAAAGCGGGTAAAATAAAATATGAGGTGAGGTTTATGTTGACTGAAAAGGATATCTTCAGGACTGGTTTTTACCCTGGTATGAGGAAAAATGCTGATAAATACAAGAAAGGAATTATTCGGATAGAATGGTCTGATGGTCTTCTCTTAGATTTCTGTTTTCCAATTATTAATACTCGTGCCTATACAAAATACTTTTTGGTGCCTGATTTGCCGTCGAAAAAAGTGATAGAAGAAAGAAATTCTATTCCTTTGGCAAGCGATACTTTAACATCTAAGTATTGTTTGGACGGGATTCTTCGGGAGATGGGAGCATTGGTAGCTGTTAGGGGTGATCTTTGTTTCTACGAAATATCGTTTGATCTTTTGGGTTGTTTCGACCCAAATACGTTTATCAAAGATACAAGTCGTATCGACACAACCCGGGCGTTTTGTTTAATTGATGTACGTGGAACGTCTCGAGCTTTCTGGGATGAAAAAAAGTTTAGTGAGCTTGATTCTACTCAACATCAAGACTTGTATTTCACCGGTGCGCCGATTGAGATCGCCTAACAAAGGAGGATGGTTATGGAATCAGTTCTAATTAGGTTTAAAGCCAAAAATGGCGACATCCTTTTCCCTTCCAGTAATCTGAAGTATGGCAACACAGTAAAAATAAACCAAACAACTTTGGAAAAATTAAAGGATTTGGGAATTATTTTTTCTCAGAGTTGCCACGACAAAATCTTAACAGGGGTAGTCCCTGATGAAGTCAATGTTAACGTCTCTAGTTTGTTGTCAGATGAGGCCCGAATCTATCCGATTTATGTTATCGATCAAAATGACCATTTAGTTGGTTTCTGGAAAAATGGTTGTTGGTTTGATGATGAATCTTGTGATTTGGGTTATATCCAACAAAGATTTGACGAAAAACTTGATTTCGAACCTCACCCAATCTTACTGGCTTAGCCAGTACATGAGTAAAGGACTAATCTTGATGAATTTATTCATCTCGGTTTTTCTTTTACTCCTTTTGTCTGTCGATGGAGTCGGCACTGATGAGTCTAAAAAGACGAAACAAAAAATTTTTTAAAACTTTCCAAATAATTTAATCTCAAGCTCAAACTGAAAATTATATTTGGTTTGCATTTGAGATTGGACTAGATTAATTAATTTTAGATAATCAGTGGCAGTTGAGTGACCGTTGTTGAGGATAAAATTAGCATGAAGAGGGCTAATTTGAGCGTCACCAATAGATGTACCTTTTAGATTTAACTCATTGTCAATGATCCAACCGGCTCCTTTTTTTTCTCCCCAGATAGGTAAACAGACTGATTCGAGTGGATTTTTGAAGACGCAACCGAGAGATTTCATTGATTGGTTGGTAATTTTTTTTCCAATAATATCTTGATATTTTTGCTTAGCTGCTTTGGTATCTCCAGGGTGGAGATTTAGGGTGGCAGATACAACTATTAGATTTCGTTGACCCTGAAGGGAGGAGTAGTCATAAGACCACTTTAGCTTATTAGCACGATAGCTCATTAGCTCGTTAGTAATTAGGTCAAAAATTTCGATAGAATCTAAAAATTGATTAAAATCGTGTTTATCAAATCCATGAATATTTCCAAAAACTGCTCCACCGACACTGGAGGGAATATAGGCAAATTCTTCCAAACCGACCAATCCATGGTCAAGCGAAAAATTGATAAGCTGAGGAAGTTGGACCCCAGAATCAACTTTTATTTGATTGTTGGGTAAAATCTCGATTTTGTTTGAACTGTTTTTAAAAACAATTCCGCGAATACCAGTATCAGAGATTAAAATATTGGAACCGTTACCTAATATTATGATTGGAATCTCGCCTGGTAACGAATTTTTCGAGGTGCTCGCACCTTCGTAAAAAGGCTTCAGTGGCTTGCGCGCGGAAAAAACATTATCTTTGCCATATAAATATTTTAAAATTTCGGTAAAGTCTTTAGAATTTTTAGTATAAATAAAAATGTCGGCAGGGCCGCCGATCTTGACGGTGGTGTAGGGGGCGAGAGGATGATTTTGGTAAATTTCAATGTCGGGAAACTGAGAAAGAAGTTGTGAATAGATTTTTTGGGTATCCATAAGAGGATTATAACAAAACCCACCCCTTCGCAAGCTCAGGACCTCCCATAAAAAGGGAGGCTTAAATTTGCTTATAAAGTTGCCCTTTTTAAGGGAAGGGTACCGAAGGGACAAAGGGTTTAAAAAATGGAAGGTTTTGAACCTAAGTTTTATCTTATAAAATATTTACTTTGAGATAGTAAAAAGATATGGGATAGTGGTGTGGAAAAGTGGAGAAAGAGAGTTATATCCTATAATTATTGACAACCAAATTGAATTATCTCAGAGATATTTTTAACGGATCTTACCGTTGGATTAACTGGTTGTTGGTGAACTACCCAGACTGGTTGTTTCTCAACCAAAAAACAGTGCCTGACACCAATTTCGCAAGCTGGATTTATATCGGAACGTGGACTATCGCCAGCAACAAGACAATTTTGTGGTTGGCGACGAAAATATTTAATGGCCTCTGACCAAGATTTGCTGGTTTTGTGATTGTCTTGATCGACAACAAAAACATCTTCCCAGTTTAAGAATCTTTGTAAATCTAACCATTGATATTTTTGATAAGTCCAGCGACGGTTACCATGAGTAACAATTCCAATGGGAATTTCTATTTTTTTTAAAAATTTTAGAGTATCTTCGGCTCCGTCTAAAAATGGGATTGGAGTTTGATAAATATCTTGAAAAATATCTTTGATGGTTTGTCTGGTTTCCTGGTTTAAATTATATTTGTCACAAAGAGTGTCGGACATAAGATCAAACCGATTTGGGTTGACGGCGCTTGTTTCAAAAGAATCATTGTCGGCTTGGGT
The DNA here is from genome assembly GCA_028701645.1 of Candidatus Shapirobacteria bacterium. Taxonomy (GTDB): domain Bacteria; phylum Patescibacteriota; class Microgenomatia; order UBA12405; family UBA12405; genus WARW01. The sequence continues at coordinate 5,779 of JAQVQI010000009.1, forward strand.
AAAATCAATTTCAAATTGTTTTGGATCGATAGATGGATAATTAGCTAGGACGTGATTTGAAACTTGATTTTTATGTTCACGAAAAATATTACCGGTGGCACAAATAGTGTCGTCAAAATCAAAAAGAATTTGGTCTATGTTATTTCTTTTAGTCCAAGAAGAGAATCTTAATTCGCGTTCGATTGGGCTTAAATATAATGATCTTTCCACCTGCATGAAGGCAATTGTACCATATTTGTTATTATTGATTATGATTTTAGGGATTGATCCAGGATTAGCCAATACGGGGTGGGC
>JAQVQI010000009.1:6172-19662 GCA_028701645.1 Candidatus Shapirobacteria bacterium
GCAATGGCAATCGAGACATTGTTTTTTGCTAAAAATGCTAAATCGGCTTTAAAAGTGGCCGAAGCGATTGGGGTAATAAAAGTGTGTGGAGAAAGAAATAAAATTGAGGTGGTTGGTTTTACTCCGCTTCAGGTAAAAATGGCTTTGGTCGGTTATGGTCGAGCCGAAAAAGAACAAGTAGAAATAATGGTGAGGAATTTTTTAAATTTGGCCCAAAATATACAGCCATCGCATGCATCAGATGCCGTGGCGGTGGCGTTGACTTATCTGTTTACTAATAAAAATTTGTGTGTTTGATATAGTTTAAGTAAGTTTAGATACGGGTAATATTGGGGTATAATGATAATATGATTTCGAGTTTAAAAGGAAGGATTAATCGACTGTGGGGAAATAATTGTGAAATTGAGGTGGGTGGAGTCGGATATTTGCTTTGGGTGGGGAAAAACTTTTTTAAAAAACATAATGAAGGTGAAGAGTTGAAGGTGGCAACTTATATGGCGGTGTCAGAAAACGATGTAAATTTATTTGGATTTGAAGATTGGGATGAAGTAAATTTGTTTAAAATGTTAATTTCAGTATCGGGGGTGGGTCCAAAAACAGCTGCAGGAATATTAGGCGAAACCGAAGGTGTGCAAATAATAAAAGCCATAGGTGAGGCTGATGTTGGTTTTTTTGAAAAAATAAAAGGGATCGGGAAAAAGACGGCTCAAAGAATTATTATCGATTTGAAATCGAAAATTGGAGGGTTGGGTGAATTGGATTTGACTAAAGATAATGAAAAGGATATTGAAAGTGACTTAGTGTTGAGTTTAAAACAACTTGGATTTGACCGAAAAGAAATCGAAAGAGTTACTCAAAAATTACCCAAAGATTTGGAAACAACTGAGGAAAAATTAAGTTGGTGTCTGGGGAATTTATAAAGATATATGATTTAAGATTTAAGAATAAAACATTATTAAACATGATTTAGGATTTAAGATTTATGAATAAAACAAATAAACAAGATCAAGAAGAGAACAAAAAAACTTTAGATCCGAAAGTAGGGGTAGAGGAAAAAGTGGTTGAGAAGAAATTGAGGCCGCAAAAATTAGATGAATTTATTGGACAAGAAAAGTTAAAAGAGCAATTAGATATTTTTTTGAAGGCGGCCAAGTCGAGAGGGGAATCGCTGGATCATATTTTATTTTATGGCCCACCGGGTTTAGGGAAGACAACTTTGGCCTGTTTAATGGCTAGAGAGATGAACTCTAATATTAAGATGACATCTGGCCCAGCTTTAACTCGGGCGGGGGATTTAGCTTCGATTTTGACAGGATTGAAGAAAGGAGATTTTTTGTTTATTGACGAAATTCATCGACTCAATAAATTGGTCGAAGAAATGCTTTATAGTGCCATGGAAGATTTTGCCCTTGATATTGTATTGGGAAAAGGACCGTCAGCTAAGACAGTCAGGCTTAATTTACAAAAATTTACTTTGGTGGGAGCGACAACAAGAATTGGTTTAATATCGGGTCCAATGAGAGATAGATTTGGTTATGTTCAACAGTTGGATTTCTATGAAGACATTGATTTAAAAGAAATAATTGAGCGAACTAGTGATGTTTTGGGGGTAAAAATTGACCCGAAAGCAGCAAAAGAGATTAGTAAACGAGCCAGAGGGACACCGCGAATTGCCAATAGACTACTAAGACGAGTCCGCGATTATGCTGAGATTCGGAATGATGGCTTAATAACTCTTAAAGAAGTTGATCAAGCATTAAAAATGTTAGGGGTCGACGAGTTAGGTTTATCTGATGCAGATAGAAAGTATTTAGAGGTAGTCAAAAAACAGTATAATGGTGGTCCGGTGGGGGTGGAAAATATTGCGGCTAGTCTATCTGAAGATGTTGGCACAATTACTGAAGTCTACGAGCCGTTTCTAATGAAAAAAGGATTAATTAAGAGAACACCAAAAGGGAGAGTGTTGGTTTAGAAAAGGGCGGGCAGGCAGGATGGGCAGGGTGTCTTTCGCCAAGGCTTCAGAACACTATTTTTTATTCAGCTTGAATTCCCAATAGCCAAAGAACAGCTTCTTTGCGATAGCGACGGTCACCACGAGCATTGATGCGGATAGCGGGAAGTTTACCTCGTTTACCCCAACGTTTGATGGTGAGTTTGCTGACACGAAGAAGATCGGCAACTTCGGCGACGGTCAAAAGATCAGGCAGATTATCAATCGAAACTCCATTGACTTTTTTAGGAGAATTTGATTGTTTCACAAGGTTGTCTTGTGATGTAGTTTGAATGTCCATTGTGTGGCTCCTCTTGTATCAAAATAATGATTAACTGTATTCAGTTAATCATATTGGATATTTGTATGTCAATAATCAAATATTTAAATAAAGTCTGTTATCTCAAAAGACGGGAAAAAACTAAATTTTGGGGATTAAATAATTTTATGACATAATGGTTGTATGATAAAAAATGGCCAAAGTATAAAAAAACATCGAATCGCTTTTTTTGGAGTCAAGTCTTGGGAAAAAGAAATAATTGAAAAAGAAATTAGTCGGTTAGATACTTATGGGATTGGAATTTTTAAAGATGAGGTACAGGATAATTTGGATGTGGCCAAAAACTATGAAATCATTTCAATTTTTATTTATTCGAAAATTGATGAAAATGTATTGAATAAGTTGCCCAATTTAAAAATGATAGCCACTAGATCTACGGGAGTGGACCATATTGACAGAAATATTTGTGAAAAAAGAAATATTAAAATTACCAGTGTCCCGGTTTATGGATCAAATACGGTGGCAGAATATACTTTTGCCCTGTTGTTGGCTGTTGCCAAAAAAATAGTGGTATCTCATCAATCGGTTGAAGAAGGGGAGTTTAACCCAGAAGGTTTAACCGGAGTGGATTTGTATGGAAAAACGATAGGGGTCATAGGTTGTGGAAAAATAGGGCAAAATGTAATCAAGATTGCTAGAGGCTTTGGAATGAAAGTGTTGGGGGTGGATGGGTATAGAGACCCAAAATTAGAAAAAAAGAGCGGATTTAAATATACTGATTTAGAGACTTGTCTAAAATTGTCGAATTTTGTAACTTTGCATGTGCCAGCAATCAGGGAGACTTTCCATATGATTAATAAAAAAAATATAAAACTAATGAAGCCAGGTAGCTTTTTGATTAACACCGCTAGAGGAGCAGTGGTAGAAACAGAAGCGATAGTATGGGCTTTAAATAATAAAATACTAGCTGGAGCGGCCCTGGATGTCACCGAAGAGGAGATGTTGGTTGATAGTATGAGTGTGGTGATGAGTAATAAAGTTACTAAAGATAATTTGCAAGATATTTTGAGTTTCCATTTGTTGCGAGATCGGGACGATGTGGTTTTTACACCACATAATGCTTTTAATACTCAAGAAGCGATTGAAAGGATAATTAAGACCACAATAGAGAATATAATTGAATTTCAAAAAAAATAGAATTGATATAATTATTAAAGTTAGTGTTTATTGTAGGAGGAATTATTTATGAAGCCAGTAATAATTTGTGGAGGAATAGGTTCTAAAATGTGGCCGATGAGTCGAAGTTCTATGCCAAAACATTTTTTGCCACTAATTGGAGGAAAATCATTATTTCAGTTGAATTATGAATCTTTAAGAAAAAGGTTTTCTCCGACAGAAATTTTTTTGCAAACAAATGAAGTTCAATCGCAAATTGCGAAAGTCCAGGAACCCGAAATTCCTGACGAAAATATTTTTGTCGAACCAGAAATGAGAAATCAAGGTCCAGCAACTGGATTTGCCGCTGCTCAGTTGATCAAAAGAGGTTTTGGCGATGAGCCATTTATTTTGGTTCAGGCTGATGTATTAAGAGAACCTGATGAAAAATTTATTGACATGATTGAAGAAGTATCTAAGTTGGCAATGAGTGGAGAAAAATATATTACTGGCGGATTAGTTCCCAATTCAATTGTGGCGGGGGTGGATTATCTGGTTAAAGGTAATTTAGTGACCGAAGAAAATGGAGTCCAGTTGTTTGAAGTGGCTGATTATATTGACAGGACTGAAGAAGAAAAAATAAAACAATATTTGGGGACAGACAAGTTGTTGCTCCATGCTAACCACACAACAATGACTCCAAATAATTTAGTGAAAATGTATCAAACTTACAAACCGGAATGGTATCAACCATTGATAGAAATTTCAAAAGGTGGCGACGTCCCGACTGAATATGCCAAGATGCCAAAAGGGGCGATTGAAGAAGTGACTAAACAGGTATATAAAAATGGGGGAGCGGTAGTAGCTCAATTGCCATTTAATTGGGTAGATTTTGGGACTTGGGAGTCGGTGGCAAATTATATGAATGATAAAAGTATGTACAACCCAGAAGGAGTTTATGAGATCGACGCTAAAGATAACTTTGTTTATAAAAAAGACAAAAAATATATTGCTCTGATTGGAGTCGAGGATTTAATTGTAGTTGACACAGGGGATGCTTTGTTAATTACTAAAAAAGACCAAACTGGAAAAGTAGGCCAGGTGGTCGATGTTCTAAAAACTCAAGAAAGAACTGATTTATTATAAAAAATATTTTGATAAACTAAAAATCCCCCTGAATGGGGGGATTTTAAACAAGTAGAGACGTAGTGCGCTACGTCTCTACAAAAAGACAAGTTATTTAAGTTCGACTTGTGCGCCGGCGGCCTCGAGTTTGGTTTTAGCGTCAGCAGCAGCTTCTTTTTTCATAGTTCCGAGAGAAGTGGGAGCAGCATCAACCATGTCTTTGGCTTCTTTCAAACCTAATTCTGGTTTGAATTCGCGGACGACTTTGATGACGGCGATTTTGTTGGCACCACCAGAGGTGATGATGACATCAAATTCGGTTTTTTCTTCAGCGGCAGGAGCAGCAGCACCAGTAGCCGGGGCACCACCAGCAGCTACAGGGGCAGCGGCAATAGCTTTGACATCGAATTTTTCTTCGATACCTTTAACGAGGTCGGATAATTCTAAAACTGAGAGTTCAGAGATAGAATCTAAAATTTTTTGCAATTTTTCTGAAATTTCCATATTTATTTTTAATAAATTAATAATTAATAAATAATATTTTTAAATTTTCGAATTTTCAAAATCCAATTTTCAATGAATGAATTAATTGTTTAATTTTTTAAATTAAAACATTAATAAATTGATTGGTATTTGAAAATTGTAAATTGATAATTTTAAGTTACTTATTTTTTTTCTGAAAGAGCTTTGAGGGTTAGGGCTAGTTGGGTTTGGTTGTAACGAAGAGCATAAGCTAATCGTTGCAACGGATTGACTAATCCACCTAAAAGTTGAGAAATAAGGGCTGATTTGGAAGGAAGACTCAAAAAGGCTTTGAGTTCGTCTACAGAAAGAAGTTTTTTGTCATAAATGCCATATTTAAAAGAAGTAACTTCTTTGGCTTTGTTGACTTTGTCAATTTCTTTTAAAGAAGCGACTTCATCATCATTACAATAAGCAATACCTGTTGGTCCGGTTAGAGTTTGAGGAAGTTTAATCCCAATCTTAGCCAAAGCTCGAGAAATAAGAGAATTTTTGACAACCTCCATTGAGCCACCGACTTCTTTTATATCAGCTCGAAGTTGGCTAATATCACCGGCATTTAACCCTTGGTATTGAATCAAGGCAGCTGATTTAGCCTCGGTTAATTTTTTGACTACTTGATCAACTTGTTCGATTTTTTTAATATTTGGCATAAGGCAAAATTTAATTTTTAAATTTTGAATTACCAAGATACAAATTCCAAGTACTCCAAACAAAATGTTTGTTTCTTGTTATTTGGTTATTGGTTTATTAAATGATAAAAGCCTCAACGAAGTGAGGCGTAAATAAAACAAAAATAAATTGTTTTACCTCGGCGGGAATTACTAGTGGTCGCCTTCGCTAAAGCTTTGGCGGACTAAACCGGCTGTCTTTGGTTGATGGAGTGATTATAGCAAGCAAAAAAAGGATTGTAAACTAGGTATTTATCAAAAGATAAGCCCGAGGTTACAATAATTTGATTATTATTGTAACGCTCGGGCGTCAGTCAGGGTATTTGGGTTAGGGACCAAGTAAAGTAGTTTATTAACTCAAAACTTATTAGAGCAATTAAGGTGGTCGCAACTAGAAATTTATTTCCAAGACTAATTTTTTTATTTTTAATAAAAAAATTAATAGGAACAGTTGGACTAACCCAAATTACCCCAAGAATGAAGAAAATAAACATGTATAAAATAATGACAGCTAAATTAGCATTAAGTTGGGTAGTTACATAAATATAAATAGCGGTTAAAAATAGAACATATAAATTTCGAACAAATATTCCCCTGTTTGATTTGGTTATTCTAGAAATAATGATAAAAATATTGAGATTAATAATTAACATTATTAATCTTATGAGTAATATAGGAATTTGGATAGACGAGCTAATGGCCAAGACCATTACAAGTATTAGTGAGGTAGCCATAAGGAAATAAGTGTTTTGAAATAATCGTCTTAAAAAAGTCATCATTTTTTTTAATCTCCTTTTTATGTTTTTGACTGTTTGTGGTCGCCCAAAAAAAAGAAAAATCTATAGAAACCCTGACTGTAAAAGTGCAGGTGATTAATTTTTAGAAAGCAAGGTTTCTAAATTGATCACGATATTAATAATACTTAATTGATAAGTATTAGTGGATTTTAACATAAATATGTTTAATAATCAAAATTATAGGACTATATATTTTCAATTAAAAAATCATGAAGTGATTTTTGTAAATCTTAAAAGGGTTGTTGGAAAGATAGCGATAATTGAAAGAAGGATAAATTGATCGAAGGAAGGGAATGGATGCTGCTGCAATGGGAAAATTGATGACACAAAAAGTGTCTGCAACAGCATCCAAGTGCAAGAAGTTTATTAGATTGTGACTTGGCGAAGGTACCAGCCTTTTTCCTTAATGGCGGTGGTGAAGATTTCCATATGTTCGTCGTAGTCGCTGCTAATTTTTATAGCCCCTGGCCTCATGGCGTCTCTCTTTATCGGGATAGGTACTGCTTGATTGACTTCTTCAAAACTAACCTGTTTGTTGGTTTCGGGGTTGATAACTGTTACGAGCATGATATTTACTCCTCCATTATTTTATATAATTTTTCAACCTTGTTTACCTCCGTGGTTTACTTTGACCTCGACGTTCTCCACGTTTTTTATTATTTCTACTGTGTACGTTTTTTGTCGATGGTGGGCTTTTTGAGGTTGAGGTGCTGGTTTGGATTTCTTTACCTGAGATGACTGACCGAACTAGGTGATTTTTGGGACTCTTTGACATGTGGTGCCTCCTTAAATATTATTAGGCCACAAAAGTGACCAAAATCCCGTCACAAAATAGACAAACTCTTAAAGTACCAAAATCTAAAAATAAAAATTTTAACTGCAAATATTAATAAAAATATTAGTTTGATTTTATTTAGATTTCTTGAGTGAGATTATACCAAAGAGTAAAATTTTGTCAAATTATAGGATAATATTAGAGCGTTAGAACTTTAGCGCTTTAGAACGTTAGTTTTTTGGGATACACTAAATTAATGAAGAAAATATTTTTAATCATAATTATTTTGTTAATTTTTGGATTAGTAGGTGTTGGAATCGGGAAAGTTTATGATAATAAAAATAATTGGCTAAGCCCAAAAGGGTCGTCATGGGAACTATTTAAAACAAATGATGAGAACAAAGTTGAGACTGGAGATATAAAAATTGAGAAAAATATTGGTTATTTAGCCCAATATAATTTTGAAAACTTAAGAAAAAGAGAAAATAAAGGGTCAATAATTAAAGATGTTGGTAAAGTGTTAGTAGTGGAAGAGGCAAGGCCGACTGTGATTGAAAAATATAAAGAAGAAGGTATATTGAAAGAAAATAATTTTACTAGTAAGGCAATTAGTTTTGAAAGTAATGGAAAGAAGATAAGTGGAATGATAAACTTACCCGCCGACAGCCCCGCAGTTTTGGCGGGCAGACCGGCAATAATTATGATTCGTGGTTTTGCCGAGAGTGAGGGGTATTTTGTTGGATCAGGGAGTTGGAAAGTAGCAGATGAGTTGGCCAGAAACGGATTTGTAACTATAAGTTTGGACTTTTTGGGATTTGGATTGTCGGATGATGAATCGAAAGATATTTTGGAAGCTAGATTTGAAAAACCAGTTGGTGTTTTGGACTTAATTGAATCTGTTAAAAAATTAAAATATGTTGACCCAGACAGGATTGGAATTTGGGCACATAGCAACGGAGGCCAAATAGCTGTTTCGGTACTAGAAATTACTGGTAAAAATTATCCGACTGTCTTGTGGGCACCGATGACTAATCCGTTTCCAATGAGTATTTTAGAAACTATGGATGACAGTGAAGGTGGGCTAATCGTTAAAAAAAGAATTGAGGATTTTGAAAAGGAATATGACAGTGAACTTTATTCAATTTATAATTATTATAATTGGATTGAGGCACCGATTTTGATCCACCAAGGGACAAGTGATGTTTGGTGTCAAGTAAAATGGCAAGAAAATTTTAAAAAACAGCTAGAGAAATATAATAAAGAGGTGTATTTGGATATTAGAGAGGGAAGCGATCATAATTTAAAAGAGTCATGGAATGAAGTAATAAAAATGGATATTGAGTTTTATAAAAACAAAATGAAAATTTAGCTCAAAACTTAAACCCTCTGTCCCACAGCTGTGGGACACCTCCCTTAAACAATGGAGGCTTAAAAGGAAAAGTTGCCCTTTTTAAATGAAATGTCCCAAAGGGACAAAGGGTTTAGTTTTTGTAGTACAATAGGCCAATGCAGATATATTTTGTAGCCTCATCGAGATTAGTAGCAAAAAAAGTGAAGTTGTATTCTAGAATGTACAAAATAATAAGCGACGAACATAAAATGGTAAGCGATAAAGTCTTAAAATGGATAAAGACAGGAATAAAAGATTTTAGTAAAGAATCAATTGAAACCAAGAAAGAGAACTATTTGCATATCATAAAGTGTATTAAAAAAGCAGATATCGTAGTTATGGAAATTTCGGGGCACAGTGTGTCGATGGGGTTTATTTTAAGCAAAGCTATGGAAGAAAATAAGCCAGTGATTGCCATGTATACTTCAGACATGGATCCGGTATTTGTCAAGGGAATTGTAAATTCGAAATTAATTTTAGCAGAATATAAAAAAGAAAATCTCGAACAGGTAATATTAGCCTCAATCAACAAAGCCAAATGCCTAGTTGATATGAGGTTTAATTTTTTTGTTAGTCCTAAAATTTTGAATTATTTGGATTGGGTGGCTCAAAAAAGAATGATTCCCAAGTCGGTATTTTTGCGACACTTGATTGAAAGGGAGATGAAAAAGGATAGGGAATTTAAAGGTTAGAGAGTGTTAAAATATTGGTTATGAATAAAACAAAAGTGGCAGTGGTGTTTGGCAGTAGAAGTGTGGAACACGAGGTATCGGTGGTGACGGCAATGCAGATTTTGGCTAATTTAGACCAAAAAAAGTATGAAATTATTCCGGTTTACATTGATAAACAAGGCAGATGGTGGAGCGGAGAGTCGCTAAAGAAAATCGAAAATTATAAAAAATTGGAGTTAAAAAATAAAATTGGTTTGGGACAATATAAACTTTCGGGTGAAGTGGGAGATAAAAGATTAATCCCGGTAGGAATTTTAAAAAAACCAATTAGTTTTGACATAGTTTTGATGGCAGTTCATGGAACTTACGGGGAAGATGGAACAATACAAGGGTTATTGGAAATGGCAAATATACCGTATACTGGTTGTGGAGTAACGGCAGCAGCAATAGGAATGGATAAAGTGTTACAGAAAGCAGTGTATGAAAAAGAGGAGTTGCCAATAGTGAAATATGACTGGTTTTTGTCAAAAGAATATCTTAAAAATAAAAAAGAAATTATTGAAAAATTAGAAAAAAATATTGGTTATCCAATGTGTGTTAAACCAGCTAATTTAGGATCAAGTGTGGGGATAAATATGGCTCACAACAAACAAGAATTGGAGTGGTCAATTGATATTGCCAAAGAATTTGATACCAAAGTTTTGGTGGAAGAATGTTTGGAAAATATTGATGAAATAAATGTGTCGGTGATGGGGTATGAAGACGCTGAGGTATCGATATGCGAACAACCAATTAAGGCCAATACATTATTGTCTTATGAAGATAAATATTTGAGAGGAAGTAAAACAAAAGGAATGGCTAATTTATCAAGATTAATACCGGCGCCAATTAATGAGGAAATGACAAAAAGGATTCAGTTGTATGCCTTGAAGGCTTTTAGAGCTTTGGGAGCTTCTGGATTAGCTAGAATTGACTTTTTAGTCAATATTAAAAAAGGAATTGTTTATATTAATGAAATAAATACTTTGCCTGGTTCTTTGTCATTTTATTTATGGGAGAAAAGTGGTTATCCTTTTGCCAAAATGTTGGATAAATTAATTGAATTGGGTTTTGAAAGATACAATAAACGCAATAAAATAAATTTTTCTTACGATTCGGGGTTGCTGAGAAAGGCAGGGAAGGGAAGTAAGAATTAAAAATAATTATCAGAGAGGTCGTTTTCGTAGAGGATGGCGGAGGTTTTGGACATGATTGACGGTAGAAGTTCTTGGGCGGATTTTAGGTCGGGGACAGGGTGGATTTTGACTTTGGTTTGGGCTGATTTAGCTCCTTTTAAGAGGGCTTCTTGGTTGGTTTGACCAACAATAATAATGTGGTCACAAATAGAAGCGGCATAAGAGGCGGCTTTTTGATTTTCTTCGGCTTGAAGCTGACCCATTTCGACCATGCCAGGAGTAATTAAGATTTTACTGTCAGATTTTATATTTTTGAGAGTATCAAGAGCCAATTTAAAACCGGCAGGGTTGGAATTGTAAGCGTCATCGATGACAGTAATTGGTCCGTTTTGAATAATTTGACGGCGATGTTCGACTGAGGGAAGAGAGTCAAGAGTTTTTTGAACATCGGTTTTGGGGAGATTAAATTGAAAACCGAGAGAGTAATAAATTTCTTGATAATCTTGGAAATAATGAACATTTTGGGGAAGAGAAAATTGAGAAACTTTAGAAGATAAATTTTTTGGAGCAAAAAAAGTGCCAGTTGTGGGTAAACTTTGGGCCAATTCCATTTTGGTTTTTAAAACATTGTCTAATGTGCCAAAACGTTCTAAATGCATTGGTCCAAGAGCAGTTAAAATGCCAATTTGAGGATGAACAATTTGGCAAACTTTTTGGATATCACCGACTTGGTAAGCGCCAATTTCGACAATAAAAATTTTGGTTTTGAGTGATAAAAATAAGGCCTGTTTGGCAATGGCTAATAGGGTATTGTGGTTAGAGGGAGTATAGTCGACATTACTAAGTGGTTTGAGAATGGAGTAGAGGGATTCTTTGGTGGTAGTTTTTCCCCAAGAACCGGTAATACCTATAGTTAAGGTATTACGATTAAAAATTTTAAATTTTAGAGTAGCTAAAATGACAAATAAATTTTTGATAAATGTATCAAATGGTGTCAAAAACTTAAGAGTTAAAAATAGAGCTTTCTGATTGCCGATAAACAAACTGAGAAATGATGTTTTGATAAAAATAAGAATAGTTTTTGGGGTCCAAATGAGGTGATGTTTAATTTCTGAGACAGTTTTTTTTGGATTCTCTTTGAGCCACTTTTTGATACGTGGAGCGTCATACTCTTCTAATTGGGCTAAATAAATTAAATTTCTAGTTTTCATAATTTGATGAAGTTAGTAATTTCAGTAACAAATTGTTGTTGGTTGTCAAGATAAGAAAAATGAGAAGTGTCGTCAAAAATTTTTAAAATAGAATTGGGGATTAATTTTTGAATAGTGATGCCGTCAGAAAGAGGAGTGGAAATATCGTTTTTACCCCAAATAATAAGAGTGGGGAGATCAATTTTGGGTAATTCAGCGGTTAAGTCTTGTTGAATAACATTTTTGAAAGTTTGTTGAAGAATAGGGTTACCTTTGAGAACAGCGTAGTCGGAGTTTTGAAGTTTAAAAATTTTATAATAAATATCTTGGGTAAAAGGAACAATTTTTTTTAATGAATTGATAAGTTTAAATTTTATTTTTTGGAGAGGAGTATACAGGTGACGGATAGGGGCGGCATCAACTAAAATTATTTTTGATAAGGGAAGCCGTTTGTCGGCAGCAATTTTGGAAATGATGGCACCACCAAATGAATGGCCAATTAAAATGGGATTTTTAATTTTATTTTTGATAATAAAATCGACGACAAAATCAACATAATTTTCTAAAAAATAGGGCATAGGAATTGGTTGGTCACCGAATCCGGGTAAATCTGGAGCATAAAGATTAAAATCATTTTTTAATCTTTCCAAAATAGGGTACCAAGATTGCCAACAACCGCCCCAACCGTGGAGAAGGACAAGATTTTTGGTACTTTTAGAATTAATAGTGGAGATATATTCCATTGATATAGTTTAACAGAAATTACCAAAAACCCCTCCAAAAAAAAGAGGGGTTTGAATGTTAAGTAAAGATAAATTATTTAACTTCAACCCCGCAGTGGCGGGATTTCGGTTTATATATTTTTATTTGACCTCAACTTTGACACAGGGGCCCATGGTGGCACAGAGGGCTAATTTTTTGATTTTATTAGATTTGACTACTTTGATAAGTTCATCAATATTGGTGGTTAATTCCTCAACTGGTTGAGAAACTTTTCCAACAACGATATGAACAACAGGAGCTTTCTTTTCAGTTTTTATCATAGTCTTGGCGACTGATAGACGTTTAACAGCAGCTTCTGGGTCGTCGGTTAAGGTCCCGTTTTTAGGATTAGGCATAAGTCCTTTTGGTCCTAAAACACGAGCAAAAGGTAATAATTTTGGCATAGTAGCTGGACTGGCGATGATAATGTCAAAATTAACCTTTCCTTCTTTAATTTCAGCTAAAATAGTGTCGTTGAGAATAACGATTTTTTTGCTGGCAGTTTCTAAATGAGGGAAGGTGATTTCACCAACGCTACCGATATCTAAAACAGTAATATGGGCTTCAACTTTACCGTCAAATTTTGATAAAGATGTTTCTTTAACAAGCTTAACAGCCTCTTTTAGGGGGTAATATTTAGTAACGTCAATTTTTTTCTTGACAGCTTGATATTTTTTACCACGGATTTTGGTGGTTTTAATTTTGTGGGTTTCAGCGGTTCCTTCTGATTCGGTGGTAGTTTCAACTACTTCGTCTTGGGTTACAGCCTTTTGTCCTTTGGCAAGCTCAGGATTTAATCCTTCATTGCTTTGAACTTCCACACTTTCTTGTTTGGCTTTTTTAGCCTTGTTTTCTTGTGAGGTTTTGCTCATAATTTAAAATTTTTAATTAATAATAAAAAATTTTTTAATTTTCGAATTTTCAAAATCTAATTTTCAATGAATGAATTAATTATTTAATTTTTAAATTAAAACATTAATAAATTGA
>JAQVQI010000042.1 GCA_028701645.1 Candidatus Shapirobacteria bacterium
TTTACAAAGAATATGTTCGACCTAATATCGTTGGGCCAGCATTCATTTGTGACTATCCCGCCGAAATGATTGCCCTTGCCAAACGCAAAGCCGATAATCCCACCAAAATTTCTTCATTCCAATTACTGATCTGTGGTACTGAATTCCTCAAAGCTTACAATGAATTAAACGACCCCAAAGATCAATCAGATCGCTGGCTCGACGAAGTTGCTCTCGAAAAGAAAGGTAATGAAACCGCCATGCAATTCGATAGCGATTACATCCGAGCCTTGGAATATGGCATGCCACCAACGGCTGGATGGGGTATGGGAATTGATCGATTTGTTCAACTTCTCACTGATCAATCTACTATTAAGGATGTAATTTTGTTTCCATCGATGCGAAAAGAAGAATAATTTACTGATGCTTGTCTAATATCAATGTAAAAATCTCCACAATAATTGGGTTATAATTATTTGTAATGGATAATATTTTTTATGTTTCTTATTCTTATTCTCAGGATTTAAATAACTATATTCGTCAACTTCGAAACAATACGAAATATCAGTACGGTATGGATGTTTTGGAAATGTCTAAAAAATATTTTCCCGAAGAATTCCTATTACCAGTAATAAATGCCGCCAGTAATACTCACGCCGAATCCTTAGTCTTAAATTATTGGCGAAAAATCAGGGATAAAAATTTCGATGATGTTGTTACTAAAAAAGTCGAAGAATTTAATCAGTTCCTGTATAACAATCAATCGCAAATAATTAATACACTTGAAGATATTTATAAAAACAAATTTCCTTTTTTAAATAAAATAAATATTTTTTTAACTACTTTTTATCGTTGTCCCTACAATTATCCGAATTGGTTTATGAGCTATGTAGATTGTAATAATGAAAAATTAAAAGAAGTTACCCTTCATGAGATGAACCATTTTATGTTCTACTATTATTGGCAAAAAAAATTAAAGACAAAAATTAACGAAAAACAATTAGAATGCTTAAAGGAAGCATTAGCTGTTTTAACAAGTTCTGATCCAGATAACGAAAATAGATACAAACCAGAAGTTTTACCTATTCAAAATATAGTTAAAGAAAATAAAGATAAGCCAATAAGAGAAGTTATTAATTTAGTTATTAAATCAGGTGTATTATCAGACAATGGAAAGTCAATCATTAGTCTTGGCGACAAGTTATTTAAATCAGATTATTCAGGTTTATATTGATAGACAATTAGGTTCTGTTCATCCAAAGTGGAAATTTAAATACCCAGTTAACTATGGATATATAAAAGACGTTCTTGCTCCCGATGGTGAAGAATTAGATGCATATGTTTTAAAAATAGATAAACCGTTGGATAAATTTACTGGCAGAGTCGTTGCTATTATTCACCGAATTAACGACGACGATGATAAATTAATTGTCATTCCAGACGGTCAATCTATTGCTGATGATGAAATTGAAAAACTAACAGAATTCCAAGAAAAATGGTTTAAACACGAAATTGTTAGATAAATACTTATGAAATATACAGCCAAATTCATTACCAAATCAGGTAAAGAAATTAGTTTTCGATATCCGGTAATGAGTGATGTTGGACTACTAATGAATTATATAAACAAGATATCAGCCGAAGAAAGTTTTATTTTATTCCAAGGATTCCAAACTACTATCGAATCAGAAACCAAATGGCTTCAAGATAAAATAGACAAAATAAGTAAAAATAAATGTGTTTATCTTTGTGGTTTTTGCGAAACTAAATTAGTCGCTTGTTCAGAAATTACTCTACACTCTGATGCTAAATCTCACGTCGGAAACTTTGGAATAAGTGTCGCTACCGAATTTCGTGGCCAAGGATTAGGTCAAAAAATTATGGAGCTAACGATTGATGAGTCAATTAAAAAACTACCCGATCTTAGAATAATTGATTTAGAAGTTTTTGGTAAAAATATAATCGGGAAAAATTTATATAAAAAATTAGGATTTATAGAATATGGTCGGTTACCAAAAGCTTTAAAAAGAAAAGGTGAGTATGACGATGCAATTTTAATGTATAAAAAGGTAAAATAATAACATTGATATATTCTGATATACTTAGTATTTGCGTTTAATCTGCGTTAATTATGGTAAAAATATTTGATACAATAATAACTATCAATGATCGACATAAATTTGTTAAGACAACAGCCTGATACAGTAAGAACTGCGTTAATAAATCGTCAAAAAGACCCAAAAGTAGTTGACGACATTATTTCTCTTGATACCAACCGTCGACAACTACTATCCGAAGTTGAAAAATTAAGATCAGACCAAAATATTTTAAGCCGACAGTTTAAAGGCAAGCCGACTGAAGAACAAATTAAACAGGCCAGTGAAATAAAAGAAAAAATAAAAGGGATAGAAGTTAACCTTAAAGATACCGAAGATAAACAAAATTTAATTTTGGAAGAAATTCCCAATATCCCAGCAGTTGATGTACCGGTTGGTAAAGATGAGACAGAAAATCAAATCTACAAAACTGTTGGTGATGTTCCTAAATTTGATTTTCAACCCTTAGACCACGCTGATTTGGGTGAAAGACTAGATATTATCGATATCAAAAAAGCAGCAGAAATTTCTGGATCCAGATTTGGTTATTTTAAAGGTCAAGGAGCCGTTTTGGAAATGGCGGTAATGAATTATGCTTTCAACAAATTAGCTCAAAAAGGCTGGACCGCTATGATTCCACCAGTAATGATAAAAAGTGATACTGAATGGAAATGTGGTTACGCTAGTAATAAAAATCTTTTCAATGCTTATTATTCAGTTCCAGAAGACGATTTAATTTTTATTAGTAGCTCTGAACATTCAGTGGTTCCATATCATATGAATGAAATTTTAGACGTTTCTTCTTTACCCAAAAAATATATAAATTTTTCGCCTTGTTTTAGACGTGAAGCTGGTACTTACGGAAAAGATATGAAAGGCATGCTTCGAGTCCATTTTTTCAACAAAGTTGAAATGAATGTTTTTACTCTTCCTGACTATGAAATTTCTGACAAAATGTGTTTAGAAATGCTTAACCACGAAGAAGAATTAATGCAAGAACTAGAAATCCCATATCAAGTAGTCAAGGCTTGTACTGGTGATTTACCTCAACCAAATCGTCGAATGTACGATATCAATTCCTGGTTTCCTGGACAAAACAATTATCGAGAAACTCAATCATGTAGTAATTGTGGCGACTATCAAGCCAGACGTTTAAACACAAAAGTAAAGATTAATGGTAAAAACGAATTAGTTCATATTCTCAACGCCACTTTAATAACCGACAGAGCCGTATTAGCCATTATCGAAAATCATCAACAAGCTGATGGGTCTATCAAGATTCCAAAAGTTCTCCATCCCTTTACCCACTTCGAAGTTATCAAATCTCAACATAGCTAGAGGAGCCACCCTTACCCGCCAGAGTCTTGGTTTTCAGGACAAAGGCGGGTGGGTATTTTTTTAAACATATATATTAATCTTCGATATAATATAACTTATGCTAGGATTTCTAAAAAACATTTTTGACGAAAATAACAAACGGATAAAATCATATCAAAAAATAATTGAGCAGATAAATAGTTTTGAGCTTGAGATATCAAAACTTAACGACGATGAATTGTCAAAAAAAACTGATTACTTTAAAAAATTACTTAAGGATGGAAAAACTTTAGAAGATATTTTACCCGAAAGTTTTGCAGTTGTTCGTGAAGCGGTTAAAAGAACTATTGGTGAACGTGCATATGACGTTCAGCTTATGTCGGCTATAACTCTTCACCAGGGAGGAATCGCAGAACAGCGGACAGGAGAAGGAAAAACTCATTCCGTTATTTTCCCTGCTTACCTAAACGCCCTTACCGGTCGTGGAGTTCACATTATCACCCCAAACGATTATCTTACTCGGGTGGGGACTGGTTGGTATCCACAAGCCCTAAATTTATTAGGGGTATCCACCTCATGTTTGATTCATGAAGAATCATTTATTCTTGACCCTTCTTATACTAATCCAGAAGAAAAGATTGACAATCGCCTCGCTCACCTAAAACCAATATCACGAAAAGATGCCTATTTAGCCGATGTTACTTACGGGACTAACAATGAGTTTGGCTTTGATTATCTTCGAGACCATATGGCTCCTTCTCAAGATCAAGTAGTCCAACGACCTCATTATTTTGCCATTGTCGATGAAGTTGATTTCGTTTTAATTGACGAAGCTCGAACTCCATTAATTATTTCCTCTCCCAACAATCAACCAACTGACAAATATTATAAATTTGCCAAAATTGCCCAAGATTTGCAACCAACCGATTATGTCATCGACGAAAAATCTCGTTCAGCAACTTTGTCAGAATACGGAATTAGAAAGATTGAAAGGATATTAAACGTCAATAATTTATATGAAGAATCTTTTGAAACGATTCATTATATAGAAAACGCTATTAAAGCCAGAGCCTTGTTTCACAAAGACAAAGATTATGTTGTCAAAGATAATGAAGTCGTTATTGTCGACGAATTTACCGGTCGTCTTATGAATGGCCGTCGCTGGTCTGACGGGCTTCATCAAGCTGTTGAAGCTAAAGAAGGAGTTACTGTCCAACGTGAATCGCAAACATGGGCAACAATTACTTTTCAAAATTATTTTAGGCTATACGAAAAATTAGC
>JAQVQI010000010.1 GCA_028701645.1 Candidatus Shapirobacteria bacterium
GTATCTCCCCATACAGACATAGGTCAAATCTAAATCCGTTTGAAATTCTACCGGACAAAGAGTTTGTCGGGTCATCATGGCTGTAATTTGGCGAGATCTATCTGTTCTAAAATTAAACCAAATAAAAGAATCACCTGATTTTAATAGCCCATTTTTATCAATAATTGTTGGTTGGACATAATAATCAGTTGCTTCTCCTCGTTCATAAGCCTTATTAATTGCTTCAACTGCGTCATTTGCTTCAAAACCTTCACCATCAATCCACAAATCAGCTGCTAATGCAGTTCGTTCCCAGTTAGTATCCCGATCCATTGAATAATATCTTCCCGATACTGTAGCGATCTTGCCGACTCCAATTTCTTTTATTTTTTCATTTAACTTTTCTACATAACCAAGAGCTGATCTTTCTGGAACGTCGCGGCCATCTAGAATTAAATGAATAAAAACTTTGTTCAATCCATTATCTTTGGCTAATTTCAATAAAGCATACAAATGGTTTACGTCAGAATGAACTCCAGCATCGGAAAAAAGACCTGCTAAATGTAAGGCTGAATCATTTTTTTTACAATTTTCTATTGCTTTTAATAAAGCCGGATTTTGAAAAAATGATCCATCTTTAATGGCATTATTAATCATTTCTTGTGGTTGCCATACAATTCGTCCTGCTCCCATAGTCAAATGTCCTACTTCACTTCCGCCCTGGGCTCCCTGAGGGTTACCCACATCGTTACCAAAGCATTTTAATAGAGCACTTGGATATTCCTTTAAATATTTATCCGCATTTGGAGTATTAGCCTCCATTATGGCGTTGCCATAAGGATTAGTCGAATAACCCCAACCATCTCGCACTATTAAAATTACTTTTTTATTTTTCATATTTTTCTGACAAACTGATTAACTGACAAGCTGACAGACTGAATTAAAAGCTACGCTTTTAATTCTTCCTCAATTCTCATTAATCGGTTATATTTACAGACTCTTTCTCCTCGAGTTGGGCCTACTTTTATATAAGCCGAATTAACAGCTACTGCCAAATCTACTAAGAAAGTATCGTTGGTTTCACCACCACCGCGATGCGAAGGCATAGTCATCAGTCCATGTTGATTAGCTAATAGACAACAATCAACAGTTTCTGTCAAAGTACCAGCTTGATTAAGCTTTATCAAAATTGCCGTTGCTGCTTCCATATCAATGGCTTTTTGCCACAACGCAGTGTTGGTTACAGTTAAATCATCAGCAATTAATGGGAACTTGCCTCCAATAGCTTCCACCATTTTTGGCCAATTATCCCAATCAAATTCTGACAACATGTCTTCCATAGTCGCAATCTTATATTTTTCAATCCATGGTTTGTAGTAGGCGATTAATTCTTCTGAGGTTAATTCTTTTCCTTCAAGTCTCAAAGTATATTTACCCGTTTCTTGAGAATAAAATTCACTTGCGGCTGCGTCAATACCAACTCCAGCGTCAACTCCTGGAGTGTAACCGGCATTAATTATTGCTTGAGTTAAAAATTCTAATGGTTTTTCATTTGATGAAATTCCATTTGGAGCAAAAGCACCCTCATTGCCCACATTAGTTGATAATTTTTCTGCTTTTAAAATATTTTTCAACGCATTATAAATTTCCATTTCCATTCGAACATTTTCGGCTGCCGTTTTGTTTCCCATTGCTCCCACCATAAACTCTTGTAAATCGGTGGTTTCGTCAGCATGCTTTCCACCTTCAATCATTACAATCATTGGTTTTGGTAACTTCCAGCCGATATCGCCAATTGCATAAGTTTTTCTAAGATATTTATAAAGTGGCATTTTTTCTTCTGCTGCTTGGGCTCTACATACTGCCAAACTTACTCCTAACATGGCATTTCCACCCAACACAGCTTTGTTAACTGTGCCATCGGTTTCAATCATTTTATTATCAATTGCTCTTTGATCACTTGCTTCCATCCCTATCAATATTTCTTTTATTTTACCGTTAATATTGGCAATTGCGACCAACATTCCTTTGCCGTTGTAACGTGATTTATCGCCATCCAATAAAACTGTTGCTTCCTTTGATCCAGCACTAGCGCCATAACTAACCGAAGCCTCTCCAATAGCCCCACTTTCCAAAGTTACGGTTACTTCCAAACTGGGAGCACCACCACTAGCTAATATCTCTCGAGCGAAAATGTTTTGTATTTTTGACATATATAAATATAAAAAATAATTAATACTAATTTGTCTCAATTATAACCCAGCAAAAAGTTTTTTAACCACTGTTTTAATTTTATATTTCCATATCGACATAAAAGGTCATTAATAGTAGTATTTTTTTTAATCCACAAATCAGCATAACCGGTTTTATTGGTTCTACAAATTTCATCAATTTTTTTCTGACTCAAATTTTTATAAATATACAGCCATTCATCTATCCACCAAATTTTTGGATAAATTTTGTCCAAATTTTCCATCATCTTTTTTCCGTCCAATTTGGCTATTTGGTAACTGGCAGGGGAATACTCCAAAAACATCACTGGCTTATTTTCCTCTATTAAACCTTTTGCCCCAGCAATTACTTCCGGTTCCCACCCTTGTGTGTCTATCTTCATCAAATTAATTTTTATATTTTTTAAATAATCATCTAGTTTAATAATTTTTACTTTTTCTTTTTGAAAATTGGATTTTGAAAATTGAAAATTATCATATAGTTTATGGTCTCCCAAATTTTCCTCCGACCTATACAAAATATTTGTTTCATTCTTGCTTCCCGCTGCCGCATTCACTGCCACCACATTATTAAGATTATTTGCTTCAATATTTTTCTTCAAAATTTCAAAATTTATTTTGTCTGGCTCAAAAGCATATACTTTTCCTGTTTTACCTACTTTATCGGCTAAAAGTATGGTGTAATAACCAATATTTGCTCCCACATCTACCACTACATCACCCTTTTTCGTTTGTCCTAAGATTAGTTTTGTTTCATACGGCTCATACTTTTCCAAAGCAATTCTTTGGCCGATATATCTATCACTCTCTAAATAGAAAAATTTATATTTTCCAAAAATCTTAGTCTTTAATAATTTCATTAGTAACCATATTATCTATAATCTACGATCAACAATCTACAATCTAATTTCCCCTTGACGTATCGCCAACTCCAGCTATAATATTAGCAGTCTCTGAATTTGACTGCTCAACAGCCAACTCAGTCCGCCCACTGGCGGAGATAATTATTAACTTCATTATTTATTTACTAAAAGCTAATTACTATTAGCTAATTGACTAATCATGACAAAAATCCATCCAGTCGCTGGCTATCTTCTAGTCCAGCCTCAAAAACAAGAAAAAACTACCGCTTCCGGTATCGTTTTACCCGACAACCATCAAGACAAACCTCAACAAGGTAGAGTCTTGGCCGTTGGAGGTTCCACTTTTATTGATGGCCACGAAATTATTTCGCCATGCAAAGTCGACGATATTGTCGTCTACCGCGAATGGGGTGGCAAAGAATATAAAGAAGATAACGTTGATTTGTTACTTTTGAAATTCGACGACATCATGGCAATTATTAAATAATTATAAATTTATATAATAACCAATAACCAAATAACAAGAAACAAACATAAATGTTTGGAATACTTGTATTTTGTATCTTGGAATTTTAAAAACTATGGCAAAACAACTAAAATTTGGGCAAGATGCCCGTCAATCAATTTTAAATGGTGTTAATATTTTAGCCGACGCTGTTATCACCACACTTGGGCCTAAAGGTCGAAATGTCGCTATCGACAAAAAATGGGGCGGCCCCACCGTTCTTCATGATGGTGTCTCTGTTGCTAAAGAAATCGAACTCGAAAATCCTTATGAAAATATGGGGGCTCAGCTTATTAAAGAAGCAGCTTCAAAAACCAACGATATTGCCGGTGATGGTACTACCACCGCAACAGTTTTAGCCCAGGCTATTGCTAATAAAGGACTTCAAAATGTTACTGCTGGTTCTAACCCAATGGTAATCCGCCGCGGTTTAGAAAAAGGGCTGGAAGTTGTTTTGGGAGAACTTGATCAGATGAAAAAAGAAATTAAAGACAACGACAAAGAATCAATTGAACAAGTCGCCACAATTTCGGCCGGCGACTCTCAAATTGGTAAAAGAATTGCCGAGGCTGTTGTCAAAGTTGGCCGCGATGGATTAATTACTGCTGAAGAAGGTAAAGGTTTATTTTTGGAAACCAAAGAAACTTCTGGTATGGAATTTGATCAAGGGTTCTTGTCTCCTTATTTTGCCACCAATACCGAAAAAATGGAGGCAGTAGTTGACAATCCTTACATTATAATTACCGACAAGAAAATTAGTTCAATTCAAGAAATATTGCCTTTCTTAGAAAAATTAGTCAAACTTACCAAAAATTTTGTTATCATTGCCGATGATATCGACGGTGAAGCTCTAGCTACCTTAGTCGTCAACAAAATCCGTGGAACTTTCAATGTCTTAGCTGTCAAAGCCCCAGGGTTTGGTGACAGAAGAAAAGCCATGCTTGAAGACATTGCTGTCCTTACTGGTGGTCAAGTAATTTCTGACGATCTTGGCGTCAAGTTCGATACCGCCGAACCACAAGATTATTGTGGTAAAGCTGATACTGTCACTGCCGACAAAGACAAAACCAGAATTTTAGGTGGTGCTGGTTCCGAGGCTGATATAAAAGCCCGAGTTTCTCAACTCCGTGCTCAACTTAGCCATACTGATTCAGATTACGACAAAGAAAAATTCCAAGAAAGAATTGCTAAATTAGTTGGTGGAGCTATTGTTCTCCAAGTTGGCGGTGCTACTGAGGTTGAAATGAAAGAACGACTCGAAAGGGTCAAAGACGCTATTGATGCCACCAAAGCTGCTGTCGAAGAAGGAATCCTCCCTGGTGGTGGAGTTGCTTTACTTAAAGCTTCTTTTAAACTCGACTCAGTCAAAACAGATTCTGCCGAAGAACAGGTTGGGATTGATATTTTAAAATATGCACTTGAACAACCAATCCGAAGATTGGCTCAAAATTCTGGGCAAGACGCTGGTTATATCTTCAATCTAATCAAAGATGTTGTCGTTAAAGATTCAAAGTCAGACTACGGTTACAATGCTGCTACAGGCGAAATGGGATCAATGGTTAAATTTGGAATTCTTGATCCAGCTAAAGTGACTAAATCAGCTCTAACCAACGCTGTTTCTGTCAGTACCATGATTTTAACAACTGAAGTTTTAATCACTGATGCTCCTGAAGCAAAATCAGCCCCAACCCCAGACATGTCTGGTATGGGTGGCATGATGTAAAAATCCGTCATTACGATTTAACCCTCCTTATCCGCCTTCCGGCGGAGGAGGGTTTTTGGTATTTGAGACGCGGATGGGAGTTGAACCCATCTATACGGTTTTGCAGACCGCTGTCTAACCGCTTGACTACCGCGTCAGATTTATGAAAGGCTGTTTCTGATTTGCAATTTTAAACTATTTTTGGCTTTTCCGCCAGATTTAAGATATTTTTCCCGATTTCTAGCATCTTTTTCATTTATAAAGACTTCATAATAAATCAATTTAACAGGAAGTCTGTTTTTGGTAGATTTAACCAATCCAGACTTATGTTCTAAAATCCTTCGCTTTAAATCAGAAGAAAAACCTGTATATATTTTTTGATCTTTTAAGCTCTTTAAAACGTAAACATAATACACATTAAGATTTTAACAACTTTTACATGTGCAGTCTGCAATCCCGCAGCTGCGGGACAACTCCCATCCGCGTCTCAAAATTATTTTTTAATATAATCTTTAACTTTTCCATATTCTTTCCTTGATGGCCAAAAATCACCAGTTTTCCCTTTTACTCCTCCTCCACCGATTTTTGCTTCTGGACTTATCTTTAATCTTTTTACTAATTCATCAAAAATTCCAAAAAACTTAGCCTCGATTTCCTCATTAATCTCCCAGTTTTCCCTTGTATAAAATCTAATATTTCCATCTGGATTTAACACTCCTCTTAAACCTGTTTCAATAAATTCAATTGCTTTGTCTTCAGGCCAAAATTGTTCTATTAACCATTCAAAGTGTGATTTATCAGATTTTGCCTCAGCAATTACTAAATTATCATCAATCACAAAAAACATTCTTCTGACTTTATGATATTCTTTTTCGTCAATAAATTAAGACAATTATAACTTTTGTAAATATAAAAAGTGAAATGACATCTTTCAAAGAAATCAATATCAAGTTAAAATGAGCCTATGACTCGTCAACGTGCTCCACTCACTTGTTTCGTTGGCCCCATGAATTCAAGTAAAACTCGCCGATTATTAGACCATTTATCTGAATGTCGTGACGCCCTCAATTATTCAATTCGGGTTTACAAACCGGCGCTCGATGACCGTTTTGACATAAAAGAAGTTCGTTGTCGCAATGGTGGATGTTGGGAAGCTATTCCTGTTCCTAGTTCGACAAAAAGTAAGGTTGATTCTTTATTTATCTTTAATGATATTTATAAAATTCCTTTAAAAAAAAGACCCCAGTTAGTTGCTATTGATGAAATCCAATTCTTCGATAAAAATATAAAAGATGTTGTCACTTGTTTACTTAATGACAATATCGAAGTAGTTGTCTCGGGTCTAAATCGTAGTTTTAAAGGCGAACCTTTTTCTTCAATTGAATCTTTATTGGGCTTGGCCACCAAGATTGAAACCCTAACCGCCCGCTGTACCTACAAAGATGGTCGTGGCAAAACCTGTGGCGCTCCCGCAACCATGACACAGCGCCTGATTGACGGCAAGCCGGCTCCTTACAAAAGTCCAGTGGTCGTAATTCAAAAATTTGATGATTCAAAAATTACTTACGAAGCTCGTTGTGCTGACCATTGGTTTTGCCCAGGAACCCCTCTTTCTCGATTAAAAAAAAGGCCCAAAAAATGACAAAGATTATAGTTGCTAATCCTCATGGTTTTTGTTTTGGAATTACCCGAGCTATCAACGTTGCCGTTAAAACCTCAAAAAATAAAGATAAACCTATATTTTTTTTGGGGGAAATAGTTCACAATCAGCATGTCGTTGATTGGTTAGAGTCGAGTTTAAAAATAAAAACGGTTCAATCAATTAATGAAATTCCTGATGGTTCAATAGTTATTATTAGAGCTCATGGGGCAACCCCTCAAGTGTTTCAACAAGCCAAAGACAGGGGATTAGAAATTGTTGATGCTTCTTGTCCCTTAGTCTTAAGATCTCATCGTACTGTTAAAGATTTGGCCTCTCAAAAAAAACAGATAATTTTTCTTTGCAACAAAATTGATCACGATGAAACCGTTGGAGTGGTCGGCGAAGCACCAGATTTTGCCACACCAGTTACCCTTGATAATATTTTTGATTTTCCCATAAATAATCCCAAAGATACCACTGTTATGACTCAAACCACTCTTTCAACTATTGAAACTCAAAAAGCTCTCTTATTTATAAAAAACAAATATCCTCAAATCACTATTCTGCCCCACATTTGTCAAGCCACCACTGATAGGCAACAGGCCATTGTTAAACTAGCAAAAAAGTATCATTTTATAATCATTGTTGGTTCTCCTACTAGTGCCAATTCTAATAGCTTAAAGTCAGTGGCCCAAAGTTCTGGAGCCAAAGCATATATTGTTGATAATGCCTCTGAATTGCAACCAGAATGGTTTTTAAATCAAAAAGATATTGTTATTAGCTCCGGTGCCAGCACTCCTGAATCAATTTTGGATAAAGTTATTGAGAAAATTAAATTAATTACTCGCCAGTAATTTGAAAAATTATCTCTCTCGGCCTGCCACAATCTAATTCAATTGCAAATATTCTTTGCCATGGACCAAACGCTATTTTGCCATTGATTATTGGAATAACTTCCGAGTTTCTCATCAATAAATGAGTTAAGTGAGAATGTCCGTTTAAACAATCTGAAGCTCCTGATTGGCAAACTAAATTTTCCGTTCTTATTTTTAAGTCATTATGACAATAATAAGTATCTCGAGGAATTAGCCTTCCCATCAAACCCCGAAAATCTTTGACAATCCCACTTTCTTTTTCGTTGACACATATAGCCAAAGTTGTGTGCATTGAATAAACCAATACTTGTCCGTTTTTTATCTTAGATTTTTTAACAAATTCTTCAACTTCTTCGGTTAAATCTTTAAACTCCAAATATTCCTGACTTTTATACTCAAATTTTATGTTTTTAATCATAGTGAAAATTAAGTCGTAATTTTATTTAATATCCTTCGTTTATCTCCATTTTCTAATTACTTTTAAAACCCAATACCCCAAATACAAAAATAATCCAGCTTGGATTGCAATCGCTATTATAAAAAACAATCCAAAATCATCTATTAAAAATCCATATCGATAATAATCCCATCCAATTCTAGCCAATAAATAGGCAATTATTGGCAATAAAAAAATCATTCCAATTAAAAATATTTGTGATTTGTCTCTATCTTTAATTAATAATTTTAAGGTTACAAATGGTTCAGTAATTAAATGATATAAATTACACACCAATTTCCAAATTTGTCTGGCGGCAATTAAAATTGTCAACCAAATAATATTTTTAATTCTCTTTTTTATCATAAATCCAAACTTCGCGAAATTGTTTTTTTGCTCGAATTAATCTTGATTCCACTGCTTTCACAGTTAATTTTGTTTCTTTAGCAATTTCGGTAACTTTTTTACCCTCTATATATTTAAGTCGTAATAAATTTTTATATCCCGCCTTTAACTCAGAAAGTGTTTTTTTTATTTCATCTTTAAGCTCATTTTTTAATACATCCCTTTCCGGGGTTAGTGCTTTGTCGGCAATTTCTTCAAAAATAGGGCTTACTGAAAATAAAATTGTTTTAATCTTTTTCTTTCGATAGTAATCAATTATTTTGTGCTTAGCGATACTACAAATCCAGCTAAACTGGCAACACCGATGTTGGTAATTTTTTTCCGAATTAATTACTGCCAACATCACATCATTGATAATTTCTTCCACCACCCCCTCATCGTCAATTTTTTGAGAAATAAACTTTTTCAGCCCGAAATAATATTTTTTGTACAAATCTTCCATTGGTAATGGATATTATAACCTACCCCCTTTTGTCAAAGAGGGGGAAAAGGGAGTGATTGAGTTATACTTAATTAATGCTCAATCGATTTCATCCGTTATCAAAAATTAGCCATCAACTACGACTTGATTTGCTGGGCATGATTTACGCCTCTGGTAGCGGTCATATTGGAGGATCTCTCTCATCTCTTGATATTCTAATTTCTCTTTATCATTCAAATATTTTTGATTTTAAAAAAGATCATTTTATTCTATCTGCCGGCCATCTCGCTTGCGCTCTCTATACCGTCTTGGCATCAAAAAAATATTTTCCAGCAAATTTACTCTCAACTTATACTGATTTTGACTCAATTCTTCAAGGTCATATTTCCAAAGATGTCCCAGGTGTCGAATATTCCTCAGGATCTCTTGGTCAAGGTCTTTCGTTTGCCACTGGATTAGCTCTTGGTGACCCTAAACACACCACCATTTGTCTTACTAGTGATGGTGAACACCAAGAAGGTCAAATTTGGGAAAGTGTCATGTTTTCCAAAAAATATAAATTGGGAAATTTAATTAATATTGTCGATTGTAATGGTCTCCAAATCGATGGCACCACTCAAGACATAATGCCTCTAAACAATTTAGCCGCCAAATATGTCCAATTTGGCTGGACTGTCACTACCGTTGATGGTCACAACTTTAATCAATTAATCAAATCCCTAAAACAGGCTAAAAATTCTGACTACCCAAATTGTATTATTGCCAATACTGTTTTGGGTAAAGGGGTATCGTTTATGGAAAATAATTATAAATATCATGATGTTAAAAATTTAGACGAGAAAACATATCTTGCTGCCAAAGATGAACTCACACTCTAACCCTAATATTCAATCAATTCGCCAAGCATTTGGCCAAACTATTGACCAATTGGCCAAAAACAACCCCAAGCTTTATGTTGTTAGTATGGATTTAAAATCTTCCTTGTCTTTGTCTGATTTTGCCACTCATTATCCTGCTCGTTTTGTTGAGTGTGGTATTGCCGAGGCCAATGCTGCTGGCGTTGCCGCTGGTTTGGCAAAAAGTGGTAAAACTGTGTTTCTTTGCTCTTTTGCATGTTTCTCTCCGGCCATCAATTGGGCTGTAATTCGCCAATCAATTTGTTACAACAATTTAGACGTTAAAATAGTTGGTTCTCACTCTGGTCTAATGACGGCCGAATTAGGTGCCACCCATCAAAGTCTAGAAGACATCGCTCTTATGACTACTCTTCCCAATATGGAAGTTTTTGCCCCATTAGATACTATTGAGACTCAAAAAATAACCTCAGTTTTGGCCAAAAGTCGTCGTCCAGCTTATTTGCGTTTAGTCCGCCCTTCAACTCCGGTTTTGTCTAATCCCAAATTTCCTTTTACTATCGGCAAGTCCCAAATCTTAAAAAAAGGGAAGGATGTCACGATTATTGGTTATGGTCCAATCCTTTATCAAGCTTTTGAGGTTCAATCCATATTTCAAAATCAAAAACCAAGTATTTCTTTAGAAATCATTAATTGTTCCTCTGTCAAACCCCTCGATTTTGATACTATTTTAAAAAGTGTCAAAAAAACAAAAAGACTAATTTGTCTCGAAGATCATCAAAAAAATGGCGGACTTGGTCAGATTGTAGCCAGTCTTTTTTTATCATCAAAAATCCATCCAAAATTTATTCACTTAGGTGTCAACAATCAATTTGGACGTTCGGCCAAAAACTATCAACAATTATATAATTATTATGGCATAGGTAAAAATAATCTAATGTCCGCTATTAAAAAAATAATATGATTCAAAATTTTGATGTAATTTCTATTGGTTCATCCACTGTCGATATCTTTGTCAAATCAAAAGATTTTATTTACGATAAAAAACTTTTAAGTCTTAAAGCTTCGTCTAAAAACGAAATAGACCAAAGTTTATTTTGTAGTGGCGGTGGAGCATCAAATTCAGCAGTTGCTTTTTCACGCCTTGGATTAAAATCGGCCTGTATCTCTCTAATTGGAAACGATTCTCTAAGTCATTATCTCTATCAAGATTTTCAAAAAAACAAAGTATTTGATAAGTTTCTTGCTATCGACAAAAAAAATGATACTGATTTTTCGGTTATTTTAGTGGCTCCAGATGGCACTCGTTCAATTTTGACTGCTCGCGGGTATTCATCACTTCGAGAAAAACAGATTAAATGGAGTCAAATAAAAAAAGTTCAATGGTTTTATGTCTCATCTCTAGAAGGAAACATTGACTTGCTTGAAAAAATTATTGGATTCGCTCATGAAAACCAAATTAAAATAGCCTTAAATCCTGGCAAGCGTGAGATTAAACAATCAAAAAAATTACTATCTCTTATTAAGCTTGTCGACTTTCTTTCTTTAAATCAAGAAGAAGCCGAAATGTTGTTAGATTTATCCAGCCATGACGATAATTTATTTAATCAAATTCACACTTTGAAAATTCCCATAGTTACTATTACTAATGGACGTCAAGGCGCTTATGCTCTTTTCGATAAAAAACATTATTTTTCTCCTTCAGCTCAAACAAATCCAGTAGACGAAACCGGAGCTGGAGATTCGTTTGGTGCTGCTTTTGTGTCGGCTCTAATTTATAAAAAATCGCCCCAAGAGGCTCTTTATTGGGCTATTACCAACTCGGCTTCAGTCGTTTCTCGTCTTGGTTCTAAAGATGGCCTTTTAACCCTTAAACAGATTAACAGTTTTATTTATAAATCATAAATCTTCAATCTTAAATCTTATATTCTAAAGTATGCTTCCCAATCCTAAAGATAATAAAAAAAATAATACATTTTCAAAGCTATCAGATACTCCTGTCGATGAAGCTCAAGAAAATCTAAAAAAAATTCAAAACAAGAGGAGAGCAATAATTATTGCTCTTATTTTAACCACTGGCTTTAGTTTTATTTTTTGGAGCTTTAAATCAATTGAAAAAATAATTAAAAATCCACCCCAATTTAATCTTAATTTAACCTCTAAATTACCAAAAATTACTTTTAATAAATCTAACAAAACCCAGATTCCCTCTTCAACTAATTTATCTAATTATTTAGAAAAATCTCCCATCAATTGGTCAATTTATATAAGTCTTGATTCAAATTTTTCTAGTCCAGTTTTTGAATATCAACCGCAAAATTTAAAAACAGGAGAAAGTATAGACCAAATAATTAATCAACTTAGCAGTATTAGTCCGTCCCCAGAAAGCCTGACTAACTCTGTTTTGCCTCAAGGACTTAATTTTCAAGAAAAAATCGAAAATTCTACTAATATTTATTATCGTGGGCTTATTAATCTTCCCAAAAACAAGATTTTGATTTTAATTAATCAAAATAATTCACCAAACGCTTCACTTTTGCAAACAGAACTTCCGATATTAGTCGATCATTTGTACTGGTATGCTGTTAGTTTTTTGGATTAATTAGCTACTGGCTGGCTTATTACTGGACAACTAACGGCAATCTCACTGCCAGTTATTGTCCACTCTTGTTTATTACAAATATTTTTTTTAATTAAATTATTTGGAATAACCCATGAAACATTTTCTTTATTTTCAAGAATTTTTGTCATTATTCGATTCCAAATCGGGGTTGCTCCGCTAACCCCAGAAGCCACCCAACTCATCGGTTCTCCACTATTATTACCAACCCAAACAGCCACTAATACTTCAGGTGTCCAGCCGACACACCAATTGTCCTTTAAATTATTTGTTGTTCCTGTTTTTACCGCTACAGTTCTATCTTTTATAACCAATTTAGAATTACTCCCAAATATTGGTGATCTTGCTTGATTATCACTCAAAACATCATTAATCATATAAGCATATTCTGGCTCAACCACTGTTTTAGTTTTTATTTCTTTTTGGTAGATTGATTCACCTAAATATGTTTTTATTTCCAAAATTGGGTTTATCTCAATTTTTTCTCCTAAATTAGCAAAAATACTGTAGGCTTGTGATATTTCTGTCATTTTTATTTCTCCACTTCCCAATGCCAAAGATAACCCAAATCGGTTTCTTTCTTCCCATGTTGTAATTCCCATATCAGAGGCTAAATCAATCATTTCGTTAACCCCGTTTTTTTCTAATAATTTTACTGAAGGGATATTTAAAGAAGAAGCTAAAGCAGTTCGTAGGGTAACTCTTCCCATGTATTTCCCGTTATAATTTTGTGGACTATAAGGCTTTTGACCTTTTATTTTATAAACAACCGGACTATCATCGATCGTTGATGACAAACTAAACCCATTTTTTAGTGCTAATAGATAATTAATCGGTTTTATTGAAGACCCGGGCTGTCTAAGTGCTGTCGCCACATTGTATTTTCCATCAATATCTTTTGCATAATAATTTTTTGAACCCACCATTGCCAAAATATCGCCCGATTTTACGTCGACAACTAAAGAGGCTCCATTTTTTATATTTAATTTTTTTACCTTTCCAATCTCCTCTGCCACAATTTCTTCAGCTAAGTTTTGAGTTTCCAAATCTAAACTTGTTTTAATTGTTAATCCTTGTTTTTCTAAATTAGTGTAACCATATTCAGTTTCTAAAATATTTTTTATATAAAAAACAAAATGTGGGGCCATAATTTTTTTTAAATTATTTTTGATATTAATTTTTTCATTTAACCAATTTTCAGCTTCATTTTCTGTTAAATAGCCATTTTTTACCATTTCTTCTATTACATGCTTGGCTCTTTTAACCCCCAAACCAGGATCGTTACCATAAGGAGAATAAGAACTAGGCGCTGCCGGTAACCCGGCTAAATATGCCGCCTCAATCAAATTAATATCTTCAACATTTTTCCCAAAATATTTCAACGACGCCTCTTGAACCCCATAGGCTTCGCCTCCATAAGAAACTTGGTTTAAATATCTTTCTAGAATTTCATCTTTACTTAATTTATTTTCTAATTTTAGGGTCAAAACAGCCTCTCTAATTTTTCTTTTTAAAGTCTTTTCACTACTTAAAAACACATTTTTAACTAATTGCTGGGTTATTGTTGAACCTCCTCGCGGTTTATCCTCACCATTTTTTTTAAAGTTATATTTAACTGCTGTAATTAATCCTTTAATTGATAATCCGTGATGGTTATAAAAATTCTTATCCTCAATCGCAATTGTCGCTTCAATTAAATCTTGAGGGATTTGTTCTAATGTTTTCCATGTTCTGTTTTCATTTTCATAAAATTTATAAAGTATCTTGTTGTTTCTGTCAGTTATTACAGTTGAAAGATTTGGGGGGTTGTAGATCAAGTCAACCTTGGGTAAGTCTTTTAAGATTATTAAATAAAACAGTGCTGTACTTCCAATAATTATTATCAAAACAAAACTTGATAACCAAAATAATGGTTTTACTTTTATCTTATTTTTTCTTTTTTTTATTCTGATTTTTGGCCATTTTATTTTTGGGAAAATTATTTTTGGTAATTTAATTTTCTTAATTTTTTTTAGACTTTTTAGGACAGGGGAGCCTATTCCAATTAGAATTTTTAAAAATAATTCTAAAATAATCATGTCAGTTTACTAAGGTTGCAGGTTTTTTATTTTTATTAGGATCATTTGGATCATTATTTTCGACCAAAGGGCAATCCAAACAGATTTTTAATTTTGTAATATCTTCCACGATAGTATGCTCCTGCCATTCTGCATTTGGAGCCACTTCGTTGTCCACAACAATTCTGCCAGTATCTTTGTTAATCAACACATTTTGTCTTATTATTGTTTGTTTTTTGGGTAAAAATTCCTTCTTAAAATATTCATAATGAGATTCACAACCGCCATCTGGTACTGCCATTCCGGTTAAATTACAAACATACATACCAACTATTCCTGCTGGTCTTACCGGTGTTTTTACTTCTTTGTCCAATAATAACTGTGTCATTATTTTATTCCATATTGGCGCCGCCCCAGTAGTCCCAGAAACTAAGCCTCCCATTTTAGAATTATCATTATTTCCTACCCAAGTAGTTACCACATAATCTGGAGTATAACCAATTGTCCAATTATCCCTCATGTCATTGGTAGTTCCGGTTTTGACCGCTACTTCAGGGTGTCCTTTGATGTTTAACATTGAACCTCTTCCAAATACCATACTTCGAGCCCCATCGTCTGACAAAATTTGTTGAATTATAAATCCAGTCTCTCGACTCATTACCCGGCTTCCACTATTTTCTTTATATTCTTCTAAAATTTGACCATTTTTATCGACTATTTTTAAAATTGGAGTCAAGTCTTGTCGTATCCCCATATTGGCTAATACTCCGTAAGCCACGTTCATATCAGCCATGGTTACTTCTCCGCCTCCCAAGGTTAGAGATAAACCGTAATCCGATGGATTTTGAAAACTGCTAATTCCCATTGCCGAAGCCGAGGCAACAAATGTTTCTAATGAATTTAATTTTAAGACCTTAACCGCTGCAATATTAAACGAGTTTGCCAATGAAGTTCTGATATTTTGTAATCCATGATAAGCTCCACCATAATTTGTTGGACAATAGTTTTTTTGATTAATTTGACCAAAACAGGTTGGATTGTCGTCAACCACCGACGCGGCTGTTATCTTTCCCGTTTCTATCGCCACCGCATAATTAAGTGGTTTAATAGATGAACCTGGCTGTCTTAGGGCAGTTGTAACATTGTATTTACCATCTATTTCATTCGAAAAATAATCAACCGATCCGACCATTGCCAAAATTTGACCCGACTTTGGATCAGTTATCAAAGATGATCCATTACTAACTTTATATTTTTTTAATTTTTCTAATTCAGCCGAAACCGAAGCTTGAGCCATTTTTTGAATATCTAAATTCAAACTCGTCGTAATTTTTAAGCCACCCTCTGTTAGTTTCTGAATTCCATATTTTTCTGCCAATAACTCTTTCACATAAAATACAAAATGGGGTGCCTCTATCCCAGTTTTATTAATATAGTAATTAAGTTCCTCATTTTTCGCTAAATCATATTGTTGTTGATCAATAAATTTCAGTTCTAACATTCTGTTTAAAACCATAATTTGGCGATTTTTTGCTGTTTCCGGATATGAAAAAGGGGAGTATTTTGTCGGTGAAGCTGGTAGTCCGGCTATCAGCGCTGATTCGGCTAAGGTTAAATCACTAATATTTTTATTAAATATCCCCATCGCGGCTGCTTGTACTCCCCAAAGTGTCCCCCCATAAGGTGTTTGATTTAAATACATTTCCAATATTTTGTCTTTACTATACATAATTTCTGTCGCAATCGTCAAAATCGCTTCTTTGATTTTTCGAGAAATAGTTCTTTCGGGTGTAAGTAAGGCATTTTTGACCAATTGTTGGGTCAACGTTGATCCTCCTTGTAATCTTTTTTTTACTAATGTTCTATACAGCCCTCGAATTAACCCTTTAATATCAAAACCATTGTGTTTATAAAAATTAGCATCTTCAATTGCCAACGTTGCATTTATCAAGTTTTTGGGTACCTGATCTAATCCAACCACAACCCTTCGCTTATCTGCATAAATTTCATACAACAACTTTCCATTTCTATCCATTACCTGTGAAGACTGAGGATATTCACCTTTATCCAGTTTACTCGGATTAGGAATATTAAAAATAATATAAATAGTCGCCATAAATAACCCAATCAAAGCAACCAATAATAGCCACCATCTTTTTTTTATTTTTATTTTTCTTTTATTGACCATAGCATTTTTCTATAAAAAGATTATTTGTTTCTTTTTCTAATTCTAAAAATTCAATTAGATATTTATAAGCTCGAGTTGCTTCTTCAATTTTATTATTCATTTTTATTACTTCGATATCTTTTTGGTTTAAAGAATTTATTATTTTTTTGGATTTTTCTAATTTAAGTATGGCTTTTTTTACTGTTTTGTTAGACAAAATTTCTTTGCCTTTTTTGTCCAACTTTATTGCTTCTTCCAATTTTTTGTCAGCTACAAGCAAGATAATATCAGCCTTTTCTATCGGATTTTTTGTTAAACTAATCCAAATTTCATCTCTTAAAGTTTTGATCAAATACCAAGGACTGTCTGGCAATGTTTGGGTTTCTGGTAAATTGTAACAATAATTTTTTAATTCTCCTATCTCATTTTTAATTTGATAAGAAATTGGTACGTTTCGTAATTTATCAAAGTTTTTGTTTTCTTTAATTCGCTCCAAACCAGCTCTTACAAAAGAGATATACAACACTATTGTTGAAAAAAAAATTATTCCTATTTTCCACCACCACTTCATGGCTTATTTTATCATTTACCTGTGGAAAAAAGCTTGATAAGGACTTATTTGTTCCTTGGTTATTTTTGATTTCATATACCAATATTGTGGCCAAAAATACAAATAATTAATTATTTTATCGATTTTATTTTCTTTTTGATTTTTTTTGAAAATTGAAAATTGAAAATTGAAAATTTTGTTTTTATAGGGTGTTGCTACAAATTTTTTTGCCCACTTGTTAGTCTTCAAAAAAATTTCGTAAGTCTGGTTTCTATTAATTAGTGGAATTAATAACAACAAATCTACCGCACTCCCTAAATTTTGTCTGTTTTTTGGAATTTCCAAATAACTCTCATCCAACCACAAATTAAAACAAAACTGATCTTTAGATTCAACCTTGTCAAAAACTCGATGGGGGATTCTATTTTTATACATCCACCAGCGCAAAGCAAGCCTGTTTTTCCATAAAGTGTTAGTTTTTGTTATAACCAAAAGATCAATATCGTCATTTTTTTTGGGATGACCCGATGATACTGACCCAGAAATACCCAAAAATACGATATCTTTAAAATTATTTTTTATTAAATCCGCCAATTTTCTGGCCTTATTTATTTTTGAGTTCCTCCATTTATTTTTTTTATTTTTCCAATTCAACTTATAAATTTCTTGTTTTAAGACCTCCTCTGGGTATACCTTTTTTGAAATTAATCTTTTTTTGATTTCTTCTTTATTAATATGGCTTTTAAAATTCTTTGCATATTTAATTGTCCTTTTTATCGCCAAACTAACACTCATATTTTTATTTTATCTTATAAGGTCATCTTCTTGATATAATCAAACGTGAATCTATGGTAAATAAAAAATCAAAAATTTATCGCCTCTGGGAAATGATTCCTGGTTTTTTTGCCTGGACAACAATCCTTTTTCCTATTTGGGGATCCATTGTTTTACCAAAAGCTGTGGCTTATTTTGTTATCGCTTTTTTAATTTATTGGTTATACCAATCATTTAAGTCAGCCATATTGGCAAGTATTGGTTATTTTAAAATCAAAAAAGCCAAAAATACC
>JAQVQI010000043.1 GCA_028701645.1 Candidatus Shapirobacteria bacterium
ATTGACGGAAGTAATCCCCATCCTGAGAAAGCTGCTGATATTTGGAGTCGGGTTTACCGGTTTTGAAATCAACAACATTAACGTTTTTACCATCAAGAAGTTCAATTTTATCGATTTTACCAGTTAAGGGGATGTCGCCAAGACGAGAATTGTAAAATTTAAAATCGTGTTCAGTAAAACAATTGCCATTAAAGTCGTTTTGATAATGTTGGTAATAATCGGTAAGAATTGGCAAACCTCGGTCTAGTAACAATTGAAAATCAGCGGCAGAAATATTTTGTTTTTGAAGATTATCTTGAAAAACAGAAATAAATTTTTCTAAGGAAATAAGCGTTTTTTTGTCTTTATAAATATTAAAAAGATAATTAAGAGCGGCGTGAACGCTGGTACCAAATGAGGCGCTTAAATTTTTACTATCGGGAAGTCGGAGAATAGTTTTGAAAAAGAAACAGAGAGGACATTTAAGATAAGAATTAAGATGAGTGATGTTAAAACGATATTCGGTAGCCAATAAATTTTTAAGATAACCAGAAAGATTGAAAGAAACTAATTTGGGAGTAACGGGGGTAAATAAATTTTGCAAAGCAGGGACTTCGGTGCTTAAACCGGAAGAAACTTTTTCAATAAGTGAGGGATCAATTTCGTTGATAAAAATTGAAGGAAGTTGTTCACGACCAGAATCGTTGAATTTGGTGTAAGAAATATAAATTTGATTTTTGGCCCGAGTGAGAGCCACATAAAAAAGACGACGATCTTCTTCGACATCTTTATCGAGTAAAACCGAAGAAATGTCGGTTTTAATAATGCCTAAGGGTAACTTAATATTAGTACGAGAAACAGAATTGTCCCAACGCCCGGATAAAACTTTAATCAAAAAGACATGTTGAAATTCCAAACCCTTACTTTTGTGAACAGTCATCAGACGAATACTGTTGTCCAAATCATCACCCAGTGGCAAGCTATTGATGGAAATTTCATTTTCGACTAGGGTATCTAAGTTAATTACCCATTGATGAAGATTGATTTTTTCGACAGATAGACTAGTTTTGAGGTGAGCATAAAGTCGGTCGAGTTGTTTAAGTAAAGTGACATCACCGTGAGCCAAAATATATTTCAAAAAATTAAACTTTTTGATGACTTTAAGAAAAATTTCGCTAAGAGGTAAATTATTTTTGTCTTTTTGAATTCGAGCAACTCGCTTGACAAAATTAGCTAATTTAATTTGAGTTTTTGGACTAATACCAAAATCATTAAGTTTTTGGGAATCGGCAATTATTTCAGAAAGAGGCAAATTATTTTTGCGACTAAAATGGAAAAGATGGTAAAGATCGAGGGCTGATAATTTTAAAAATTTAAAGGAAAGAATTTTACCCAGTAAAACATTGTCGTCGGGATGATCAAGATATTTGAAAAGACCGATAAGTTGCTGAATGTAAAGACTTTCAAGAATATTGATGGAATCAGTGCGAAGAAAACGAATTTGAAGTTGGTTTAAAAAAGGAATTAAATCTTGAGTATCTTTGTTATTGCGGAAAAGAACGGCGATTTCTGAGGGTTTAAAATCAGGATTAGAAGAGTTGGTGTCAATAATTTCTTTAATTTTTTTGGCAACATAATAACTTTCTTCGGTATCACTATTGGCCACAAAAAGATTAATAGGATCAGGATCGTAATCTTTGGTGGCAACTAAAGTTTTGTCAATATTGGTAATAAAATTAGAAATTCTGGTTTGATTATTTTTAATAACATTGTCGGATGATTGAAGAATTAGGCGGTGGGAACGGTAATTGTTTTTGAGAGCAATAACTTTGATTTGATCTTTATACTTTTGATAAAAGGTGTAAATATTTTCAATGGCGGCACCTTGAAATCGGAAGATTGATTGATCATCGTCACCGACAACAAAAATGTTGGGGTTTTCTTGAGACTGAGTTAATAAGTTAACAATTTCCATTTGGGAGGAATTGGTATCCTGAAATTCATCGACCAAAATATACTGGAATTTTTCTTGATAATCGGCTAAAAGATTTGGGTCGGATTTGAAACCATTGACTACCCATAAAATCATGTCATCAAAATCAAAAAGATTTTGATTGATTAATTCCTGTTGGTAACCTCGATAAACCGCCAACAAATCTTTTTGTTTTTCCAGAGAGTTTTGGGTTTTGACAATAAAATCTTTGACCTCTTGTTTGAGAACTGAAAGGGTAATTTGGTTTTGGTTAAAAAGATTTAGATAATATTGAATTCTGGTTTGATAAAGAACATTTAGATTTTGTGACAAAAGCGATTCAATAATGCCAGTAATTTGAGGAGCGGCGTTTTTGGAAGCACGAACAGCCGAAAGGGCGTCAACGGTTGGGGCGGCAATTTGGATAAAATCTTGAGCGTAATCGATAAGCTCTTTAAATTTGTCTGGAGTAATATTTTCCCGCTTTAAATTTTGAATGGAACGGATAATATCTTTTTGGAAAAAATAAGACGAATTAATATTTTTAAAACTACTGTTGTTAGATAGATTATCAATTAACTGGCGGATAATTTGAATTTGTTTGACATCATCGATGGCAGTAGATTCTTTTTGAGAAAACAAAAACTTTTCGGGATTATCGCGAATGACGGAATTACAAAAACCATGAAAGGTAGAAATGCGAACACCATAGGCAGATGGACCAATGATAGAAAGCAAACGGGAACGCATGTTTAGAGCGGCGTTTTCGGTAAAAGTAAGACATAAAATATTGTTGGGGTTAACTTGAGAGGTGGTAAGAATTTTGCCGATACGCAGTGTAATTGTTTGGGTTTTACCCGTCCCCGCTCCAGCTATGACCATAACCGAACCTTCAGTAGTATCGACAGATTGACGTTGTTGATCGTTAAGCTTTTGATATTCGGTTAAAAACTTTTGTTGAAAATCTACCATTAAGTTATTTTAACTTAAAATCGGTTTATATAGTACAATCGCTTATGGAGAGAATAATGCTTTTTGATATAGATAAAACGATTTTTGATACTAAAACCTCTGGAAAGAGGATGAGTAAAAATATAGGATTGGTAACTAGAAGAACCCCGGAGGAAATTGAAAGAATTAACGGAGAATATAAAAGTGGCTTAGAGTCAACAACTGATTTTAATTCAAACGATTTTTTGAGAGAAGTTTCAAAACAAACAGAAACTAACATAGAGGGGTTAAACGGGGTTCTGTCTATTTCAGATAATTTTGTCTTATTTCCAGAGACTTTAATAATATTAAAAAAATTACTAGACGAGGGTTATTCTTTGGGAACTTTTTCAGAAGGAGTGCCAGAGTGGCAAATGAAAAAATTGATTTTAACGGGGGTAATAGGATATCTTGATCCGTCTTTAATTATTGTTGAGAGAAGAAAATTAGAGTTAAAAGCAATTAGTAAACTTCCAACCGGAGCAAAAGTAATTGATGATAAAAAGGAAGTAATTGAAAAGTTGAAACAAGTAAGACCAGATTTACAATTAGTGTGGATTAATCGAAAAGACGATATTTGTCTTGATGGTGTGTTGACGGTAAAAAATTTGGAAGAGTTAATTTAGATTATTTTAGCAACTTTTCCAAAATTTCTTTGGCGAGCTGAGGATTGGCACTGCCTTTGGAGGCTTTCATGAGTTGGCCGACTAAGAAGCCAATACTGGCTGGATTTTTTTTGTAGTCTTCAACTGCTTTGGCGTTTTGAGTTAATACTTCTTTGGCAATTTTTTCAATTTCGTTAGTATCGGAAACCTGAATTAACCCCTTAGATTTGGCAATTTCCACAGGGTCAGTCTGAGACTGATAACTTTCGATAATTACTTGTTTGGCGACAGTGGCAGAAATTTCAGATTTGGAAACTGAATCAAAAAGATTTTT
The DNA here is from genome assembly GCA_028701645.1 of Candidatus Shapirobacteria bacterium. Taxonomy (GTDB): domain Bacteria; phylum Patescibacteriota; class Microgenomatia; order UBA12405; family UBA12405; genus WARW01. The sequence goes on from JAQVQI010000043.1 coordinate 3,881, forward strand.
AAAAAATTGAGGATTAATTTTGGTAAAATCAATTTCTTCTAACGTTTCATTGAGATGGGTTTTGAGGGCACCAAGGAAAAGATTTCCAGTAAATTTAGCCATGTCTTTGGTTGGATTTAAAGAAATAGCTTGTTCAAAACATTTGGAGAAATTTAAATCCTGAGACAGAAGATTGGCGTCGTAATCGTTTAGACCAAAGTCGGATTGATAATGAGCAAATTTTTGTTCGGGAAGTTCAGGAAGAGATTCATGAATTTTATTAATTTCTTTGTCGGTAAAAATAACTGGGGGAATGTCAGGTTCAGGAAAATAACGATAATCGGCTGAACCTTCTTTTTCGCGTTGTAAGAAAGTTTGGTTTTTGACCGCATCCCAGCCACGAGTGGTTTTGTTGGTAGGTGATTTAGTTTCACGAGTCTCTTGGAAAGCTTTGGTCTGACGATCAATTTCAAATTGGATAGCAGATTGAACACCGGTGAGCGAGGCAACGTTTTTAATTTCGGCCATAGGAGTGTAAAACGTTTCGCCATTATCTTCAATTTTTAAATTGACTGTTGGTTCACACCTCATACTTCCCTTTTCAATATCGGCATCAGAAACACCGACATATCGGACAATTTGTTGAATTTTGAGAAGATAATTTTTGGCCATTTGGGTAGAAATAATATCTGGTTCAGAAACGATTTCGACTAATGGCACACCAGAGCGGTTGTAATCAATTAAAGTGGAATCT
>JAQVQI010000011.1:0-5653 GCA_028701645.1 Candidatus Shapirobacteria bacterium
ATTAGCACGGTTAATAAAGAAAAGAATATTTTTGTTTTTCTAAAAAATTTTTCCATTTACATATTCATGTTATCATAAGCTCACTTATGAAACCAAATTCATCAATCCAAAAACTTAAGGATAAAACATTCGTCTTAGACCTTAAAATTGCAAAAAAAGATATTCAAAAAGAATATCAAACAATATTGTTATCTTTTCAAAAAAATTTTGAAACTAAAGGATTTAGAAAAGGTAAAGCCCCTCTAGAAGTAGTCAAAGACTCGATCTCTCCAGAAAAAATGTTTGAAGAAGTTGCTTCTCATTTAATATCACATGTCTATTCCGAATCAATAAAATCCAATGACTTAAAACCTATTATCGAACCTCAAATTAAATTTAAAAATGAACACCCCGACCTTGATCACGATTGGGAAATAGAAATTACTAGTTGTGAGCTACCCGAAATTGAATTGGATGATAAATACAAAGATGAAGTAAAAAAAATTAACAATAATAAAGAGCTTAAAGACGAAAATCAAAAAATGGACCAAATAATTAAAGCCTTAGTTGATAATGCAAAACTTACCCTTCCTAAAATTTTAATTGAAGCTGATGTTCAATCTCATCTCTCAGGTCTAATCGATCAAGCCAATCAAGCAGGAATTACAGTTCAACAATACTTAGATAACCAAAAAATTACCCTTGAAAATTACAAAGAAAATCTTAAAAAAAGAATTGTTGAGGAATGGAGCATAAATTTATCTATCAATAAAATTGCTAAAGATAATAAAATTGAAGTCGCCGAAGATGAAGTAAAAGGCATTTTAACTCAAAACCCAACTCTTTCAAAAAACATCAACATGATTTATTATCTCTTGACTCAACAAAAAGTATTTGAATTCCTCAAAAAATAAGATTTTGTGCTAAAATAGGGCACTATGGCAGGTAGTTTTGGGTTTAAATTAAACCCTAAGAATAAAAACATAAATAAGAGAAATAACAATGAAATACTCAAGGATATTTCTGACGCTTCTCCAAAAATAAATACCCCAAAACTTTCGGGGACACTATTCCCTGGCCAAAGTATTGATATCAATCGCTCCCCACAAGAGCCAAAAGTAAATTGGAGTCAAGAATTTATCACCAAATCCCTTACTCAAGAACAATCTTTATTTGTTAATCAACATACCCAAGAAATTCAAAAAAGCATTCAAAATATTCGTCTCGAAATAAATAAATTAGTTCAAAGTACCCAAAATTTAGATAATGAAGTTCAACAAGCGGTTTCAAAAAATATTCCAGAATTTAATGATTATCAAATTGGCTTTTTACAACGTTTGAAAAATTTGATTATTCAATTCCGCCAAAATATTGACCAATCAAGTGTTTGGTTAGCCAGTCTCAATCATAAAAAATCTCGGAAAAACGCTTTTTGGGGTAGTGTTAAAAATAAAAAGAGTGGGGGAGAACAATATCTACTTAGCAGTGAACACTCAGTCTCCCGGTCAGCTAATTAATTATAATAAGTTTACTAAAAAAGAGTCGCACCTCTTTTTTTTAAATAAAAAATACGTTATACTTTCCCTTACTTAAGAGTCTATAGCTCAGTTGGTTAGAGCGCTTCGTTGACATCGAAGAGGTCAGAGGTCCGAGTCCTCTTAGACTCACTTACCGATATTTGTAAATATTTATATATTCCCCAGATTTTACCAGTGGATAGTTTAGTTTAATTATTTCCCAATCTTCAGTTTTCAAATCCATTTTATTCTTTGGTTCAACAATATAGTCAAACCCAAAATGTCTCATTTCCATAAAAGACCAAATATGAACCGCCACATCAACTGGCCATTCACCCAAAATCCACCCTTGACGATGAGACAAAGATAAAGGGACAGAATTACTTCTATTTAAATAAATTATTTTTTTATCCTCTCCAATTTCTCTAGAAATTTCTTCTGCAATTAAAGTGTCAATTTTTGCCTCAACATTTGTTAAAAAATGGTAGTTACTTGTTCTAATACCATTGTAAACTAAAACCAACAAGATAAAAATCGCCACGATTTTACTTTTTTTCCAAATAAAACTAGTCCCAATTACAGCTAAAATTACAACCAAAGGGATATAGACGTCAGCATAATATTGGTGAGTCAAATTACCATTTGGCACAATCAACCAATATATTATCACCCCAAAAATCCACATAATCAGCGGAATCATTTTTTTATCTTTTTTAATTATTGCCACCACCAAACCCAAACCAGCTAATCCGCTGGTTACTTTTCCCATTGTTTCACCAACGATGTTTTTCCATATCAGATTTTTTAAAATACCTAAATCAAAAATCTTTTCTCTGCCAAAAAGAACCCAATTTTCCCAACTCATATCTACCTTCAAAAACTTCGTCCAACCATACCAACTACCATAAAAAAGTAACGACAAAATTAATAGCCCAAAATAATTCCACAATTTACTTTTTCTTAAATACAAAAAATACCCTAAAAGAGGTAAACAAATTATCCCAAACGGGCGACTCGCAACACTAACACCCAGGCTTAATCCTGAAATTAGGAAATAATTTATCCGCCCCGTCTCTTTATACCGCCACATTAAATACAATGAAAGCCAAATTAAACTAACCGCCATCACATCTGGATGAATTGCATGACCAACAAAAAAAATACTCCCCGGAACAAATCCAAAAATTAACACACCCAACAGCCCACTTAAGTTATCCATCCATTTTTTTAACAATCCAAACAAAGACAGTGATCCAATTACATACAAAACCAAGTTGACCAACCTTGCTGCCCATAATTTTGGCCCAAAAATTTTATAGCTAATGGAGATTAATTTTTCATAAAATGGCACTTCCAAAAAGAAATAACCATTTATATTAGAAACTGGTCTCATTAAACATGCTTTTGGTTTTGCAAAGGTTGATTTACCACTGTAAAAAAAATAGGCCACACATTCGGTATCTGTTTGCCTCATCGGATGGGCATCAATGGGTAAAACATTAAAGTTTTTTGTTCTTATTATTAATCCAAAAAATAAAACCAATACTAATATCAACCAACTCTTATTTTTCTTAAAATATTTTTTCAGCATCTCTTTTTGTTTTAGGTTATAATATTACATAATTTTATCCTAAAAACAAAAAGACATATGGCTCTAGAAAAAACTGACAATAACTTAAATGAGGTTCGTCATTCGGCCGAACATATCTTGACTCAAGCGATGCAACGGCTTTATCCCGACAAATTTATTATGGCCATGGGCCCAGCTACCAACGAAGGGTTTTACTTCGATTTTGAATCAGTCAATGACTTTAAAATTAGTGATCAAGATTTCCCAAAAATTGAAGCTGAAATGGTCAAAATAGTTAAAGAAAATTTACCTATTATCAGACAAGAAATTACACTTGACGACGCCAAAGAAATGTTTGCCCAAAATCCCTATAAAATGGAATGGCTTAGTTCAATTAAGGATAGAGGAGAGGTCATCACGATTTACAAGACTGGTGACGAGTTTGTCGATCTTTGTGCCGGCCCACATGTTCGATACACTAGCCAAGTCAAAGCGTTCAAACTCCTCTCTGTTGCTGGTGCTTATTGGCATGGGGATGAAAAAAACAAAATGTTGACTCGAATTTACGGAACCGCTTTCAAAAGCAAAGATGAATTAGAAAAATATCTAAGCAATATTGAAGAAGCCAAAAAACGTGATCATCGAAAAATAGGAAAAGACCTAGATTTATTTAGTATTGATAGCTCTATTGGTCCAGGATTAATTTTATGGCATCCTAAATTATCAGTTGTTAGGGAAGAAATTGAAAACTATTGGCGCCTTGAACACCGTCGCCATGATTATCAATATGTTTATACTCCACATGTCGGTATGTCAAACCTTTGGGAAACATCAGGCCATCTAGTCTCATTTAAAGACGGACTTTTCCCACCCATGTCTATGTCTAGTAAAGACACAGAGGAAAACACTACTTATTTTGTCAAACCAATGAGCTGTCCATTTCATATTAGGATATACAAATCACGACCACGAAGTTATCGCGAACTTCCTCTTCGTTGGTGTGAACTCGGTAGTGTATATCGCTATGAAGAGTCTGGAGTATTACATGGCATGTTAAGAGTTAGAGGCTTTACTCAAGACGATGCTCACATAATTTGCCGAGAAGACCAATTTATCGACGAAGTAAATAAAATTTTAGATTTTGCTCTAGATATGAATAAAACATTTGGGTTTGACAAATTAAATGTTTATTTATCAGTCCGTGATCCTCAAAATAACACCAAATATGTTGGTGAAGAACGAATTTGGAACCTTGCCGAGACCACCCTCAAGGACATATTAGACAAAAGGAAAATTGATTATCAAACCGACATTGGTGGAGCAAAATTCTACGGTCCAGCCATAGATCTAAAAGCAGTCGATGCTATGGGTCGAGAATGGCAAGGCACAACAATCCAACTAGACATGAACGAACCCTCACGATTTCAAATGTCTTACATCGGTGATGATGGTCAAGAACACACCCCAATTATGCTTCATCGCACTTTATTGGGCTCAATGGAAAGATTTGTTGGCACTTTAATCGAACATTATGCCGGTGCTTTCCCTGTTTGGTTATCACCCCTTCAAGTAAAAATTATACCGATTACTGATAATCAACTAGAATATGCCAAAAATTTAGAACAAATTTTAAAAGAAAATGATATTCGAGTTGAAATCGACGACAAGTCTGAAACCATGCAAAACAAAATCAGAAACGCGACTACAGAAAAAGTCCCTTATATGATAATTGTTGGGGGTAGGGAAGCAGAACAAAAGACTATTTCAGTCCGTCAACGCGACGGCCAAGATTTAGGAAGTATGTCTCTCGAGACTTTTGTTGATCAATTAAAAGATCAAATCACAAAAAAGGCCTTAAATTTGATAAAATAAACTTTAGTTAATATTTAAATTTCCTTTGAGTAGTTTTAGAAATAAAAGTCAAAATAAAAAATTTTATAAAATCAATCAGTATATTACTGCGTCTGAAGTCCGTTTACTTGATGATCACGGCAAACAAATTGGAGTGGTGCCAATATCTGAGGCTAGATCTCTCTCTCAAGAAAGTGGTTTGGACTTAATTGAAATAAACGGCAACGCCAAACCTCCAGTCATTAAACTTATTAGTTTTTCCAAATTTAAATATCAAGAAGCCAAAAAGCTCCAATCTGAAAAAAAAGGCATAAAGGGAGGAGAACTAAAAGAAATCCAAATGACCCCATTTATAGGCCAAAACGACTATCAAATTCGAGTTGATAAAGCCAAAAAATTTTTAGCTACTGGAAATAAAATCAAATTAAGGATAAAATTCCAAGGTCGTCAGATGAATCATCCTGAGTTTGGTCATGATTTAGTGTCCAAATTTAAATCTGATCTCCAAGAAGTAGCTATTGCCGAAAGTGAAGCCAAACTAATTGGAAAAAGATTAATGATTACTTTTACTCCTTCAAAAAAGAAGGTAACCAACAATGAAGAAACAAAACAATAAACGAAAAATTAAGAAATCGGTTTCCAATCGATTTGAAGTCACTAAAAACGGCAAAGTTTTACGAATGTCATCATTCAATCGACATCTTCGCCGTAAAAAAAGCAAAAAACAACTTCGTCG
>JAQVQI010000011.1:5753-18292 GCA_028701645.1 Candidatus Shapirobacteria bacterium
CTAAAAGCCGCCAAAGGTTTTTGGATGACCCGTCACAAAAGATATAAAGTTGCTCACGAAGCAGTTATGCACGCCGGTATGTATGCTTTTGTTGGCCGTCGTCTTAAAAAAAGAGATTTACGACAAGTCTGGATTGTTAGAATCAACGCCGCCCTTAAACCTTTCAACATCCGCTATTCTGCATTTATAAAAATGCTCAAAAATCGTCAAATCACTTTAGATAGAAAAATTCTTTCTGATTTAGCTACAAATCATCAAGAAGCCTTTAAAGTGGTGGTAGAAGCGGCTAAATAAATTAGCCGATCTACCGCAAAACCCCTTAGCCCTAAGCAAGGGGTTTTTTGATAAAATTAACTGTCTATGGATCTAAATTTAGAAAATATAAAACTAGAATATCTATCCAAAATAGAGACAATCTCGACTGACGACCAACACGAACAATTAAGAATTGAAATATTTGGTAGAAACGGTAAAATTAATGCTTTATTCTCTGAAATTAAAAATATTCCGCCCGAAAACAAAAAACAATATGGAGCCGATCTTAATCAATTAAAAACAGAGTTAGAAGAAAAAATAAAAAGTAAAAATATTCAAAAAGCTGACAAACTGACAACTGACAAGCTGACAAGCTCAGTTTTTGGATTACCCAAAATCGGCCATCTTCATCCCATTACCCAAACCGAGCGACAACTAAATGATGTTTTTTTGAAACTTGGTTTTTCTATTTACACCGGGCCTGAGATTGTGACTGATGAATACAACTTTAAACGGCTTAACGTCCCGATTAATCATCCAGCTCGCGATATGCAAGATAGTATTTATATAAAAGAGCCAGAAGTTTTATTACGAACCCAAACCTCCACCATTGAATCATATTTATTACAATCTCACAGTCGACAATTACCTATTAGAGTTGCTTTCCCTGGTAGTGTTTTTAGAAATGAAAAAGTCAATCGATCAAACCATTTCGTTTTTCATCAATATCAAGCCGTAGTCGTTGATAAAGGAATTACCATGAAAGACTTACTCGGTACTATGGATTTAATGTTTAAGACATTATACGGATCAGATGTTGTTGTTCGCTATCGATGTAAATATTATCCAGAAGTCGAACCTGGAGTCGGACCTGACATGCAATGTTTTAGTTGCCACGGGTCTGGTTGTCCTATTTGTAAATATGCTGGTTGGATAGAGATGGGTGGTGCCGGAATGATCCACCCTAAAGTTTTAGAAATGGCCGGAATCGACCCCAAAAAATGGTCTGGATTTGCTTTTGGCATGGGACTCGATCGTTGGACTATGGCCCAAAAAAATATTAAAGACATTAGAACTTTACTAGGTGGTAATCTTGCTTATAAACCAAATGAAAAATAAAAATATATGAAATTAATTTATTCCCATCTTCAAAAATTTCTTCCAACACTTGATGTTAAGCCACAACAGCTCCGTGACGATCTTACCATGATTGGCCATTTTACAAATTATTTTGAAGAAATAGACAATGAGATAGTTTTTGACTTGGATATAAAAGTTAATCGGGGAGACTGTCTTGGTTATTATGGCCTTGCTAAAGATTTATCTGTTTTTTATCAAATTCCTCTGGTCATAAATACTTCAGCCGAAATTATCAATCAAGCCAAAGAGACTCTACCAATCAAAATAACAACTAACAACGTCAAACGAGTATTAGCAGTTAAATTTTCTCAATTAAACAACGGCCTTTCTCCACCTTGGTTATTAAAATTTACCCAATGTCATCAGATAAAATCAATAAATCTTTTGGTTGACTTAACTAATTACGTTATGTTTATGTATGGCATCCCCAGTCATGCTTTTGATGTCCAAAAATCAACTGAATCTCTTATATGGGAAATGAACCCAAAATATCAAGAGTTTATCAGTCTAGACAAGACTAAACTAAACATAGACAAAAATATTCTAATGATAAATAGCCCGACAAAACCGCTAAGCCTTAGTTTTTGGGGTGGACACGACTGCGCTATCGACAATAATACTAAAGAAATAATTTTAGAAATGGCAGTTTACAACCCTGCTGTTGTTCGCCAAAATAGTCGTCAGTTAAAATCTGTTACCGAAGCCGGAGTCCGACTTGAAAAACAACTAGACCCCGAGCTTATTCCTCTTGCTTTTAATCATTTATGCAAATTAATTTTGCAAAACTGTCAAGGACAAATTTCTTCTACTTTTTTTGATTATTATCCAGAAAAAGTTAACCAGCCACTTATCGAATTTAACCCTCAAAACCCGTCTCTTATTTCTGGAATTGAAATCCCTACTGAATTTGCCATCGATTGTCTTGCTCGACTTGGATGTCTTGTCTCATCAAACATGTTAATAACACCTCCCTCAATCCGCCCCGACATAACAATGGCCGCAGATTTAGCTGAAGAAGTCGTCAGATTTTGGGGTTACCAAAAGATACCAACCAATCAACCTTTAGAATACAAAAAAGTTTCTGATATCACCCCAAAAGAAATTCATCTTATTAATAGCTTAAAAGATAAGTTAACTGACCTAGGTTACGATGAAATATTAAGTTGGCCATTAGTTGCTGAACCCTCAAATTCAGCTACTGTAGTTACCACCCAAAACAGTATTAACACCGAATCAATTTATCTACGTCAAAGTATAATTCCTTCTCTAAAAAAACAACTAAGTTTGTATCAAAAGTACAAACTATATAGTCCTCAATTTTTTGAAATCGGAAAAGTCTTCTTTAAAGAAGGGGACACTTACACAGAAAAAAATAGTCTAGGAATATACCATCCATCTTCAGATCAGTTGAAAAATGACCTTCAATACCTTAATTTACCAATACTCAACAAAGATAGTTCTTTCGTTGAAATAATTATTGACAGTTTACCCAAAATTTCTGACTATCAACCAAAGGTTGTTCATCAATCTGCCTATGAACTTTCTTCTCAATTAATTATTTTAGACGCTAATGTGGTTTTTGATGAGACCCAAGATCCGTCTCAATTAATAGAAAAGTATTCCCAAATAATAGGTACGAAACATTTATGGGAGATCATTATTACTGATATATACCAAGACGTTAATAATCATAAATATCGCTATACTTTTCGAGTTTCCTATTTTAATATTACCGACAAATTAGCCAAAGAAATTCACCTCAAAGCATTTAACTTGATATAAATTAGTTTATTTATATATACTCTGATATATTAGCAGTCATCAATATTGACTGATAATGACAATACTAAAACTGGTTTGTCCTATCTTTACAAAGAATTTGTAGGCGTCGCCCCGATAGTTGGAGAAGCCACCGCCGGGGTAACTGTAACTTTCGGAGTAGGAGTTATATTCCAAGCAGTATTCACCCCAATATTTGCCTCTCTTTCCTGACTATTTCCATCTCGGTCCGTTGCTTTGACTTTTATCAAATGTGGACCATCAGGTAATGTTAAATTAACTTCAAAAGGTCTTTCATTCCAAACTTTTTTCTCTTCTCCATCAACCCAAAGTTTAACTTCTACAATTTTTTTAACCGAATTTGTTGTAATTTTTACATCAAAAGATTTTCCAACAGTAGATTGATGAGCCGGGCTATCAATCCCCACATTTACCATCCCCCCACTACGACAAAAATCAGTTGGCGGATTATATTTATCTTTATCAGTTTGTTGATTAATCCAACCATCAATCCCTTCTTGCCATCTATTTTTGCCATCTTTAGAAACAACATCATTTTCTTTAAAAGCAAAAAATTCTTTTTCTTCATAATTATTTGTCGCCACATCATCTGGAGTAGCCAAACCATTTTGTCCTTTACATACTTTTAATTTCAAATGAATTGGGTCAGAAATTCTTGGCTGAGTTCCATCAATAAAATATTCAGTTCGGCTGGGAAAACCATCATGGGCTAAATACCCAGAAACTTTATCAACTTCGAGGCTGACTATCTGATTTGGGATGGCAAAATCAACTTTTGGCAGTTTTGGTAATTGATATGCCATTATTCTTTTCCAAATAGGGGCCGCCCCTGATACTCCTGAAACTAACTTACCCATCGAGGTATTATCATTATTTCCCACCCAAACTGTCGTCAATAAATTTGGGCTCCAACCAATTGTCCAGTTATCCTTTTTTTCGTTTGTTGTCCCTGTTTTGGCAGCTACCTGATATCCTGAGATTTGTAATGAATTAACCGCTCCAAATGTTAGCTCTCGAGCTTTATTATCAGCCAAAATATTTGAAATAATAAAAGCTTCCTGTGGTGTCATTACTTTGGTTCCAAAACCTTGTTTAAACTCTTCCAAAACCCGACCATCTTTATCTTCAATTTTTAAAATACCAATTGGATCCATCTTCTGACCGTCATTTGCAAAAGCAGTATAAGCCGAAGCCAGTTCAATCATTTTTACTTCCGCTCCACCCAAGGTGACCGATAGTCCAAATCGAGATAAGTTGGTTTTTGTTGGCTCCAATGTTGACAATCCCATTTTATAAGCCAAAGACAACATATCTTCAACTCCAACAGTTGCCAAAGTTTTTACAGCAATAGTATTGATAGAATTACCCAAAGCATCTCTCAAAGACATCGGTCCATTAAACTTACCGTTATAATTTTGAGGTGAATAATCTTTTTGACCTGGACTCTCAGAAGGGAAAGTCACTGGAGTATCCATTACCATAGTTGAAGCTGTCCATCCTTCTTTAATTGCCGCCAAATAAGTAATCGGTTTAATCGAAGAACCTGGCTGTCTTAACGCCTGAGTCACTACATTAAATTTTCCATCAGTTTTATCAGTCCAATAATCTCTTGAACCAACCATCGCCAACACCTGACCTGTCTTTGGATCTAAAACCAAAGCTGCTCCATTAGTAATTCCTAATTTTTCGGTTTTTTCTATTTCTTCAGATACAATTTCCTCAACCTTATTTTGCAAATCCAAGTCAAGAGTGGTTGTAATTTTTAAACCGCCACCTTCAATCACATCTTCACCATATTTTTGAGCCAAAAGATCTTTAATCCAAAAAACAAAATGAGGGGCTTTCATGGTCGCGTTCTGGCTACTAAATTGATATGTTTTAACTTGTTCGAAAGTCTCATCAGCCAACTGTTGACTAACATAACCGTCTTCAACCATTCTATTTAATACATGCTTTGTTCTATCAACATAAGCTGTTGGTGTCTTTGAATAAGGCGAATAAACACTTGGAAGTTGGGGTAAACCAGCCAATATCGCACATTCAGCTAGATTTAGTTTATCTATTGGTTTATTAAAATATTGCTCACTTGCTGGCCCAATTCCCCACGAAGCACCTCCATAAGGAACTTCGTTTAAATACATCCCCAAAATTTCATCTTTACTATATTTAGCGTCAATTTGAATCGACAATATCAACTCTTTAATCTTTCGGGTTATTGTTCTGTCTGTTGTCAACAACACAGTCCTGGCTAATTGCTGAGTTAATGTTGACCCTCCAGTAACCTTTCGAAAGTAAAAGAAATTTTTAATAATTCTTAATGGGGTCAAAGGATCAAAGCCTTTGTGTTTATAAAAATCTTTATCTTCTACCGCAACGGTGGCTTGTTTCAAATAATCAGGAATATTCTTAAACAAAACCGGATCACGCTTGCCTTGATCATAAATGTCATACAAAACATTACCGTTTCTGTCATACACTTTACTTGAGTAGCCATCTCGCCTAACCACCTTTTCAGGTGAAGGTAACTCTCTTGAATACCAAACAAACAAAATAATCACTGCCAACACCCCAACTGCTATTAAAATCAAAGAAATTTTAAAAAAAGTCAACCAAAAATTTCTACTTTTCAATGTTTCTTTTAAATTAAAATTTATTTTTAGTTTGTGCCTATTTTTAGTGATATTTCTTAATCTATGTCTAGAAATCATTTATCTGTTGATTAAAACCATTAAAAATGGAGTCATCCCAGATAACAACAAAACCACCATGGTTATGACCAAGACTATTTTTGTTGCTGTTTTTTTCTTTATTCTCATCAGATTATGATAGCATAAATTCATGGATAGCCTTACTCAAATCCCCAAAATTGGACCCAAAACCCTATCTAAACTAGACAAATTAGGAATTTTAACACCTCTTGATCTGCTCTACCATTTTCCTTCTCGTTATATCGATTTTTCTCATATTACCAACATAATCAATACCAAAGAAAATGAGAATACAACCATCACTGGAAGACTCGTTAGTTTTCAAAATATTTTTACCCGATCACACAAAAATATTCAAAAAGCCATCGTTGCCGATAAAACAGGCCAAATTAATTTAATTTGGTTTAATCAGCCCTATTTATCAAAAAATTTCATAGTAGGGGAGACTTATAGTTTTGCTGGAGCCGTCAGTTTATTCCAAAATAAAAAAACTCTAATTTCCCCAGTGTCTGGCCAATATAACACTGGAAAAATTATTGCTATTTATCCAGAAACCAGTGGTTTGACTTCAAATTGGTTTCGTAAAACAATTCAAAACCAACTTCAAACATTGCTTTCTAATGTCAATGACACTCTTCCAAAAAATATTTTAGAAAAATACCAATTACTAGACCTTAAAAAATCTCTCAAACAAATTCATAATCCTCTTAATTCTAATATTTTAAGTCAAGCACGTTACCGCCTGGCGATAGAAGAAATTTTATCCCTTCAAACCCAGTCTTTTCTTTCCAAAAAAGACTGGCTGACTAAAAGACCCAAAATTTTTCTTAAAAATAATTTAAAAATCAATCAAAAAATTAAAAGACTAATTAGTAACCTTCCTTTTAAGCTTACAGACTCCCAACAAAAAGTTTGGCAGGAAGTCGAATCAGATATTACAAATACTGACAAAGTTACCAATCGACTAATTCAAGGCGATGTTGGATCAGGAAAAACTATTATTGCTCTATTAAGTTGTTATTTAACCCATCTAAATAAATCACTATCTTTATTTATCGCCCCTACTGAAATTTTGGCACAACAACACTTTCAAACTTTTACAAAAATTCTAAATAAAAACAAGGTTCCAATATTTTTACTAACTGGTTCAAACAAAATTAATTTAAATAAAATACCCCCAAATTCGATAATTATTGCCACTCATGCCGCAATTTATCAAAAAGACTATTTAAAAGACAAAGTTGCTCTTTTAATAATTGACGAACAACATAAATTTGGGGTTAAACAAAGATCTTTTTTGGCTAGTCTAGATTTAATTCCCCACTGTCTAACTATGACAGCTACCCCTATTCCTCGAACGATTAGTTTAACCTTGCTTGGTAACTTAGACATCTCAGTGATTGATACTCTTCCCAACAACCGACTTCCAATTAAAACATTTTTGGTTCCTTCTTTTAAAATTTCTCAATGTTATTCTTGGATTCAATCCCAAATTTTAGAAACAAAGTGTCAGGCTTTTATTGTCTGCCCTTTTATTGATGTTTCCGAAACTATGGCCAGTGTAAAATCAGCCAAAGCCGAATTTGAAAAACTAACCACAATTTTTTCAAAATTAAAACTTTCATTACTACACGGAAAAATAAAACCAAAAGATCGTGAAACCATAATTTCTGACTTCCAAAAAAACAAAACCAATATATTAGTTACCACTCCTATAATTGAAGTCGGGGTTGATATTCCTAATGCCTCAATTATGATAATTCAATCAGCTGACAGATTTGGCTTGTCCCAACTCCATCAACTTCGGGGAAGAGTTGGTAGGGGAGCACTTCAAAGCTTTTGTTATCTTTTTACTGAGTCAATCAACAATAAGGCACAGAATCGACTTAATTTTATGGAAAAAAATTCTAACGGCCTCAAAATTGCCGAATACGATCTCAAAACCAGAGGCCCAGGTGAAATGTTTTCCACGATTCAACACGGTTTTCCCTCACTCAAACTCGCTAGTTTTTCCGACACCAAATTAATTAGCCTCAGTCAAAAAATTCTGCTTGATCTTGTCATAGACAAAAAATTTAATCTAAATTCTCTAATCCCCAAACACATATCCAAAGACAATATTATTAGTAATTAAAGTTTTTATATATAAAAAATTAGTACATAAAATTCAATAAATCCGAAACCTATTGATTTTTTAACAAATTGTTGATAAATTATCTTATATATAAAATATATTTATTGTATTTTTTTATAAGTACATTTAAAATGTTTAGCATTATTTTTAGATAAATAGCTATCTAAAAAAATATTGTTACAAAATAGTTTTTTGTTAGGAAACAAAACTTGAGAGGCAGTTTTTTATTGCTTTAAAAAGTTTTTGTTATTTTCACTTTTACCTACCCTCCTCAACCGACTGACATCAAAATACGGTGCTGTAAGCGCATCAGAAAGGAGAGACTTAAATGAGTGAATATCCTGGATACCCAGACAGCCAAGGTTGGTTACATCCAAACCAAGAAGAGGCACTCAGGGAGAACCAAAGATTGGAATCAGATTTCAGTCGCGGTTACAGCGGTAATTGTCCCCAAGACCCAACCAACGTTCCCCAACCTCAACAAAAACCTCAGGATAAGTAATCCAACAGCCTAGAACAAAACAAAAAAAAGAAGAAAGAGTGGTTATAAAAACCATAACAAAACATTCTTTCTTCTTTCCATTTTTAAATTTCTAAAACATAAATGAACAATTTATCTTATTTTTACAACATCACAAAATCTAAGTACGAAAAAAAAGGAATATTTTATAAGGAAAAAGAATTAAAAAAAACAATCGATAATCAAATCTTAAAAGCTAACATAAATTTTTCAAAACTACCAACACCAAAATTTTGTAGCCAAAAAGCTTATATTTCAATTTGGATAAATCAAGAAATTTCTCATGATATTGCCACTAAAAGTTTAAAAACAATTAAAATCAATAATCCCCCCGAAGATCTAAAAGAAGCAATCCATTTTTTTCAAAAAGAAAGTTACCAGCAATTATCACCAAAGACAAATAAATCCACATTGGTTTTAGCCACTCAAGATTTTATAAAAGTAATTAAAGAAAAAAATATTTTTGCCAAAAATAGGGGATATAAATCGTATCTCGATATGAGATTAAAGAATGAACATATATCACAAACTGAATATCAATTATTTCTAAAAAACATTAATTTATTCGTCTTAAAGTCAAAAAAATATTTTGACAAATCAATTTTCCCAAAATCCCAATTATCAAATATTTGTTTTGTATGTCAATCAGAACAGTTACCATATAAAGATTTTAATGAATTTGTAAAAATTTTTTCCAAAAAGTATCCTTTTTTTAAAAAACACAACAATAAAATTAAGATAAGTTTATCTGATTCCTCAAGCTCTGAATATATAAAAGAAACAGACACTTTTAAAATTAACATCAATAAAAATATTACATTAAACCATCAAGTAGTAGACTTTCTTCATGAAATCGGCCATATAGATTTAATGATCAAAATTTTTCAAAAAGATTCATATACTCAACCCAATTCTTATATTTTAGAAAAAATGGCCATAAAAAAGGAAATTGATTTAATTAAAAAATATTTACCTGAAATGTTAATTCCAAAAATTAAATATGTATCAACGACTATTTGTCGCACACTTTTTGAAATTAAATTATTTAATAGCCCAAACCAAAACCCCAATATTCTTTATTCCAAATTATTAAATCAATTTTATATTGATGAAAATATAAATGAAAACAATGGTTATCTTTATAGCAAAGATATATTATTTAAAAACTTATCTCAACTAACCTATACTGTCGCTTATTGCAACGTTTTTATAGATTTCTTTTCAAAAAAACATAATTAGTAATTAAATTTACTCTTCTCACTTTTTAATAAATTTCTGATAGAATACTCCATATGACAGCATTACCAAAACATTGGCCATCTAGTCGCCGACAAGGCCGCCGCCGAGCCGCCGATTCTGGGCCTAAATTAATTAAACCTATCGTTTGTAAAAATTGCGGCCAACCAAAAATGGCTGGTTTTCAGTGTCCTAACTGTAAACAGTGAAAAACAAATTTGACCCCCGCCATCTAAAAAGAATTGCCAATATTCAAGCTCTTTTTGCCTGGAGTTGTGGAAACAGCTCTCCAGCAACCGAAGATACTTCAAAAATAATCAAAATAATCCCAAAAATAGACGAAATTATTCAAACAAATGCTCCAAAATGGCCCATCGACAAAATTAACCGAGTTGATTTAAGTATTCTTCGTTATGCTTTTTGGGAATTATTATATTACAAAAAAAATCCAACCAAAGTAGTTATCGATGAGGTTATAGAAATTGCCAAAGAATACGGAACCGACACTAGTTCCAGTTTTATCAACGGAGTAATTGGCGCCGCTCTCAAAAAAAATGAAACAACTATTTGACGAAATTCAACAATTAATTGGTTACAAATTTACTAATATTGACCATCTAAATCAAGCCTTAATTCACCGATCGTCACTAAATGAACATAAAGAATTTACCGAATCTAACGAAAGATATGAATTTTTAGGAGATGCTGTCTTAGAACTTTGGGTTTCTGATCGTCTTTTTAATCTTTTTAAAAAATTTGACGAAGGGAAATTAACCAACCTTAGAGCTCTTATCGTTTGTACCGATAACCTTGCTAAAGTATCACTTGGCTTTAATCTCGGTAAATTTATTTTTTTGTCTCATGGGGAAGAAAATCATAACGGTCGTCAAAATAATTCAATATTAGCCGATACTTTTGAGGCAATTATTGGGGCAGTATATTTAGATGGAGGAGTAAATTCGGTTTTTAAATTTCTCGATCTTCATTTAACTTCTAGCATTACTCAGTTCTCAGCTCAAAAGATTTACAAAGACCCTAAAAGTATTTTTCAAGAAATTGCCCAATCTCAACAAGGAATAACTCCTCAATATAAAACTATTTCTGAGTTCGGCCCTGATCATCAAAAAAAATTTGAAGTTGGTGTTTATCTAGGCGATAAATTGATTGCCAAAGGAGAAGGGAATTCAAAACAAAAAGCCCAAGAAGCCGCTTCCTTGATTGCCACCAAAATCCTTAATAATAAAAATTAACTTTCTACTTTCTACTTTCTACTAAATACGATATAATCCTATACATTATGATAAAAGTTAAACTATTACCTCGTGGTAAAAAACATCAAATTACCTATCGTATTGTTATTGCCGAAGATAGAAGTAAATTTGATGGCAAATTTATTGACGATTTGGGTTTTTACACCCCCCAAACAAAAACACTTTCTGTAAACAAAGAAAAATTAGCTGATTGGCAAAAAAAAGGCGCTCAACTTACTACTGGTGTTGATAAACTATTAAATCCTGATAAATACCCAAAAAAAATAAAAGTAAAAAAAGAAGAAAAGGTCCAAAAAGAAGAAACTAAGACAGAGACTGCTCCGGTAGAAGAAAAAGTTGACAATGAAACGGTTGAATCTGTAAAAACAGAAGAAGTCTCAGCCGAAGAACCCAAAACCGAATAATTTTTTTTTGGCTTTATAACTTTACAAACTTTATAACTTTAAACTAATTTATGAATTCTCTAAAAGATACTCTTCAATACATTCTTACCGGCATAACTTCAACTGAAGATAAAGTAACTGTCGAAAGTAATATTGAAAACGGAATAGAAATCTTAGATATTATTGCTCCAAAAGAAGTAATCGGAAAAATTATTGGGAAAGAAGGTAAAATAATTAAATCAATCAGAACAATTTTGAGCTTGTCTTTTCCTCAAAGTCGATTTATCGTCAAAATAAAAGAATAAATTACCCTAAAAAGGATTGTCTCGATCGTATTCCTTATATACACCCTCAGCAGAACTGTCAATTTGACTCAACCCATCAGTTTTTTCAAAACGGCTAATTTTTGACAACAAATCAGACTCTTCTTTGGATAATTTTAAATCAGTTAATGATAAATTTTCTGATTCAACATCGATTTTATCAGCTAAATAATAGGAAGAAATCATCATTTTGATAGTAATATTATTAGACTGTTGGCTTGTTTCTAGATTATCTATAAACAAAATAGGCAAGCTGTTTTCTAGGTTTTTTATTAAATCAATAAATTTATCAGCCGGTCCACTAACTTCAATATTTAGAGGCATTTTGGTGGCTATACTTTTATCTGCAAGTTTTAAGGAATTTGATGTGTTTTTTAAATCTTCAACACTCAAAGTAAAACTACTGATACCGTATCCATATTTTTCTGTGATCTCTCCAATTACTCCCAATAATAAATAAGAGTTTTTTTCTTTTAAAACTGCGCTTGATAGGTAATCAGAATCCTGTTTAAGTTGTTCTTGGTCAACAGATAACAAATAATTTCTTTTTTCTTCAGTTGATTTTGTTTGAGATTTTATTTTTTCAGATGATGATTTTAAAGACTTTATCGATTCAATTTTTGGCAAAATTAACCATCCCAAACTTGTAATAAAAAACACAATCAAAGCAAAAGGTGGTAGAAATAGTTTAATCAAACTACCACTAATTCCAAACACTGTTTCTGGCATTTTAAAAAAAGCATTATTTTTCATATTAAAGATACCTCCA
>JAQVQI010000012.1 GCA_028701645.1 Candidatus Shapirobacteria bacterium
AAACAAAATATTGACAAGATTGACGGATTATTGGCCGATTTAGGTTTAAGTCAAAACCAACAAACAGGTCAAGACAGGGGATTTTCTTTTAATGACCAACTCTCTCTTGATATGCGTCTTAATCGTAGTTCAAAATCTATTACCGCCGAAGAAGTCATCAATACTTATTCCTTTGATCAACTATACGAAATATTTACCAAAATAGGCCAAGAGTTACAAAGTAAACCACTGATTTTACAAATCATCAAACAAAGACAAAAAGAGCCGATAAAAACAGCCACAAGGCTGGCTCAAATTATTAGAGATTATTACAAAAACAAACATCTCCATAGCAAAATTGATCCCAGTACAAAAATATTTTTAAGCCTAAGGATTTATGTTAATCACGAGTACGAAAATTTAAATAAACTTTTAAATTTAAGTCTTGAAGTTGTCAAACCAGGCGGTTCTGTCGCCATAATTACTTTTCACTCAGGCGAAGACCGAATTGTTAAACAATTTATTTCCAAAAATAAAACCAAAATAATTAGTCAAAAATCGATTAGGCCTTCATTTGCTGAAATTAAAAAAAACCCACTTTCTCGATCTGCCATTCTAAGAACTTACAAAATCGTATAGAATATTATCATGTCTAAGACTCTAACTATTTTGACTTTTGCAAGTATTATTGTTCAAATAATTTTTTCTTTTTATTATTCAAGTAACATTGTTAATCAAAATAATCAGCTTGATGAATACAAACAAAATTATCAAAAATTAAACATGGAAATTGCCTCAACAAAAAAAGAATTAGCCGATCTAACTTCTATTCAACATTATCAAGAAGGTTCTCCATCAGCCACCCTCAGCCCAATTTCTAAATCTATTATTATTCCTAATTATTAGGATGAAACAAAGATACCAAATATTATTGATTTCATTCTTAGGTTTTTTTTTAGTCCTAATTTCTCGGTTTTTTTATTGGCAAGTTATCAAAAGTCCCCAACTTAAAACCCAGGCACTAAGTCAAATATATAAGCTTGAAAAAGACACCCCTACTAGAGGAGATATATATTCTTCAGATGATTTTCCTTTTGTTATCAATGACTATGGCTACAAAATATCTTTATACAAACCAAATTTAACTCAAGACATTGATATTATTCTAAACCAACTTGAGTCGATTCATCCAAATTTTCAAAAAGAAAACGAAACTCTTTTGACTAAATTTAAAAATAATTCCCAACAACTATGGATCGATCTTAATACTATATTTAGCCTTGAAGAAAAAAACAAACTAAATAATATTGATGGAGTGATTGTCGACTTGGTTGAAAATCGTTATTATCCCGAAAAATCGCTAGCATCTAATTTACTTGGTTTTGTTGCTCACAATTCACAAGGTCAAAACATTGGTTACGGCGGAATTGAAGCTTACTACAACAAGCAACTACAAGGAAAAACTGGTTTTATTTGGTCACCTCAAGATGCTACTGGCAAAACTATATTAACCAAAAAAAGTTGGAACTCCAATTCGACTAATGGCCTAAATATATACAGCTCTATTAATCGTAGTATTCAATATCAAACAGAAAAAATACTTAATGAAGGAATTCAAAAATATCAAGCTGATTCGGGCATGATTACTATCATGGAAACTAATACTGGTCGTATTTTAGCCATGACTAGCGCTGTGTCGACATCATCGGCTACTATTGATCCTTCAAAAAATCCAAATATTGCCAATCTTTTCGAACCAGGGTCTATTTTTAAACCACTGGTTGTCACTATGGCTCTAGACAGTCAATCTATTAAAAACGACTATATTTGTCCAAATTGCGATCGTCCGTTATCGATTGGGGCATTTACAATCAACAATTGGGACAACACTACACATCCAAATTCCGATCTAAAAGAGATTATCAAAAACTCTGACAATATAGGCATGAGTAATATTATGTCAAATCTTGGTTTAAAAAAATTTTTAGATTATTATCAAAAACTTGGATTAAATAAAAAAACGGGGATAGATTTACAAGGAGAATCAAAACCTACCATAAAAACTAGTTGGCCAGAAATTGATATTGCCACTGCTTCTTTTGGCCAGGGGATTGTAGTGACTCAAATTAATATGCTACAAGCCTTTAACACTATTGCCAACGACGGTGTTTTAGTTTCTCCCAAAGTTGTCGATTATTTTAAAAATGATTTAGACCAAATCAGCTACCCAAAAACTCTTCAAAACACTCAAGTTTTTTCCCAAAAATCTATTGATGAAATCAAGTCAATTTTAAAATATGCTGTCAACAATAGTGTTGTCTCTAGTCTAAAACCAAAAGATATTGAAATCTGTGGCAAAAGCGGGACAGCCCAAGTTGCTGTAAAAGGTAATTACACTGACTCAGCCACTATTGGCTCATATATTGGGTTTGCTCCTTGTGATAAGCCAAAATTTACCATGATTGTCACCATAAACAATCCCAAATCATCAGCCTGGGGATCAAGCACTGCCGCCCCAATCTGGTTTGAGTTAGCTGCTAAAATTTACTTTTTGCTATAATTACGATAATAAATGATACAAAAAATTAAGAATTTGTTTATTCATCTCCCCAAAAGTATTTTTTACAATTACTACTATAAATTCCCTTCAAAAAAACTAACTTTAATTGGGATCACTGGAACCGACGGCAAAACAACTACCTCTATTTTACTTTATGAAACTCTAAGAAAGTCGGGGATTAATGCTGGAGTGATCACTACTATAGGGGCCAAATATGGCGACAAAGAAATTGATACCGGCCTTCACACCACCAGTCCTGACCCTTCAATAATTAACAAAATTTTTTGCCAAATGATTGAAGCCGGAGTTACTCATGTTGTCTGTGAGGTTACTGCTCATGCTCTAGATCAATATCGTTTTAATGGTTGTATTTTTAAAGTTGCGGCTATTACTAATTTTTCCCATGAGCACTTAGATTATTTTCATAATTCTGAAAACTATTTAGCCGCCAAATCGAAGATATTTAATCAATCTGAATTTTCTATTTTAAATCGAGACGATGATAGTTTTGATTATTTAAAAAAACATCTTAAAACAAAATATTCAACTTATGGCATTACTAAAAAATCTGACCTTCAAGCAACTAACATCAAAATTTCTAAATTATTTTTAAAGTTTACTGTTGGACAACTTTCTTTTACTACTAATAGCAACTACTATTATCAAATCTACAATATTTTAACTACACTAGCCATTATCAAAGAATTAAATATAGATCCAAAATTTTTAATCGAGACCATAAAAGATTTTCCCAGTACAAAAGGCCGTCGGGAAGAAATCAAAAACACCTTTGGATTTAAATCTATTATTGATTTTGCTCACACCCCAAATGCCTTAAAAAATACCCTTTCTTCGTTAAAACAAATTACCAAGGGCAAGCTTATCGTTATTTTTGGAGCTACTGGCGGCCGAGACAAAAGTAAACGACCCGAAATGGGTAAAATTGTCTCTCAAACAGCCGATGTTGCTTTTATTACCTCCGACGACACTCGAAATGAAAAAATTGAAGATATCAATCAACAAATAGTCTCAGGAATTGATAAAAAATTTACTCAAATAGACCAGAGTCTTTCTTTAACCCATATAAAAAATCAAGTTAAAAATAACCGCGAATTTGTCTACTTTAATATTTTTAATCGTCAAGATGCTTTTAATTTAGCTATAAAAATTGCTCAAGCTGACGATACTATTGTTGCTTGTGGCAAAGGACACGAAAATACCATTCTTCATGGAAATATCGAATATCCCTGGTCTGAAGCCGAAGCTTTTAGAACTGCCTTTAGAAATCGTCTACCTCAATAATATGCCCCAATACAATCTTAAAAATACCAATACTATTGAAGAAAATTATTCCCTAGGTTTGTTGCCCCAAAGAAATAATCCTGACTTTTGGTACCAAGATACTAGTTGTCGATCTAATTTGTCAAATTTTCAAATTAGTTCTGAAAACAGACGTATTTTGAATAAAACAGATGATTTTTGTTCAAAAGTAATTGATCTAAAAGATTTTATTTTTAGCCATCAAATTCAAAAAGAAATTTTTTCTTGGGTAAAAGAACTCGGCTGGGATTTCCCGATTAGTTCTACAAAACTTATATTTACTAACCATATTTTTAATCGATTATATATTTGGACAAACGACAAGGGGCAAACAGTTGCTTATTCTGTTTGTTATTTTTCAAAAAATATCAGCCATATTGCTTATGTTTTTTATAACCCACAATACTGTCATGGCAATTTACCAATTCGTTTGGTACTTCAAACTATTATTGATAGTCATGAAAAAGGGCTAGGTTTTTGTTACTTGGGACGGTTTTCAAATGAGACCGGCTATTACAAACGTAACATGCCTGGGTTTGAATATTTCTCCTCCAACAACTGGGTTAAATATGACAAATAATTTTACTACTTACTATTTACTAATAGCTATTTACTAACATATGCGTATTCACATCCTAGGAATAGCCGGAACCATGACCGCCCCGCTGGCGGTGAGTCTAAAGAAACAAGGACATCAGATATCTGGATCTGATCAAGATAAAATCTATCCTCCAATTAGCACTGTACTAAAAAAAGCCAAAATAAAAATTAATTTATACGACATCACTCCAGATATTGACCTCTGCATTATTGGCTCTTCATACAAGTCATTTGAAACAACAAAAAACGAATTTATAAAAATTAAAAAAATAAAAATACCATATCTTTCGGCCACTCAATACATTTCTCAAAATTTAGTTAAAAAAGAGTCTATAGTTATTGCTGGTAGTTTTGGAAAAACCACTATTAGTAGTTTGGTTAGTTGGATTTTTCTTCAAGCCCAAAAAAAACCTTCATATATGTTTGGGGGAGAACCAAAAAACAAATACCCAGCTATTTCTTTTTCGACATCCGACTATTCCGTTATTGAAGGGGATGAATCTATCCACGGACTAGACAAACAAGCTAAATTTTTAAGTTATAAACCTAAATATGTCATATTAACCAGTGCCGACTGGGAGCACAAAGACTGCTACTCTTCAGCCTCCAAAAATTTTAATACTTTTAAAAAATTTATCCAAATGCTACCTAAAGACGGCTTATTAGTCATCAACAATCAAAGTGTTTCAGCTCAAAAACTCAGTGATTTCTCCCAAGCCGAAGTTGTCACTTATAATTCACCCCAGTCGGATTATTTTATCGATAAAATAAATATTAAAAACAACTTTACTACTTTAATCATTAATACTCCCACAGGATTAATAAAAGTCGACACTCAACTTATTGGCCAATTTAATTTTGAAAATATTTTAGCAGCAGTAGCTCTTTGTGATTCTTTAAAAATTAAAAAAAATTATATTCAAAAAGCTGTTTTTTCGTTTAGGGGAGTTAAAAGACGTCTGGAGTTAGTCGCCAATCATAAAAACATTCTTTTTTTTGACGATTTTGCCCAGTCAACCACCAGAATTAAATCAACCCTTTTAGCCCTAAAAAATCATTATCCAAACAAAAAAATAAAAGTTTTGTATTTAGCCCACGCCAGCTTTAATCAATACAAAAATAGTCTTCAGGGGCTAGACGATGCTTTTAAACCAGCAGATGAAATTATTCTTGGACCACTTAAATATAATCCTAAAATTAACAAAAAAGATCGTACTACTGCCAGTGATTATAAATTAATTTTAAAGTCTAAATTAATTTATCTTCCACTCAAGAAACAAATTATCGAGTATTATAAACATAATCTTATGTCAAACGACATCTTAGTCTATATGAGCTCCGGGGGTTTTGATAATAATCGTATTTTTAAATCGATTATCAATATTTACAAATAGTGTTAACCTTATCTTATAACTTTATTATTTTTATAAATTAATTTTTTGCTAATTTACTATTAATCTAATAAACTACTAAACTAATTTATGTCTCGTTATATAATCACCGGTGGTAAACAACTAAATGGCGAAGTATCAATTAGAGGCGCAAAAAATGCCAGTTTTAAGCAAATAATTGCCTCCTTACTTTCAGACGAAACAGTTCAACTAACCAATGTCCCCAATATTTCAGATATAAAAATTACCGAAAGTATAGCCAAAAGTCTAGGAAGTGATATTGGATATTGCGGTGAACATTGTATTGAGATTACCACCCCAAAAATTACCAATTCAGTTGTCCCCGTCGGCACCGGTGAAAAATCACGGGCTTCTTTTATGTTTGCCGCACCACTATTAGCCAGAACTGGTAAAGCAATTGTCCCTACTCCAGGGGGAGACAAGCTCGGAGCTAGGCCACTAGATCGTCTTTTCGATTGTTACCAAACCATGGGGATAAAAACAACTGTAACTGATTCAGAAATCACTTTTGAGACTGATAAAATAAAAAACACACATTATATTTTTAACAAACCAGCACACACTGTCACCGAAACTGTTATTATGACGGCGGCCCTTACCCAGGGTGAAACAGTTTTTGAAAATGCCTCACAAGAACCTGAGATTGACGATTTAATTGTAATGCTCAACTCTATGGGGGCCCAAATTATTCGCGACTCAATTGATCCAAAAAAGATTATTATAAATGGAGTTAATCATCTCCATAGCACTCAACATCAAATAATTTGCGACCGAAACGAAATCGTCACCTTTGCTTGTGCTGCTCTTGCCACCAAAGGGTCGATAAACATCTTAAGAATTGACCCAAAAATAGTTGAAACATTTATAAATGTTATTGAAAAAATGGGAGCTAAAATAATTCCTGGTAAAGACGAAGTTACCATTTCATGGGTTAAAAATTTAAAAAATATTGATATTGAAACCGGGCCAGAACCAGAATTTATGACCGATTGGCAGGCAATTTTTTCTGTCTTACTCACTCAAACAGTTGGTTGCAGTACTATTATTGAAAAAGTTTATCCTTCTCGATTCCAACATATTGAAAACCTAAAAAAAATGGGAGTAAAAGCGACTTATTTTAACCCAATTGTCGATAATCCCAGCACTTACTATCAGTTTAACCCCGAAAGCGATCGTCAAGAATTTTTTCATGGTGTTAAAATTTATGGACCAACAAAATTAAAACCTTCAAATTTTATTATTAACGATTTACGAGCTGGAGCCTCAACCACACTTGCAGCTCTAACTGCCGAAGGCGTTTCTACTATTGATGGGGTAGAATACATCGAAAGAGGCTATGAAAAACTAGCCGAAAGACTTCGATCTCTTGGTGCCAATATTGATTATATAAAAACATGATCCATTTATATTTAGGTTTCCTACTATTTGCTTTTTTAATTACCAGTGTTTTAGTGGTTCCTTTTATCGACTTGTTGTACAAATTAAAATTCCAGCGACAACTTCAAAAAACTACTGACTTTCAAAATCAAAAAACCCCAATTTTTGATAAATTTCATAATATCAAAACCGGGACCCCAGTCGGTGGGGGATTATTAGTCATCCTTTCCGTTTGTATTCTTTTTATTGTCCTTTTTCCTGTTTTAAAATTTAGCAAAATATTTATTTCATCAAACTATCAAATTAATAATGAAATTTTTGTTTTATTTTTTACTTTTATAAGTTTTGGAGTACTTGGGCTTTACGACGATATTTATAAATTTTTTGGATTTAAACGAACAGGTTTTTTTGGCCTGAGGATGATTCATAAATTTTTATTACAAATATTTTTGGCCACAATTATTTCGCTTTTAATTTACCTTAAACTTGGAATCGATTTTATTTACGTTCCTTTTCTTGGAGCAATACATTTGGGTTGGTTTTTTATTCCCATCTCAGTTTTAATTATTACTGGTTTTGCTAATTTCTTTAATATCACCGACGGGTTAGACGGCCTGTCTTCTGGCCTTCTTATGATTGCTCTTTTTGCTTTTTGGTTTTTATCTAACAGTTCGCTTGACACCCCAATTTCTATTTTTTTAGCACTTTGGATTGGAGCCTTGATTGCTTTTTTGTATTTCAATGTTTATCCCGCCAGAATTTGGCTAGGGGACGTTGGTGCGTTGTCTTTTGGAGCAACATTTGCCGTTATAGCCTTACTTTTAGGAAAAGTTGTTCCATTAATAATCGTCGGTTCTCCTTTTATCCTTGAAGGTATGAGTAGTGCACTTCAAATTTTTAGTAAAAAATATTTCAAGAAAAAAATATTTCCCGCGGCTCCTTTTCACCTAACACTTCAAAGTATTGGCTGGGAAGAACCAAAAATCGTCACCAGAGCTTGGCTTGCCGGAATTATATTAGCAATTTTTGGATTATGGTTGGGCCTCAACTAAAAAAACTTAAACAAGAAATTGATCATTATTTAGGTATACCTTATATGATTAATACCCTTAGTGAAGGCAAAGTAGTTGGCGAAAAATTTTTAGGTGCCAAAGGCAATTGGCAACAAATATTTTCTGAAACCGAAAAGACTGCCAAACAAGAAAAAATTGACTTAAAAAGTCTTACTCCGTCTCAGCTTTATAATTTTCAAAAAAAACACCACTTAGGGATTGATTGTAGCGGTTTAGTCTCTAATCTATTAATTTTTTATGGAAAATTAATTAATAAAAAACTTAAAATAGACATTCGTAAAACATCAGCCGATATTTTAACTTCAAACAAATTATCTCAAGAAATCAAGAACCCTAATGATATTAAAACAGGGGATTTGGTTCGTCAAAAAAACGGCCACCATGTCCTTTTTATTATTGAAAAGAAAGACAATATTGTCTATTACGTTGATAGTAGTCGCAAAAACCGAAAAGTTAGTCTGGGTAATTTTGACTTAACCGATCCTTCATTTGATAATCAGGGAATATATCGGTTATTTTTCTTCAATTAATTCTCTAAATTCCAAAGGATCAACCGACAAGATCTCAACTTCGGTGCCACATTCATCGCATTCTAAAATATCACCAACCATCATGCCTTCAATCGGTTTTATTTCAGCTTTGCAGTCGGGACATAAAATTTTATTTATTTCTGTCATATTTAGTATAAAAAATATATAATCAAACTATTGAAACCAATTATATGACAAATACTCCGTTAATTAAATTAGACAATTTGTATTTAAAAAGAGAAGACAAAAACATTACTGGATCAACCAAAGACCGAGTAATTCCTCTCCAAATTGAAAAACTTAAAAAAAATGGGTTTTCTCAAGCGGTTATTTCTAGTACCGGCAACGCCGCCATCTCCGCTGCTTATTTTTGTCAACAAAAACAGGTTGAACTAACAATATTTTTATCTCCAAATGTTTCACCTCAAAAATTAGCAGTTTTAAAACAATTTCCTTCAGAAATAATTTTATCGCTAAAACCCATTAGCAGTGCCATCAAATACGCCAAGACAAACAATGCTTATTTACTCAGGCAATCAACCGATCCAGTCTCTCTTGTTGGTTATCAACAAATTTCAGAAGAGATTCAAAATCAATTATCCCATGTAACCAGTATTTTTGTCCCTATTGGTAGCGGGACAACTCTCTTGGGCATTTCCCAAAAAATACCGGCCAATATCCCTATTTTTGGAATTCAATCAGCGGCCAACTGTCCAATTAGTAGTCTTTTTGATCAAGATTATCAAAAAGAAAATCGCCTAATCACCGATGCTCTTTCGGTCAAGTATTTACCTCAAAAAAAACAAATAATTGAAACTATCAAAAACAGTCAAGGTTTTGCTTTTACCATCCAAAACGAAGCCATTGTTTTAGCAAACCATTTTTTAGAATCAAAGAATATCGTCACTTCTTTAGAAGGGGCTCTCTGTTTGGCTGGATATCAAAAAGCAGTTAAAAATAATTATTCAGTCGGTAAATATCCAGTTATTTTATTAACCGGATCCAAAAGATAATATGGACATTTTTCAACTCATCAACCAATCAAAATATGTTTTTTATTTTTTAGTTGTCGACAATTCTCTGGACATTATTATCCCTCAATTAAAAAACTTTCACTCAATTTATGCCTACGACAGTGTCCGATTTGATATATTAAAACACCATAATTTACCTTATTTTTGTCTAGAATCTACCGGTACAAAATTAAGCCCAGCCAATAGTGGTAAGCTTTTATCTCATCCAAAAACTATTGAATATATAAATAAAACTTCAGCTGATAGGCAAGTTGTTATTGTCCCTTTTAAGCCTTCAGCTAAAATTGATTTTTTATGTCGTCAAAATAGTTGGATTTGTGCCTCAAATAAACACCAACTAAATCGGATTCTAGAAGATAAAATAAATTTTTTGCATCTCTGTCAGAAACATAATCTACCTCAAATACCATCGACCACTGACTATTTTAATCAAGATAATTTCTTAAAATATCAAAAAAAATACCAGTCTTTGTTAGTAGTCCAATCACCTTTTGGTTGGGCTGGGAAAAGTACCTTTTCTGCTGACAACTGGACCGATATAAAAAATAAGATTCCAATTGATTCTATGGTTAAATTTTCTCCTTTTGTTAACGGCTATTCGCTTTTAAATAATTGCTGTCTTACTTCAAAAGAACTAATTCAAAGCCCACCCGCTCTGCAATACACCGGGGTTAAACCTTTTACTAATAACCCCTTTACTACTATTGGTCGTCAATGGCCGTCTTTAGCTCCTAAAAATATTCAAAATAAAGTTAAAAAAATAACTCAAGATTTTTCTGACATTTTAATCCAAATGGGCTATAAGGGTTTTTTTGGCCTTGATTTTATGGTCAGCAAAGATAAAGTTTATCTATTAGAATGCAATCCTCGACTAACCGCCTCCTTTGCTTTTTATCACCAAATAGAAACAAATCTTAAAATTACTTCATTATTTTTACTCCACTTACTCCAATTTTTAGATCTTGATTATTCTTTCGACTTATCCCAAGAACAAAAAAGATTTTCCAATCAAAAAATCATTGGTTCTGAAATTACAACCAAAAGTCTTTCGGGAAAAACCATCAAAAAATATAATGATTTTACAATTTTCAGCCAAAAAACAGAGCCAATTAGTTTTTCACCCGATATTATCAAAATCTTGAATGATCAAAAGTAAGTCTCCCTTATTTAAATTAATTTTTATTTTAATTTTTATTGGGTTAACCTTTATTTCTATTTCTTCTCTCACCGAAGCCAATAATACTATTGGGGATAAATATTTTTATCTAAAAAAACAAATTTTTTGGGTTTTAATTAGTCTGATTTCTTATTATATTTCTTCCAAAATTAACTTAAATTTAGTCAAAAAATTTGCATT
Organism: Candidatus Shapirobacteria bacterium; assembly: GCA_028701645.1. Taxonomy (GTDB): domain Bacteria; phylum Patescibacteriota; class Microgenomatia; order UBA12405; family UBA12405; genus WARW01. The sequence goes on from JAQVQI010000012.1 coordinate 11,243, forward strand.
TTTATTGTATACATTTTCAATCATCTGTTTAGTTCTAGTCTTAATTCCTGGGCTTAGCGATGAGGCTCTTGGCGCTTCTAGGTGGCTAAATCTAGGACCTTTTAGCTTTCAGCCAAGCGAACTTTTAAAATTTACTTCTGTCATTTATTTTGCTTCTTTATTTTCTGTTGAATCAAAACGTAACTTTACCAATCTAATAATTTATTTAGTTGTCCCTTTTATTTTGATAATACTTGAGCCAAATTTAAGCACCGCCATATTAGTATCGGCAATTATTATCTCCATGTTTTATCTTTCTGGCGGCAAGATTATGCCTCTTTTTTTACTATGTATCGCCCTTATCGTCTTAAGTTTAGGGCTTATTTATAGTTCACCGTACCGCAAAGCCAGATTAAACACTCTTTTAAACCCGACTCAAACCACCCAATCAACTTCTTATCATAGTAACCAAATTATTTTATCTTTGTCATCTGGGGGTATTTTTGGAAAAGGCTTTGCAAATTCAGATCAAAAGTACCGATTTTTACCCAAAATTTCTACTGATTCAATTTTAGCCATAATCGGGGAAGAAACAGGATTTGTTGGTGTTTCTTTGATTTTAATTATTTATATGATTTTGATTACCTATTTAATTAAGTTAGCCTCATCAATCGAAAACGACAATTTTTTAGCTCTAATTGTTTCCGGGACAACTTGTTGGATTACTTATCAAAGTTTAATAAACATTTCTGCTATTGCCAATATAATTCCACTCACCGGTGTGCCTCTGCCTTTTATCTCTTATGGAGGATCATCTCTTTTTACTCTGATGACCGCTATTGGATTGGTACGTAATATCGAAAAAAAACACCCAATATTGATATACTCTAGTGATGACTCAAGTAATAAAAAAAATCATTATCACCGGAACTCATCTAACTCCCGCCATCGAACTAATCCGACAGCTAAAATCAGACTCAAAAAATAATTGGGAAATATATTACATTGGCCGAGAATCTAATTCAAACGATATCCAACAATCTGCCATTGAATTCAAAATTATCCCTTCACTGGGTGTCGAATTTCACTCAATTCCCTGTGGTAAATATGACCGTCGGTATCTCCCCAACACCATTTTAGGCACCCCAAAAACTATTAGTGGTATCTTTAAGTCGTTTTTTTTAGTTAAAAAAATTAATCCTGATATTGTCGTTTCTTTTGGTGGTTACGTCTCTGTCCCTGTTATTATTAGCAGTTGGTTATTAAAAATTAAATCGATTACTCACGAACAAACTCTTACCAATAGTTTAACTACCAAAATCAATAGTCGTTTTGTCAACAAAGTTGCCCTTTCTTTTGAAAACCAAAAACAAATTAACCAACTCCCTAAAAATAAAGTTACTGTTACTGGCAATCTGCTTCGCTATGAATTATTCCAAAAACCAAAAAACCCGAAGCTAATTACTAATAAACTACTTACTAACAAACCATTTGTCTATATTACCGCTGGCAACCAAGGGTCTCACGCCATCAATTTAGTTTTAAAACAAACTTTGCCAAAACTTAGTCAATTTAATATTATTCACCAAACCGGTAGCAATGATTATCCTCAATTTAAATTATTGGCTAATAAATATAAAAATTATTATGTTTCCGATTATTTTACTACCCAAGATTTTGCCTGGATTATTCAACATTCAGATATTCTTGTCAGTCGTTCTGGGGCTAATACCACTCAAGAGATTGTTGCTTTTAATAAAAAATCAGTTTTGATACCTTTACCTAAAAGCCAACAAGGAGAACAACTATTAAACGCTCTCTTTGTCAAAAAAAAGTTATCTCAACAGACAATTATTATTGATCAAAATAACTTAACTTCTAAATCTTTATTAGAATCACTAGATATATTAAAAAATGTTAAAAAAACATCAAACTCAAAAGATTATCGACCAAATCAAAAATTTTTTTCCTTAATCAATGAAATTATTTAGAATAGCGATACTCTTATTATTTTTATTAATCTTAACTTTTTCTGTTTACAACTACTCGACCAATATAAAAACGACCCAAACCCCTTTTTCTACTCAAAATAATTTTTATAAAAACCTTGATTTAGCCATAAATACAGCCAAAATAACCATCTCAAACCGTTTGGTTAGAGATTTTAACAATGAAGTTGAATTTTATTTTGTGTACAACGAAAATCCAATCAAGGTACTATTATCGACTCAAAAAGATCCTTTTTGGCAAGTCGCCACTTTACAACAAGTCGTGAAAACCGTTAAAATGAATCAAGGAAAACTTAAATTAGTTGATTTAAGTTCAAAACATCCATATGTCACATTCAAAAATAATTAGCGGAATTGATATCGGTACTTCAAAAGTTACCACCATTATTGGCCAATACACTGAAAGTGGAGAAAAGTTTAATATTATTGCTGTTTCTTCCATCCCCTCGCTTGGATTTCGTAAAGGCCAAATAGTAAATATCGAACAAGCTTCACAAACTATTGTTTCTAGTATCGAATCAGCCGAAAGAATGGCTGGATTTCAAATAAATTCAGCCTCAATAAGCCTTTCAGCACCCCACATAGAATCAATAAACTCACACGGAGTCGTGGCTATCAGCAACCCCAATGCTGAAATTGACAAAAATGATATTGATCGAGTAATTGAAGCCGCCAAAGCAATTGCTGTCCCATCTGGTAAAGAAATAATTCATATTATTCCCATCCGATATACTGTCGATGGCCAAGAGGGAGTTGTCGATCCTATTGGGATGAATGGTGTTCGTCTTGAGGTTGAAGCTCATATTATTTTAGCTTCCAGCCCTTCTCTAAAAAACCTAAAAAAATGTTTAGAAGAAATTGGAATTAAAATCGATCAATTAGTTTATTCTGGTCTGGCAACTGCCAAATCTGCTCTAACCGAAACTGAAAAAGAATTAGGTGTTGCTTTGGTTGATATTGGAGGAAGTATTACTACTATCACTATTTTTAATGAAGGAGCCCCGGTATTTTCTTCAGTTATCCCTATTGGAGCCGGAAATGTCACCAATGATCTGGCTATCGGATTGCGTTTTTCTCTGGAAGATGCCGAAAAAATAAAATTAAAATTAAACAAGATATCCGACCAAAAAAAATATGAAGACGAAGTCGAGTTATCTAGTTTTGATATCAAATCAGATGACAATCGTAAAATTTCACTCCAAACTTCAATTAATGGCATTATTAAACCTCGACTCGAGGAAATTTTTCATTTAATCTACCAAAAAATTGAAGAAAGCGGTTTCCATCAAACTATTCCAGCTGGGATAGTTCTCACTGGTGGCGGAGCTCAAACCATCAATACTAAAGAGGTGTGTGAAAAAATTATTCCTCTTCAATTAAGAATTGCTTCACCTCCAAAAGTCGGTGGAATAATTGACGATATTATCAATCCCAGTTTTAGTAGCTCTATCGGATTATTGATGTTTGCCAACGACAATAAAATAAGCAGTCTTTCTTCGTCTAAAAAAAACACTTACTCTATCAAAGATTCTTTTGCTAAAATTAAAAAGGTTATTTCCTCGTTTCTTCCCTAAAATATGGCATTAATAAAGACTCTTGCTGGACAATTTGCCAAAATAAAAGTCATTGGTGTTGGTGGGGGAGGTAACAACGCCATCAATTCTATGATCAGCGAAGAAAGTATTAATGGTGTTGATTTCGTTTCGGTCAATACTGACTCTCAAGCTCTATTAAATTCACTGGCTACCATCAAAATTCAAATTGGAGAGAAACTGACAAAAGGTCTTGGTGCTGGTGGTAACCCTCAAATGGGGCAAAAAGCCGCTGAAGAATCGCGAGAACGAATTAAAGAAGTTTTAGTCGGCACTGACATGGTGTTTATCACTGGTGGTATGGGAGGAGGAACCTGTACTGGAGCGGCTCCAATTATTGCTCAAATCGCCAAAAAAGAACTCGGTATTTTGACTATCGCGGTCGTTACCAAACCGTTTCTCTTTGAAGGTACCAGACGAATGACCAATGCAGAAGAAGGAATTTCTCAACTTAGAAACAATGTTGATACTTTGATAGTAATTCCAAATCAAAAAGTGATGGAAGTTGTTACCGACAAATCAACTTTACTCGAAGCTTTTAAAATTGCTGATTCTGTTTTAAACAAAGGTACCAAAGCTATTGCTGATTTAATTACTGTCCCTGGTCTTATAAACCTTGATTTTGCTGATATTAAATCTGTTATGAGCAATGCTGGCTCTGCCCTAATGGGAGTTGGTGAAGCCGAAGGTGAAAACCGGGCCCAAAAAGCTATTGAAGCGGCAATTGACTCTCCATTGGTTGAGGCCACAATTGAAGGAGCCAGAGGAGTACTAATAAATGTTACCGGCGGGCCAGACCTAACCATGTCCGAAATTGAAGATGCTGCCAAAAATATTACTGAGAGAGCTGCTCCAGACGCTAATATTATTTTTGGAGCCACCATAGACAATGAATTAAAAGGGAAAATAAAAATTTCAGTAATTGCTACTGGATTTGATAATACCAAAACTCATTTTTATCAAAGTTTAAAAAAACCAATTATTGAGAGTATTCCTGTTAGTCAGCCCTCAACTTCTCAGGTCGATAATTCTCCAAAAGAAATTTCAAATCAAGAAATCAAAAAATTTTTGGGAGATAAAGACATTCCTGCCGGTATTGATATCATCGATGAATTTGATATCCCAGCCTTTTTACGTAAAAAAAATTAAAAAATAAGACTTAATATCTTCGCCCCTCTGTTTTTTTTATTCAAGATAGCTTAAAATATACTATGGCTAAATTTAAAGATATTCCCCAAAATATCAGTTTTACTGAGCAAGAAGAAGGAACTATAAAATTTTGGAAAGACCAAAAAATTTTTGAAAAATCAATTGAATCTCGTCCAGAAGGGAATATTTATAGTTTTTATGATGGTCCTCCATTTATTACCGGCATGCCCCATCACGGTCATTTGCTCTCCAGTATCGCCAAAGATGTCATCCCCCGTTATTGGACAATGAAAGGTAAGCGAGTTCGTCGAGTTTGGGGTTGGGATTGTCACGGACTTCCAGCCGAAAATAAAGTTGAAGAACAATTAGGTTTAAAAAGTAAAAAAGATATTGAATCTATTGGAATCAAAAAATACATTGACACTTGTTATTCTTATGTTCAAAATGTTTCCCAAGAATGGCCTTGGTATATCGATCATATTGGTCGATGGGTTGATTTAGATCATTCCTACAAAACCATGGACTTAAATTATATGGAAAGTGTTATGTGGGTATTTTCTGAGATTTATAAAAAAGATTTAATTTACAAAGGAAACCGAATTTCTTTATATTGTCCTCGTTGTTCTACTCCGCTTTCCAATTTTGAAATTGCTATGGATAATTCTTACAAAGATGTCGAAGATCCAGCAATTTTTATCAAATTTAAATTAAAAGATCGCAATGCTTATATTTTGGCCTGGACTACCACCCCCTGGACTCTTCCAGCCAATCTTGCCTTAGCTATTAATAAAGATGAAGTCTATTCAGAAGTAAATCTAAACAATGAAAATATAATTTTAGCCAAAGCCAGGGTTGAAACTGTTTTTGCCAATCAACTATATAGTCTAGTAAAGGAATTTAAAGGAGAAGAATTACTTGGCCTAACCTACGAACCTCTTTATCAATATTTCGAGACGACTCAAAATGATTACAAGATTTATCATGCTGATTTTGTTTCTATGACCGATGGTACTGGAATTGTTCATATTGCCCCAGGTTTTGGTGAAGACGATGCCACTTTAGGTAAACAAAATAATCTTTCAATTATTAGTCATGTCGACGATGAAGGAAAAATAATCAATAAAGTGTCTCAGTTTGCCAATCTTTTTGTTAAAAAAGCCGACTCGTTAGTGATCGAAGACTTAAAAAATCGAAATTTACTTTTTAAAGAAGAAAAAGTTATTCATAGCTATCCATTCTGTTATCGCTGTGGGACTCCTTTAATTTACAAATCTCAAACCGCTTGGTTTCTCAATGTCCAAAATGTTAAAGATCAAATGCGTATTACTAACCAAAATATTAATTGGGTACCAGGACATATCAAAAATGGTCGATTTGGCCAAGGAATTGAAACTGCGCCCGACTGGTGTTTATCCCGATCTCGTTTTTGGGCCTCCCCAATTCCTGTCTGGGAATGTGATTGTGGACAAAGATTTGTTCCTTCAAGCATCGCCGAGTTAGAGGCGAAATCGGGCAAAAAAATAACCAACCTTCACAAACCAGAAATTGACGAAGTAACAATTACTTGTGATAGTTGTGGTAAAGCAGTTCATCGTGTCCCTGAAGTAATCGACTGTTGGTTTGAATCTGGAGCTATGCCATACGCTCAACTTCACTATCCTTTCGAAAATAAAGAATTTTTCGAAAAAAGTTTTCCATCAGATTATATCGTCGAATATATCGGGCAAACTCGTGGTTGGTTTTATACTCTCCATGTTTTATCAAACACTTTATTTCAATCAGAAAGTTTCAAGAATTGTGTCGTTACTGGCACTATGATGGGAAATGATGGCCGAAAAATGAGTAAGCTTTTCAAAAATTATCCTGATCCAAAAATGGTTCTTCAAAAATACGGTGGCGACGCTATGCGTTTATACCTAATGAGCAGTGTCATTATGGTTGGAGAAAATATTAATCTTGACGAAAAAGAATTTGATAATCAAGTTAAAAATATTTT
>JAQVQI010000044.1 GCA_028701645.1 Candidatus Shapirobacteria bacterium
GCAATGGCATATTTTGGGTCGAGAACATCGAGTTCGATAATTTGGGCACCTAATTTTTTGAGAGTCTCACAAGCATTTAAAACGGCCGTTTTAACAGCTAGTTTCATAAGTTTTGGAAAATAAGCTTTAGGTAAACCAATTTTTAGACCTTTTAAATCTTTAATACCCGATGGAATTTGCCAAGATTTTTGAGGGATACTGGTGGCATCTTTGGGGTCATGACCAGAAATTATGGAAAGAAGCAAAGCGGCATCATCAACAGTTTTGGTGATAGGACCAGGACAATCCATAGATGATCCCATAGCAATAACACCATAGCGACTGACTCTCCCGTAAGTTGGTTTTAGACCAACAGTACCGCACCAGGCTGAAGGTTGACGAATTGATCCGGCAGTTTCTGAACCAATGGATGTAATCACTTCATCGCTAGCAACAGAGGCCGCTGAACCACCCGATGAGCCACCGGGAAGGTGTTTTGGATTCCAAGGATTTTTAGTCGAACCATAGTCTGAAGTTTCGGTTGAAGAACCGTGAGCCCAAGCGTCCATATTGGTCTTACCAATAACAATAGCTCCAGCATCGAGTAATTTTTGAACTACAGTAGATGTATATTGAGCAATATATTTATCTAATAATTTGGCTGAGGCGGTAGTGCGGATGCCTTTGATACAAAAATTATCTTTGATAGCGATAGGAATTCCGGCTAAGGGTTTGGTAATATCAATATTTTTTGATTGATTTAAGGCATTGTCTTTGTTGACGGTAACAAAAGCATTGAGAGTTGGCTCGAGTTGTTCGATTTTTAAAAGACAATCTTGGACTAATTCGGTTGAAGAAAATTTTTTTTCTTTAATACCTTTAACGGCATCGGTTAAGTTTAGTTTATTTAATTCCATAATTATTTTTTGATAGTAGCTTGAGTTTTGAAATAACCGTTATAAGTATCTTTGGACTGAGAGAGGGCATCACTTTGGGTTAAAGATTCGCCAACAACATCGTCTCTGGTAATATTTTTGAGATGATTAGTTTGATAGGTTGGGTCAACATTTGTAGTATCAAGTTCACCTAAGACATCAATGTAAGTAGCAGTTTCAGACAGTTGTTTGGCTAAATAATCTTCTTTGTCGGGATTAATTTCGAGTCTAGCTAACTTGGCAATGTGTCGGAGCTGGTCAAGAGAAATTTTGGTTGAAGACATAGTCTATTTTACCCTATTTTCTTAAAATTTTGGCTTTAAAACGAAGTAATTGCCAACGCAATTTATCAACTAGATTGTAAAGTTTATAGAGAGTTGGATTGATCACGTAATCGTAAGTACCGACATATTCAAACGGTTGACCATTGAATCCTTGCTTAAATCGATGAAAACCAAAACCATTTTCGCCTTCTGTAGCATCAGGACCAAGACAGCCCCACATATCAAAAGTAGTGCATTTCATTTTTTGACCCAATTTACTTGACTCCCACATCATTAAAGTTGGGGCCATGACTTCCCGATTAATATCAAGTGAAGCACCGTAGGGATAAAATAATTGGTCTTTCAGTTTAAACAACATAAAAGCTGATAAAACCTTACCTTGGTATGAGGCCAACATAATATGAGGCATGTCAGTCTCTTTTAATATTTTCCATAAATCACGATGATATTTTTGAGAGTGAAGGTAAAAACCTTGGCGTTTGGTAGTGTCAAAAAGAAGCTTTAAATAAATTTCAAAACCTTTATCATTAGTAACTTCTTTAACTTCAACCCCATAGCGATTAGCAACTCTGACGTTGTAACGAGTTTTGGGATGCATGTTGACCAAAAGTTCTTCTTCTGTTTTGGTTAAATCAACTTTGAAAGTATGAGGATAAAAGGCAACTTTAGGTGAAACTAATAAATTTGGGAAATTCATTGAAGCTTCAGTTTTGGAAATATCTGGCTCGAATTTTACAAAAATAGCGTTTTGATCTTGAGCAATTTTACGAACGGTTTTTAAAATTTCTTCGGTGATTTTGGGACCGCGAAGAATAGTACCGATAGAATATTTTGTTTTGGGAATAGTATGGAAACTAACAGTGAAAGCGGTTTTTATGTCACCCTTGCTGTCATAAACTCCATAACGGTAGATGGAGTGTCCCTGAGATTTTTGGAACTCTCCCCAATCCCATGTTTGAACTGGGTGAATAATAACCGAGTCATAAATTTCTTTATCTTTGTTGGTTAAGATTTTTATTGTAAACATATTTATAGATTGTTTGGATTAGTAAATATCCGGATCGTAGATAAGGTCGTCGTCAGAATTGGTTTGGCGGTGGCGATAATCTTTTATAATTTCCATTGATTCTTCTAATTCTACCAAATTTGCGGGGATATCGGCAAGAAATCGGCTTGGTTCATTTAGTGAACTTTTACCAAAATATAGACGTTGGGTGGCATAAGAAATATATAAATAGTCTTTAGCTCGAGTGATACCGACATAACAAAGTCGACGCTCTTCTTCAACCTCGGTTTCATCAATTAAACAGCGAGAATGAGGTAAAATTCCCTCTTCAAAACCAACCAAAAAGACCACTTCAAATTCCAAACCCTTGGCCCCATGGAGAGTCATAAGCCTAACACCGTCTCGGTTTTCTTTTTTCTTATTTTTTTCTTGAAGAGAATATTCTTGTTGGACTAGGGTAATATTTTCCAAAAAATCGTCAAGAACAGGAAAGGTTGAGGCGACAGACTTTAATTCTTTGATGTTTTCAATCTTCTTTTGATCGTCTTCATCTTTTGGATCATATCGATCAAGATAGCCCGAATTGGTGATTAAAGATTCCAAAATTTCGAGTGAATTTAGACTAGAAAAATCAAAGTTTTTTAAAAATTCTAAGAAAGTTGCCAGCCGACGCTTACCGAATGTTTTACCAATTCTATCTAAAGAGACTCTATCAGACCGATTGTCAGTAAACCGCATCATGGCCAAAATATCCTTAACTTCGGCCCGTTCATAAAATCGAGTACCGCCAATCAGAACATAAGGAATACTGTATTTTAAAAATGCTTCTTCAAGAACTCGAGATTGGGCGTTCATTCGATAAAGAACGGCAATATCTCGAAGAGGAATTCTCATATTGTCTTGGATAAATTTTATTTTTTGAGCAATAAATTCAGCTTCTGAAACTTCAGAACTAGCTTCAAATAGTTTAATTTTGTCAGTTGATTGTTTTTCGGTAAACAAGTTTAAAATTGGATGAGAAATATTTTTAGAAATGACAGCATTGGCGGCATCTAAAATTATTTGGGTTGAACGATAGTTTTGTTCAAGATTTATAGTTTTAGTATCTTTAAAGTCGTTAACAAAATTTATTAAGTTTTTATAATCAGCACCTCGCCAACCATAAATGGCTTGAGAAGCATCACCAACAGCAGTAATTTGACGATATTTTTGAGCTAATAATTTGGTCAAGAGATACTGAATTTGGTTGGTGTCTTGATACTCATCAACTAAAATAAAACGATAAATGTCTTGATATTTTTCTAATACTTGGGGGTAGTCGATAAATAGTTGGACGGTTTTAAAAAGTAGGTCATTAAAATCAAGGGCTTGATATTCTTCGAGTTTTTTTTGATAAACTTGATATATTTTACTGGCGTATTCTTGGAAAAATCCGTGAGATTGAGAAATCATATCACGAGGGCTTTGAAAAGAATTTTTGGCGGCTTCAATAAAATACATAATACTAGCAGGCTTGAATTCCTTTGAATTTAGATTAAGGTCGGCAAGGGACGACTTGATTAAAGCTTCTTGGTCAGATGAGTCGTAGATAACAAATTTTGGGTCAATACCTAAATAGTGACCATCGTGACGTAAAACTCGACAACAAAATGAATGAAAGGTTCCCGCCGTCAGCTTTGCAGACTTGGCGGGCAGGCCCGCCTTTGTTGCAGACTTGGCGGGCAGGCCCGCCTTTGTTGCAGACTTGGCGGGCAGGCCCGCCTTTCTCTCATTGTTGGAGGACGGTCCTACTTTGTCGTCCGATATGACAGACAGGTTTGATAATAACTTATCCATACGCTGTTTCATTTCTTCAGCTGCTTTGTTAGTAAAAGTTAGAAGTAAAATTTCGGAAGGTTTAGCTATTTTTTGTTGGATAAAATAAGCGGCACGATGAGTTAGAACTCGAGTTTTACCGGATCCGGCACCCGCCAAAAGAAGTAATGGGGAGCCAATATAAGTGACTGCTTCTTTCTGTTTTGGATTTAAACCCTCTAAAATGTCTGACATGTAGATTTACTATAGTTGGTAAATGATGGTTTTACCAGACTGAAAAACAACTTTGGCGCCAATATTTTTAAACTTTTCTGGATTAAGTTCGGGGTATTTTTCGTATTCTTT
>JAQVQI010000045.1 GCA_028701645.1 Candidatus Shapirobacteria bacterium
TTTGGACATAACCCCTTATGTCTAGTGAATTTTGACTAATTCCAAAATGTAAATGTTTACGTTCATAATCAGTCTCTTGACTAAATCCTTTACCTAAAATTGCCAATTTTTCTCCTTTTGTCACTTTCGTCTTTTGATTAATACTATTAGTAGACAAGTGTCCATAAATTAGATAATAATCAATACTATTTATTTGACACTTTAATCCAATTGTCCCACCATAGCCAGAAACCCACCTTCGCAACACTATTTCTCCGTCACACGCCGCCACCACCCAAACATCCCCCTCGACATCGTCATATTCAATATCAACTCCAGTATGAAACCCGGCAAATCTTTCTGGTTGAATTGGTGAGTTTTTGGGAGAGATAAAATCACCAAAACTTTTTTTCGTAATTCTTTCTTTAAATTCAGCAACCGGATATATCTTTTCCAAAATACCCGCCGTTTCAACCGATACATTTTCGTTTTTATTTACAGGTTTTATATCTATATCCTCTTTGTTAAACAAAAAATATACCACCGCTCCGGCAATTAAAAGAAAACCGATTAGCCATTTTTTCTTCACAATTAATTTTACCTTATGAACAGTAATATCGAATTTTTGTATAATACCTTATGGTACCAACTAACCCAAGCATAGATAAAAAATTAGAAATAACAGTCGAAAAAACCATTGAAGCAGTCGCTAGGATTCAAAGGTTTATCATCAAATATGGTTCTAAATTAAGTGATAATCAAAAAGAAAAAATAGCTCAAAAAATTAAAGAATTACAAAAATATTTATAACTCGTGGCTATCAACAAAGAATGACATTTAGCCAACAAAATGCCAAAAAATCCTACCATGGATCAAAGAATTAACTGGCATTTAGAACATTCAAAAAATTGTAACTGTCGTGCTTTAGGTGGTAAGGTTCTAGAAGAGATAAAAAAGAGGGGGATAAAATACTGATTAATTTTAGATAAAATAAGACTTGTTTGGCTCAAAAGCGGGGATTAGAGTCGGGTACAACGAACAAAAGTCGAAGGTTTAAAATGACAAGTATACTTGACATATTGTAAAGTAGTATTTACAATATGTTTATGAGTATCAAAAAATATAAACAAATACGCCTTGCCACTTTTTTCTTTATAATTTCGATTCTTCTTGTTTCTGTTTTGTTTAAACTTTATTTATTGACAATCATCACCGTTTTTACTGGAATTGTCTTTCTTTCTTTCGCCCATACTAACAACCAAAACTATGTTGATGAAATGCAACTTACTATTCAAGAAAAAGCCACCGATTTTACCTATTCAATTTTTACCCCCACCTTGGCTATTACTACTTTCTTTTTGCTCATTCCTACCCACAGCGGCTTGCCTGTTTTTTCCAAGGGTGACTTTTTATTTCTTGAAACACTGGGAGTTATCTTTGCTTATCTAACTCTTTTTCAAATCATTCTTTATTCTTTTTTCTTTTTATATTTGTCAAAAAAAATTGGAGGCAAGCAAGATGAAGAATAAGTTAAAAATATTTCGAGCCATCAAAAACCTTACCCAAGAGCAACTAGCCAACCATCTGGGTGTTAGTCGCCAAACCATAATTGCTATTGAAAGCAGCCGATATTTGCCCTCAATTACTCTAAGTTTTAAAATTGCTCATTTTTTTAAAGTTAAAATTGAAGATATTTTTATATATCAACCAAAGGAGAACAAATGAAAATTTCTAAAAAGATTAAACAATCGTTTCTTTTTGTTACTGTTCTGGGGTTCAGTGTCTTTGTTTTGACTTTTGTGATTATGTGTACCTGGATCGGCTTTGATGTAAAATCAAAATGTTTTGACGCCCAAAAAGAATATGGTGGTACGTGTACAGAAAGCTTAACAAGTCTATTGGTAGATGAAAATCGTGGTTTTCGGGCTAGAAATTCTGCCATTTGGGCTTTAGGTCAATTGGGCAATCCAACCGCCCTTCCCGTACTCCAAAAATATTACACTGGTGTTATTCCCAACAGGGAACCTTTAGACCAAACTATTAGCCAATATGAATTAAAAAAAGCCATCAATCTTGTCAGCGGTGGCAAAAATATTACGGCAATTTTTTGGAGACACAATCTAAACTGAGTAAACAATTATAATATCTAAACATTAATATAAATTATTTTTTATATAAGATATAATTAAATACAAATATGGAAACTCAGTCACCAGAAATTAGCCAACTTCAAGAAGCTAGATCAGAAATTCGTTTAACCTCCGAAAAAGTTTCAAGTCTTTTTAAGGATTGCCAAAGTGGAATTACTAACTCCAACCGGGTTCATGTTCAAGACAGTCTCAACCAAGAATATCTTAATGGTGACAAACTTAGAGAAAATCACCCTATTATTGAAAAATTTGCCGATCAACTTCGATCACCATTTTTTAATAATGTTGTTGGTTGCCAGTGGCAGGAGGCTGGCCAAGATAAATACTATACCAAATGGGCCGAAAATGAAGAAGTCGTCAAAAACTTGTTAGCCTTATTTAGTGCTATCGGTTTAGGTCATTTTGATGTTACAAAAAAATCTATGAAGTATATTATCGACAAAAAACGATACCAGTTAATTAAACCCAAAGAATGGTCATTGTAAAATTATTTTAAATCTTCTTGTCAAAAGTGGACTTGATTATCAACTTAATTTATTTCTTCATCTGACTTTCTTCTTCTCTTTTTGTCGACCATATCTGAATTGCCAATATCAACACCAATAAGCCAACAATAATTATCCAAAACAATTTGTCAGAATTTTTATTTTTTACCCCTTCATCTTCTGTTTCAACCACTTTAGTTTCTTCTTTTATTTCTTCTGTTTTTGGTTCAATAGAGATTTTTTCTGTTTCCGCTATTTTGTCTTCGGTCGTTGTTGCCGTCGGATTTGGAGTCGCTGTAATTATTTGAGTTACCACCACTGGAGTCGGGGTTTTCGTTGCCAATGGTTTAATATCCAGCTCAATTTCCTTAATTGGTTTAATTACCGCTATCGTCGGAACCGCAGTTGGTATAATTTTTATTTCTTTATCAATTTGAACCTGGTACAACGGCTCTATTGCCCTAGTCTTTCCAATACTTAAAATAAAAAATAATCCAAAACAAAGAACTGTTCTGACTATATTCTTCATTAACTATATTATACGTCTATTGTCAAATCGACCCAAATCTGTTACTTCTTTTCCATCGGTGCAATAAATTTTACATACCCCAAAAACAACGAAATTATCAGCCCTACCGACACGACTATAAACCGAAACATATTATCATCGCTCCCAAATCCACGAATTACACTGTATAACAAGGTTAGTACTCCACCCAAAAGTAGCCCGTCGGCAATCAGATATATTTTTTTAAACAGAGTTAGACTAATTACCACAATCACAATCGAAAATACTAATGCCACAATCGACACGTTTCTGTTGTATGTTTGTGATTTTATCTGAAAATCTTTTTGTTCCTGATCATATTTTTCCATTTCAGCCTTATATTCTGCTGAAATTTCCCCGTCTTTCTCCGGTTCGGTAAACCCATATTTCATTGAGGTTGGTGCTTCAGGATATTTTAACGCGGGATAAAAAGCGGCAATTCCCACGCCAATAAAAACCGCTACAAAAACTCCAATTAATAGGGTATAAAGCAATTTTATTGTCATTTCGCTCCTTTGGTGGTTATTTTGCACCGACATTACAAATATAACAACCAAGACTACCACAAAAGACACCACTCCGCCAAATATCATAATTAATTATATCCTTGTCACTAAAAAAATATTATCTACTTCTAGGCACATCAGTCAGACTTTCTCGATAATAACCCCTCATTTCAACAGGTAGGGTATTGGCTAAATTCCTCATCAAAACCCCAAAAACTTCTTTATTATTAGTGTCAGGTTCTAGTAAATAAGTTTCTCCAATATTCAAATTTACTCTCTTAAATAAATTTAAACCATCCTTTTTAATCTCACCTCTATATTCAATCCCAACTGGCACAAACAATGTCGGAGCTAACAGACTACCTCCAACCACCATTCCTTCTTCGGCTTTTATCAAAGCTCCGTCGGTTCGGTGACCCTCCGGACTGATTATCATTAAAGTCGGTATTTTTTGTTCTCCCAAGTCTTTCAATCTATGCAAAAATGGTTTATTTTGCCTAAAAGCCTCTATTTTTGAATAGCCATACTCAGGGTTTTCTATTTGGTAACTTTGGATAACCCTATGAGTTTCCGTTCCACATTTCTCTACAATCTTTTTCATCAACA
>JAQVQI010000013.1:0-11265 GCA_028701645.1 Candidatus Shapirobacteria bacterium
TGTATAAAGTGAAACTTAGGTTTAATTTGTGAGAGACTGTGTGGGCCAGTCGCTTAATAGTATTCCAGGAAGCACACAGGAGAAAGTAAGCGAGATTCAAAAAGGCGCTCAAAGGGCGAATCAATGCATATCGCATATACGCCGTAAAATTGTTTGCGCTGTTTTTCTCACTTCTATCAAACCGGAGGAATACAATTCCGCCCACCCCTTCGACAATAATTTACTTCCTTTCTCTATTTTCCCTGGCAGTGTTGCTAACAAATACCAATAGTAACACTGCCTTTTCTTTTTTAATTTCCTAAAAATTATTCTTCTAATTCCCTAAATTCTCTTTGATATTTGTACGGATGTATAAAAGTGTATTCGTTAGCCATATCCGTTTCAACCATTTTTTTATTTATTAAAGTCGTGTCTCTCAAATAGACATATCTGAGCAAACGATTATAAACATCTCGGTCGTCTTGTGTTTCATCTTTCTCTAAATATATTTTTTGGTTTTTTAATAAATTTTCCAAATATTGTTTCGATTCAATTGCTCTTTCCATAGTCTCTTCGTTCATCTCTGGAGCATCAATTCCAATTAATCTGATTGACTCAACTTTATCTCCCATTTTTACCTCGATTGTGTCTCCATCAACCACCCTCACCAGCTCTACAAAATTATTACTATTTTTTAAATCAAAAAGTTCCGCCTTTTCTAGTTTACCAAGTTTTATAGCTAAAAATAAAAATATTACCAACCCTAAAATTATTCCAAGCCAAACTTTTCGTTTCACACTTAAATTTACCACAAATACTATTTACTAAATTATTGTTACCCCACATGGATTCGAACCACAATTACTACGTTCAGAGCGTAGTGTCCTACCATTAGACGATGGGGTAGAAAAGTCCACTTATTATACGACAAATGCTATAATTAAAGCCAATGCAAACTATAGAACAACTAATTCAAGAATTAAAGCTAACTCCAGAGCAATCCAATGGAGTCAAAGATTATATCAATGGTCTTTTAGTTGAACTTCTTGAAAGTATTAAACAAGATCACATCAAAAACTTTGACGAAACTATCAACAATCTTAAAAACAACTAATTTTTAAGTATATATTTTGGTTTTTCTCTACCAATAGTAGTTTCTTCTCCATGTCCCGACATAACAACTGTGTCTTCCGGAAATTTCATTAATTTTCTTAAACTAACAAATATATTTTCAGTTGACCCATATTCAAAATCTGTTCTACCCCGACAATCTTTAAACAAAGTATCTCCAGAAAATAGTATGGGTTTTTCGTCCCCCTTGTCAAAGGGGATAGGGGTAGTTTTACTTCCCCCTTTCTTTAAAGGGGGATAAGAGGGGGATTTTGGGGGATTGAAAAAGCACACCGATCCCGGTGTATGCCCAGGAGTTTTGATTATTTCTAAAATTTCATTACCTAATTTAATTTCTTTTGTTTTATCCAAATCAATATCAACTTTTTCTAAATTTGGAGCCTTAATCGCCATCTTTAAAAAATGTTGAGCCGTTTCTTTTTGCCTTTTAATCAAAAATAAATCTTTTTTGCTGGCACAATAGGGGATATTATAAATTAATTTCAAATCTAATGCCCCTAAGTTATGGTCAAAATGACCATGTGTTGCCAAAATATATTTTAATTTTAAACCTCTTTTTTCGACTTCTTCAGAAACCATTACCCCGTCATCAGCTGCATCAATAATTACGGCCTCTTTG
Organism: Candidatus Shapirobacteria bacterium; assembly: GCA_028701645.1. Lineage (GTDB taxonomy): Bacteria > Patescibacteriota > Microgenomatia > UBA12405 > UBA12405 > WARW01. The sequence goes on from JAQVQI010000013.1 coordinate 1,730, forward strand.
CTTGTTTCTTCCCATACTAAATAACTGTTTGTTTGCAATTCGCCCATAACTAACACTTCATGTTTAATCATAGGTTATAATAACTCATATTTATGAACGAGTCTAAACCAGTCTCAAAACGTCTTTTCGTTGGCAGTTTACCTTATCGGTTTACCGAAGGTCAACTCTTGGATATATTTATCTCTGAAGGTAAAATTATTTCTCTGCGAATAATGCACAATAAATGGGGAAAAAGTCGAGGCATGGGTTACATCGAATATGAGTTAATAGACGATGCTATTCGTGCCAAAGAAAAATATCACAATTTTCATCTAGGAGATAGAACCATCATTGTCGATTATGCCCAACCTGATCCATTTTTAACACCCGAGGGTCAAGCCCGCCACGAGGAAGCCCTAGAGAAACACCCCAACCGTCGTCAATCACAAACATATTTACCTCATCCTGACAGTGATTCCGATGAATATCAACAACGTCGATTCCAGGCTCATTCAGACTCTCCTATTTCTTTTACTCGTAGATTAGACAATCAGTCTTTTTCCGGACAAGAATCAGGTCGACGTCAGTCAAAATATAAAGGTGGAAAACCTGTTTTTAGCTCTGTTGGTAAATCACTAAATCGTAATAATATTGGAGAATATGTTCCCAAATTTTTTCCCGAAATTGATCCCAACAAAAAGAAATTTCGTCCTCGCCCTGGTCAAAAACCAGAATATAAATCTAGTTCACCTCTTCATGTCCGTTCTACTGTCTTTAAACAGCGAGTTTTTGGTTCTCGTATCGGTGCTAAATTCGCCGCCAAAAGCAAGAAGAAATAGTTTTCTAACTTTATAACTTTCTACTTTATGAACTTTACAACTGATTATATTATTGGTCTTTCACCTATGGACGGCATTACTGACGAGGCTTTTCGCTTAGTTCAGACTAAAATTGCCAAACCTGATTTAATGTTTACCGAATTTGTCAGTGCCGAAGGGATTTCCCGAGGTGGAATCAAACTTTACGATACTTTATTGTTTTCCCCAGAAGAATGCCCTATTATTGGTCAATTATTTGGAAAAGATCCAGAAAGTTTTTATAAATCAGCCATAATTTTGTGTGAATTAGGTTTTGATGGAGTCGATATCAATATGGGTTGCCCCGCCAAAACAGTTACCCAACACGGGAGTGGTGCCGCTCTAATCGCCAATCCAAAATTAGCTTTACAAATTATTGAGTCTACCAAAAAGGGGATTGAAGATTGGTATACAGGCAAAACCAAAATTTCCGAACTAGACTTAAACAAAAAGACCCTTGATGTAATTAAACGCAACCAAAAATATTCTCAAATTAATAATCGACGATCGACAATCGAAAATCGACCATCGATTTCTGTTAAAACTCGTCTCGGTACCACTGAATCAACTGTCGATACTTGGATACCAAAATTATTAGCCCAAGATTTAGATTTTCTTACCATCCATGGTCGAACATTAAAACAAGCTTATGCAGGAGTTGCTAATTGGGAAGAAATTAAAAAAGTTGTGAATATGGCAAAAAATACTAAAACAAAAATCTTTGGCAATGGCGATATTCAAAATCGTCAACAGGGCATTGAGTATTGTCAAAAATATGGAGTCAATGGTGTTTTAATTGGCCGAGCAGCTTCAGGTAATCCTTGGTGTTTTAATAACCACACTGCCAGTCCTAAAGAAAGATTTTCTGCCATGTTGCTTCACTCTCAACTTTTTGAGACTACTTTCCCCAGTCGTCAATTCGATAGTCTTCGCAAACATTTTTTGCTTTACACAAAAAATCTTTCCTATGCAAAGTCGCTCAGAATGAAGCTTATTAGATTAAATTCGGTCAAAGAATTATTGTCCCTTGAAGACGAGTTTCAGTCCTGATAAAGTAAAAAGATATGCCAGACGAAAACCAAGCCCTAAACATAATAAATACAGAATCGCTTATTAATACCGCCAACGCTCGACTCAATGACCTTACCTACGAAGCCAAAGAGTATAAGGCGATGTTAGATGAAATTTTAGAAAGTGACACTGAATTTCAAGAAATCGATAAAGAAGCCAAAAAACAAGCCAAACTGAGAGCCACGGCTCGTCAAAAAGCGCTTAATACTCCTGGTGCTAAAACTAATATTGATAAACTCAAAGAAACTCAGTCCCAGTTAAAAGAGGTTAAAATAGCCCTGTCTGATTATTTAGCTCAATATGTCAAAATATCTGGATCAAACCAGATTGAAGGCCCAGACGGTGTTGTTAGACGAATCATTTATACTGCCAAACTAGTTAAAACAAAATAATAGTTTATAATATTACCATGACCCAAATAACTAAATACGAAGAATTTCAAACCGAAGTTTTAGATTCAAAAGAAATTGTCTTAGTAGACTTTTTTGCCACTTGGTGTGGTCCTTGTCAAATGCTTACTCCAGTTATTGAATCAATCGCTCTTGAATTTAAAGATAAAGTAAAAATCATCAAAATTGATGTTGATCAATCTCAAGATATTGCCACCAAATACAATGTTGCTAGTATCCCAACCGTGATCCTTTTTAAAGAAGGAAAGATAATTGATACTATTATCGGTTTTCGTCAAAAAGAAGATTTTATTAATGCCATAAATAAGGCATAATAATGGATTTAGTCAAACTAAAAGAATTTCTTGATAGTCAAAATTTACCCGCTTTTAGATTTCGTCAAATAGTCAAAAACTATTATTCAGGCCGTTATGCAAACTTTGATCAAATGACTGATCTTTCCTTGAGTTTACGTTCTCAACTTTCATCTCAATTTTCACTTTACTCGGTGGTTGAAGAAAAAATAATTGGCGACCAGTCAACTCAAAAAGTTTTACTCAAACTAGAAGATAATCAAAAAATCGAATCAGTTTTAATGAACTATGACGATTGGATTACAGCTTGTGTTTCTAGCCAAGTGGGTTGTGCTCTAAATTGTCAATTTTGCGCTACCGGCAAAATGGGTTTTATTAGAAATTTAAACCCTGAGGAAATTATTGATCAAATCATTTATTGGAATCAAAAAATATCTCCTTCTTTTGTCGGCCGAGTTGTTTTTATGGGCATGGGAGAACCTTTTTTAAATTGGGACAATTTGCTCGCCGCTCTAGAAATTATAAATTCATCCACCGGTTTAAACATCGGGGCTCGAAAAATTAGTATTTCCACTGCTGGTGTAGCCGATAAAATAATTGAATTTGCCAATTTAGACACTCAAATCAATCTAGCCATTTCCCTTCATTCAACTAATCAATCTTTTCGTGAGACAATTATGCCCATTGCCAAGAAATACAATTTAGAAGAGCTTAAAAAGGCTTGTCTTTATTATGTCAACAAAACTAACCGACAATTATTTTTTGAATATGCCCTTACTGACAAAAACACCTCTCAAAATGATGCTCAGTTATTAGCTAATTTTATTCACTCTCATCATTTATTTTTTGTTAATTTAATTCCTCTTAATCCAGTCGAAGACGGACTTGATTGTGCCACTAAAGAACAACAAGAAAAATTTATGAATTCTCTTGACCAACTAGGGATTATATATTCACTTCGTCGTTCCTTTGGTCAAAAATTTTCCGCCGCCTGTGGTCAACTGGCCACCAACAAATAATTTTAAATTTTTAATTCGAAATTTATTTATTCAAATTCAAATATTTAAATTTTAAAATTGATTAAAAATTAAAAATTGTAAATTAAAAATTATATAATTACTCAATAAATAGGTTATAATACACTCATGCTTATCGACGAAGTTTATATTACTATCAAAGGTGGAGATGGTGGAAATGGTGTTGTTCATTTTTATAATGACGCCTTCCGTCCCAAAGGTGGCCCTGACGGTGGTAGTGGCGGCAAGGGTGGTTCAGTATATTTTGAGGGTGTTTCTGATATTAGTAAATTAAATCAATTTCGTAAATCAAAAGTATATAGCGCTCAAAACGGTGAACCAGGTTTCCATAATAATCGTACTGGTAAAGATGGTGAAGATTTAATATTTCCAGTTCCAATTGGTACTGTCGCTCATTATGATAATGGCACCTCAGTTGAAATTACTCATATTGGTCAAAAAGTTCTAATGGCCAGAGGTGGCAGTGGTGGTAGGGGGAACTATATGTTTCGATCAGCCACTAACCAAACCCCCCAAGAACGAGAACTAGGTTTTAAATGTCAGCCCAAAAAGATTTTTTTACAATTAAAACTAATTGCCCAAGTTGGTCTTATTGGATTACCCAATGCGGGTAAAACCAGTTTATTAAATGAACTAACCAAAGCTGATGCCAAGGTTGCCAATTATGCTTTTACCACTCTTGAACCTAATTTAGGAGTGACTAAAGGTGGTTTAATTATTGCCGATATCCCGGGTCTTATCGAAGGCGCCGCAGTTGGAAGGGGACTCGGAATTAAATTTCTGAAACATATCGAACGAACCAATATTTTAATACATTGTGTTTCTGCCGAATCTCAAGACCCTCTAAAAGACTATCAAACAGTACGAGGTGAACTATCAAACTATAGTTCTGTTTTGACCAAAAAACCTGAAATTGTTGTTTTAACTAAATACGATATTTTAGACCAAAAAGAAGTGATAAAAACTCAAAAGAAAATTAAAGCTGTTCTCTGTACATCAATTGCCGACGCTGAGAGTATCAAAAAGTTAAATGATTTAGTTAGCAAGAAATTAAACTAAGGCTTTTTTGATTTTTTCCCAGTCTTTTTTTAGTTGTGCGACTAATTTAACTGCACCATTTTTAGTTGCTTTTAAATCATCTTTAAAATCTATTACCACACCTTCGACAATCATTGAATATTTATCTTTATCAATTTCTTTGCCAGCAGTCTTTACTTCAGCCACTTTTTTCATAACCGCTGATTTTATTTCTTTATATTTATTGACAGCTTCATCACTGGCATTGCCAAAAATTTCTACCACTTTTTCTTTTGTATCTTTTACTCCAGTCTCAACTTCTTTATTTAATTTCGATAACATTTTTTTTATATCTTCTCTGGTTTTTTTACCTGATTGTGGAGCCAATAATAAGCCACCAACTGCACCTATTAAAGTTCCAAACAAACCTGTTAAAAATATATTTCCTTTTTTTGCCATATTTATGTTGTAAATATAATAACTAATTCAGTTTATAGATTTTTTTGTATCGTGTCAATAAATTTATTTCTCTACTTCTCTTTCTGGCCAGTGTTTATCAAGTTCAACCATCAGGTCTAAGAATATCTTTCTTCCACTCATTAGTTCTAGTTCCTTTCTGGCGTTATAACCAACTTCTTTAATTTTTTTACCTGACTTTCCGATTATCATTTTTTTATATCTTTCGGCTGTTGTCAAAATTGTTGCTTTAATCAAAATTAATTTTCTTTTGTCGACGACATTATCAACTCTAACATCAACTGAATAGGGGACCTCTTCTCTTAAAAATAAATAAATTTTCTCTCTAATTATCTCAGCAATATAATCTTTGGAATTTATTCCCATCTTTGGTTTGTTTCCTTTATCCAACGATTCAATCATATATTCGGTTTCTTTATTTTTTTTAGTTGGTAACAATTCAAAAATTATGTTTATTAATCCTTTTATGTTTTTTTCTTTAATAGCGCTAATCCCTATAGATTTGTCAAACTCCTCTTCTAAATAATTATATTCTGGTAAATGATCTTTCGGTCCTTTGGCAATATCAATTTTGTTGTAAACCAGAACTTTTTTGGTATTAATTTTTCTAATCAATCCAATTACTTTGTTTTCTTCTTCGTTTTTTGGTCGAGAAATATCAACAATCATTAGCACAATATCGGCCTGGTTTAATTCTTTTGGGGCTTCTTGATTTATTCTTTTACCAATCAAATCATCGACTTTACCAATAATTCCGGGAGTATCACTAAAGATTATCTTTCCTCGATCGTCACCATAAACAACCCTACTATTTTTTCGGGTAGTTTGAGGTAAGGGCGAAGTAATCGCCACTTTTTGGGACATTAATGCGTTTAGTAATGACGACTTTCCTGTGTTAGGTCTGCCAATTAATACTACTCGACCGATTTTTTTTATTTCACTCCTATTATTTTTCACACGTCTATTTTACACTATATAACCATTTATTGGTTGACTCTTAGCAATCAATTTGCTAGACTGCTAAATATATGACAGAAATTCCTAATAAAATAACCACTCTTCAGCCCGTACGTAAAGTCTTACCTCTAATCCCTCTACGTAATATCGTTCTATTTCCGTCAATCGAAACATCTTTATTTTTTGGTCGTAAAGAATCAACTAATTCTCTTTTACATGCCTACGACAATACTAATAAATTAGTCATAATTACTACCCAAAAAGACAGTCGAATTGAATCTCCAAACATGTCTGATTTATATAATGTTGGAGTTTTGGCCAAAATCGAACATGTTCTTCAAACCGACGGAAACCTTCATGCGATTGTCAAGGGAATTTCTCGAGTAAACATTGTTAACTTAATCAAGACCTCTCCTTATTTCATGGCAGAATATGTTGATTTACCCATAATCCCCGAGTCTCTTTCAGATGTGCAACAATCAGCCGAAGCTCTTTTAAGTCAATTAAAAAAAGCTTTCGCTCTTGGCCGCCAATTTGATCTCCCTGCTATGATGCAACTTTCAACCGGAGTTTCAAGTAGCGACCTGGCTGACCAAGTCTGTTTCTCAGTTAATGCCAAAATTAGCGAAAAACAAAATTTACTTGAAACTTTATTAGTTAGTCAGCGATTAAAATTGGCTACTGAACTACTCATTCAAGAAATGAAAATTGCTGAGTTAGAAAGGTCAATTGAAGAAAAAACTCAAGAAAAATTTAATACTGGTGTCAAGAGAAATGTCTTAGAAGAACGAAAACGCCAAATCGAAAAAGAACTCAAACGGTTAGGTGAGTCCACCGAAGGCGAGTTTGGTGAGTTAGAACAAAAAATTAAAAAATTAAAATTAAATAAAGAAATTAAGAAAAAATTACTCAAGGAGCTAAATCGGCTTATGGAGATGGGGTCTATGGCTCCAGAATCAAGCTATATCAAAACATATCTAGAAACGGTTTTAGAGCTACCATGGGGGAAATATAGTCAATCAGATATAAGTATTTCTAAAGCCAGCAAAATTCTTGATAAAGATCATTATGGCATTAAAGACGTTAAAGAAAGAATTTTAGAATATCTAGCTGTAATTCATCTAAAAAATAAATTAAAAACCAAAAATTCTGAAGATGTTTCTGGTACTGCCAATATACTTTGTTTTATTGGTCCTCCTGGTGTTGGTAAGACTTCCCTTGGAAAATCAATTGCCAAAGCCCTCGGTCGCGAGTTTGTCCGCGCTTCCCTTGGTGGAATTAGAGATGAAGCCGAAATTAGGGGTCATCGACGGACTTATGTTGGAGCTATGAATGGTCGAATTATCAAAGGGTTAAAAGATGCCAAGTCAATGAATCCAGTATTTATGTTGGATGAAGTCGATAAAATCGGATCTGATTATCGAGGCGATCCTTCTTCAGCTTTATTAGAAACTCTCGATCCAGAACAAAATCGCGAATTTACTGATCATTATCTAGATTTTCCTGTCGATCTTTCAAAAGTCTTTTTTATCCTCACCGGAAACGATCTTTCAACCATTCCAATTGCTCTTAGAGATCGCCTCGAGATTATAAATTTTTCTGGATATACTCTTGATGAAAAATTTCATATCGCTAAAAATTATTTAATTGAAAAAGAACTTATTGCTAATGGTCTAAACAACAAGCAAGTGGTCAACATCAAAGACGAAACTCTAAAATATATTATTGAAAAATACACCCGTGAGGCTGGTGTTCGTAATTTAGAAAGAGTCATTGCTTCACTTTTTAGAAAAGTAGCTAAAAAAATTGTTTCTCAAAAAATTACTAAAGTAGATTTAAATAATCAAACTTTATTAAAAAAATTTTTAGGCCCAGAAAAATATAGTGCCACTCTTAAGGGTAAAAAAGACGATGTTGGAGTTTCTACTGGTTTAGCTTGGACATCTGTCGGTGGAGATATTCTTTTTATTGAAGTAAATATAATGCCTGGTAAAGGACAGTTAATATTAACTGGTAAATTAGGTTCTGTTATGAAAGAGTCATGTCAAGCCGCTCTGTCTTTTGTTAGAAGTCAATCAGTAAACTTTGGTATCAAGCAAGACTTTCATAAAATTGATATTCATATCCATGTTCCTGAAGGGGCAACGCCAAAAGATGGACCTTCAGCTGGTGGTGCTATTACCACTGCCCTAATCTCTGCTCTAAAAAATATTGCTGTTCCAAAAGATATTGGTATGACAGGAGAAATTACTTTGCGTGGAAATATTTTAGAAATTGGTGGCTTAAAAGAAAAGTCAATTGCCGCTCATCGAGCTGGGTTAAAAACTATTTTTATTCCCAAAGACAATCAAAAATCTTTAGTTGAAATTCCAAAAGAAGTTAAACACGATATAAAATTTATTCCAGTTACTCACTACTCAGAAATTTATAAAAAAATATTCCAATAATATTTTTATTAAAGAATTTCATCCAAATTAACCCGATTAGGATTATTCTTCAATTCTTCGATTATTTCAGGTAAGTCTGGGTATTCAGAAAACATATACTCTCTAACTGCGTCAACATTAATACCGCTTACTTCGATTGGATTTTTATTTTCTGTCTCCATATTGTTTCTATAATATCACACTATTCTCTTTACATTTTTTCTACAGTTTCTATACCCAATAAATCCAACCCTGTCTCAATCACACTTGCCGTTGTTCTGGTTAAAAAAACTCTAAATACTTCTTCTTTTTCGTTTAAAATTCTGTTTTTGGCATAAAATTCGTTGTATTTTCTAGTCATTCCTAGAACATATTCAGCGATTACTGCTGGCGAAAATCTTTCAGCTGCTTCGATAATTTTTTCTTCAAATTTATAAAAATCTCTTACTAAAGCCATTTCGTCTTCATTAATATTTTCAGGTATTTTTTCAATATTTTTTTGTTCTTTTATCGCTGTTTTGTTCAACACACTCTTACATCGAGCATAGGTGTATTGTAAATATGGGCCACTGTCTCCGTCTAAACTCATAATTTTATCCCAATCAAAGATTACATCTTTTCGCGGATCAGTTGCTAGGTCACTAAATTTAACCGCCCCAATGGCTACTGCCTTAATCATTTCTTCTTTCTCAGTTGCCGTCATTTTTTTGTTGACACTAGTTTTTTGGGCAATTTTTCTTGCCTCATCTATGGCTTTGTCAATTACATCTGACAAATGGATAGTATCTCCTTTTCTAGTTGAAAACTTTCCTGTTGGCCAGCGAATTAATCCATGAGCCACATGTACTAATTTACAATCATTAGCCCAACCCATTAGTTTTGCTGTCTCAAATACTTGTCTAAAATGTAATTGTTGGTCAACTCCAACTTCATAAACAATCAAATCAGGGTTCCAATTTTCGATTCTATATTTAATTGTTGCCATATCTCTGGTGAAATATGTTGTTGTTTC
>JAQVQI010000013.1:11365-16927 GCA_028701645.1 Candidatus Shapirobacteria bacterium
ATAAAAATTTATAAACCCCGCTCCTGCCACTTCTATGTTTTTTATTAACTGATTCTCTGATAGGTTGATAGACTGACAAACTAAATTGGCTATTTCTCTTGGATTCTTTTTATTTAAATTAGCCAAAACCATGGCGATATTTGTTGAATAATCCCCAAAGTTTACCTCAGACGGGTGTTCGATTTTAATCTTCTCTTTCTTTATTGATAAATCTATTTTTTTTATCGACTCAAAAATAATTTGCTTTAAATCTTCAACTATTTTCATTTTAAAAAACTTTTGATCCAACTGGTAAATCTTGATCTGGAATTAATAAACTAACACCTTCCGATTCAGCTTGGCCTTCCACATCCTTGGTAAAGGAGGCCGCGAATATCATGGCTTCGGACTCTTCACCCATAATTTTTCGCGGGCATATATTAGTCACAAATACTGTTTTTTTACCCACCAAATCAGCAGGGGAATACCATTTCTTGATTCCTGAAAATACAGTTCTCAATTTCTCTTCTCCAAAATCTACTTGAAGCCTTAATAGTTTTTCTGAACCCTCAACTTCTATCGCTTCTTTTATTTCGCCAATCAAAAATTCTATTTTGGCAAAATCCGTGTATTTAATTTGATCCATAGCCAATTCTATCAAAAATTATTGTGTTTTACCCCTCCTTGTCAAGGGAGTGGTAGGGGTGGGTTTTGATTTATGTTATTCTATTGATACTTCCCATTATCAATTTAAATCTATTTTATGAACATTGATACCTCAATTTTTAAATCTTATGATATTCGCGGTGTTTATCCAACTCAAGCCGATGAAAAGCTTGCCGAAGCTATTGGTCGAGGTTTTGCTAAATATTTAAATTTTCCTCAAAAGGTCGTTGTTGCTCGTGATGGCCGTGTTTCCGGAGAATCTATGAAAAATGCCCTAATTTCAGGGTTAACCAAAGTTGGAGTTAGTATTGTTGATATTGATTTGGCTTCAACTGATATGTTTTACTATGCCTGCCAAACCCGAGATCTTCCTGGTATATCTGTAACTGCCAGTCATAACCCAAAAGAATATACCGGTTTTAAAATGGTCAAAAAAATCCCTGAACTTCTCTCTGGTGATGCCGGTATCAAAGAGATTAAAGAATGGATTTTAGCCGACGACCTTCCTGCCGATTCATCTAATCCTGGCCAAATCGAAAAAATCAATGTTATTGGTGAATTTGTTGATTATGCCTTAAGTTTGGTTGACACTTCAAAGTTCAAAAGCTTCAAAGTAGTTGCTGATCCCGCCAATGGTATGGTTGGACCTATCCTTGAAATTCTCAGCCAAAGATTACCTACAATTAATTTTGTCCCTATGTATTGGGAAGTTGATGGTAACTTTCCAAATCATGGTGGTGACCCTCTTCAAGAAATTAATCGTGTTGAGATTCAGAAACAAGTTCCTCTTCAGGGAGCCGATATGGGAGTTATGTTTGACCCTGACGGTGATCGTTTCTTTGTAATTGACAGTCGAGGTCGATTTATCTCTGGAGATTTCTTAACCGCCCTTCTTTCTAGATATTTCCTTCAAAAATACCCCGCCTGTTCTATCGTTTATGACATTCGTGCTTCCAAAGCTGTCCCTGACACTGTCGCTGCTAATGGTGGCAAGGCTTTGGCCAATCGAGTTGGACATACTCACATCAAGGCTCGTATGAAAGCAGAAAATGCCTATTTTGGTGGTGAAATTTCTGGACATTACTATTTCAAAGAATTTTTCCTTTGTGATACTGGTACTATCAGTTTTGTTTATCTCCTAGAATTTTTATCAACTGCCGGTAAATCTTTGGAATCTATGGTTGATGAACTAAATTCAAGATATTTTATTTCTGGAGAAATTAATAATAAAGTTGCTGATGTCCCAAAAGTTCTTACTGAAATCGAAGCCACTTATGGTCCAAATACAGTTGCTCCAATTGAACGCATGGATGGTCTCACTTTTGAAATGGGCGAATGGAGGTTTAACCTTCGATCTTCCAATACTGAGCCTTTATTGAGACTCAATCTTGAAGCTGATTCAATGGAGCTTATGGAACAAAAACGTGATGAGGTTCTTGCCATAATTACTAAACTTTAAATGGTCTACAAACCTTCTCGAAAAATTTTAGATAAATATGCTGATGTTTTGGTAAAATTTGCTCTAAACAGTGGTAAAGGAGTTAAAAAAGATGAGGTCGTTTTTCTTCAAGTACCCGAGTCTGCTAAGCCTCTTTTAGCCTCACTTCAGCGTTCTATTCTAAAAAGTGGTGCCAACCCGATAATCCAATACCTACCAGATTCTATGTATCGTGAATTTTACGAGCTTGCTTCTCCTGATCAGCTTAAATTTTTTCCGGCCACCTTTATGAAAGGTCGGATTAAACAAGCCGATCACTTTCTGATGATATTAGCCGAAACTGATTATCATGAATTAGAGGGAATTGACCCTCGTCTTATTATGGAGCGCAATATGGTTTTTAAACCATATATGGATTGGAGAAATGAAAAAGAAAACAAAGGCAAATTGACCTGGACTATTGGCCTTTTTCCAACACCAGCCATGGCTAGTGAAGCCAAACTCACCTTACGTCAAGCCTGGCAACAGGTAATTAAAGCTTGTTTCCTTAACTATCAAGATCCAGTTAGTAAGTGGCAAAGAGTCCAAGGCAAGTCAGAAAAAATTCGTCAAAAATTAAATAAACTTCAAATTGTTCAAGTTAATATTAAGTCAGAAAAAACAGACCTTAATATTACTATTGGTCAAAATCGACAGTGGCTTGGGGGTGGTGGTCGTAATATCCCAAGTTTTGAAATTTTTACTTCTCCGGATTGGCGAGGTACCAACGGTTACATTTATTTTGATCAACCTTTATATCGCCAGGGAAATTTAATAAAAAATATTAAATTAACTTTCAAAGATGGTTTAGTGGTCAAATCCGAAGCTGGCTATGGTGAGAAATATCTTCAAGAACTTATAAAAACTCTCAATAGCGACAAAATAGGAGAGTTTTCACTTACAGACAAACGTTTTTCTAAAATAAATAAATTTATGGCTGAAACATTATATGATGAAAATTTCGGTGGCCCATTTGGTAATACCCATATTGCTCTTGGTGCTTCTTACAAAGATACCTATGACGGAAAAATAATTAAATTAACTCCAAAAGATTGGGAAAATATGGGTTTTAATGATTCATCTGTTCACACTGATATCATCTCCACTCAAAACAGAATTGTCAGCGCCACTTTAAAATCTGGTAAAAAAATAATCCTCTACCAAGACGGCGAATTCCAAATCTAATAACTCCTATCCCACCTTAGGTGGGGTAAAAAAAAGAATTCCCCTCCCATTGGTAGTGGTTAGGGGAGGGTTTATTTCAACAAAAAACTCCCCAAAACAGGGGAGTTTTAAAATCAAACAAATTTATCTTTTTATTCTTGAGTCTCAGATGGAGCTTCAATTTTTTTCTCTTTAGTTTTTTTTACTTTCTTAGTCTTGGTTTGTGGAAGTTTAATTGCTGGTGCTTTAATATCTTTGGTTAAAAGCAAATCCAAAATTCTATCTAGTTTTTTATTTAAAGCTTCAATTTCGCTTCTAGTATTGTCTTGTTGATAGTCTCTAGTATCTCTGGGTTCAGGTCTTCTGCTGTTTCCACCAAAATCTCTGTTTCCTCCTCCAAAACTGCGTTCGCTACCACCATCTCTACCACTAGTTTTTTCAAAACAATTACTACAATAAACTGGTTTTTCACCAGTTGGTTGGAAAGGTACCTGGCAATCCATACCACATTTATCACAAACTGCATCAAACATCTGGCGGTCTGAATTTCGGTTACCCCCAAATCCACCTCTATTTCCACCAAAGCTTCTTGGTCTGCTTGGTCCACCGAAGCCACCCCTGTCGCTAAAATTTTTAAATCCACCACGGTCATTATTGAAGTTTCTCATTTTATTTATTTTACTAATATTAAACAGAGTTATTGTATCAGTTTTGATTATCAATTGTTGGGGGTGTTGTTGTCCCTTCGTTTTCAATAAAAAGATGAATCTCTTCCCAGTTATTCTCACCAGCTTTAGGTATCAATATAAATTGTCCAAGATTTGATTTACTATTCATTAAAACATTTTGATCTGTCAGGGCGATTGAGTTAATTTTATATTTAGAAATCTCTGCAAATTTACTAACAAATTCCCCCATTTTACTGATATTAATATCAGTTTTAATATGACGAGTTAAGGTATTTATTGTAGGTATAATCTTTGTAACAAATCCAATGTTTACTACTTTGTCTCTAGTCGCTGTAATAATTTGTTTTTGTCTCTCGGCTCGATTGAAATCGCCACCATTGGTTTTTGAGTGACGTGATCTGGTATATTTTAGAGCTGTTATTCCATCTAGGTGGTTTTTACCCTTTTCAAACTTAAGTGTTTCATATCGACACATAAATTGATCTTCTAACTTTTCCCCTGACATTGTTGCTGTTAAAGCAGTTATTTCCTCGTCCGTTTTACCACAACTATCATTAATATTGGTTTCTAATGGATATTTAGTATCTTCCCAAGAATATGGGACAGTTACATCAATCCCACCTAAAATATCGATAATTTTAACAAAACCGTCAAAATCGATTGAAGTAAAATAATCAATCTTAAATCCAACTACTTTACCAATTACTTCTTTAGCCATTTCGCCACCACCTGCCTCGCCAGTAAATTCAATCTTTTTATTAGGATATTTCTTGTCATCAAAGCCGATTAAAAACGCTTCATTAATTTTTTTATTTATTACTTCTTCGTTATCAATTGGGATAGAAACCCACAAATCTCTGGGTACTGAAATAAGATTAATTGACTCATTTTTTGGATTAATTTTGGCTACCATTATCGAATCAGTAAGTACCCCTCCTTCATGTTTTCCGCCACCATAACCCAATAATAAAATAGAATAGGGCGCCAAAGGGTCAGGGGTGGGTGTGACTGTTAGTGTTAAAGAGGTATCTTCTTTTACTTTGTTCGGCTTTACGACTATTTTGTTGTAATTTATATAGAAAACGATTAAACCTATCAAAACGACTCCGAGTAATCCGACAATAATCCACCAACCAGATACCTTATTTTTCATGAGTTAGAGTATAACGCAATTAATATCGACTTTTCCATTAACAATTCTTACTCCTTCAATTTTTAATAAATTTTCTTTTTTCTTGGCGATAATATCGCCTGTATGTCCAAAATATCCACCAATTTCTCTGTTACTTTTTATTACCCTATGACATGGTATATTTTTTGGATCAGGATTGTTTTTTAATACTTGTCCAATTGCTTGATATGCTTTTGATCCTAACTTTTCTCCAACTCGCTTATATGTCATAACCTTACCTATCGGAATTTTTCTTACAACATCGTAAACATCTTGTTTAAAACTCATTTTTGTGACCCTACGGAGAATCGAACTCCGATTGCCAGGATGAGAACCTGATGTCCTAACCGTTAGACGATAGGGCCTAATCTACAACAAAAGATATTAATGTTGTAAAATAAGTCAAATGTATTTTA
>JAQVQI010000046.1 GCA_028701645.1 Candidatus Shapirobacteria bacterium
CTACAAACTTCAACTTTTATTTGAAACCCTAAAAATGGGAGCCAAATTTAAAGAAATTCCTCTTCAGTTTCATGTCCGAAACGCTGGTGAATCAAAAATTGAAGCCAAAACTGCTAAAGATATTTTTCGGGTGGCCTTTTTACTTCGATGGCACGATGACTTTACTCAAAAATTTCTTAAATTTGGCACTGTTGGTGGTGTCGGTTTTATTATTAATACCGTTGGAGCTAAATTATTTAAATCAGCCCTCATTTCTGACAATTCAAATTTGAGTTTACTAAATGGAATTAGTAATGCTCTGGCTGCTGAAATTTCAATTATTTCCAATTTTATTTTTAATAATCTTTGGACTTTTTCAAAAGAAAAAATTACTGATAAAAATAAATTAATTACCAAATTTTTGACCTTTAATCTTTCTTCTGTATTTAGTGGTATTGTTATTCCCTCACTTGTTATTGCCCTGCTTACCGCTTTGTTTGGTGATAAATTATTCCTCTATCAAGTAATCGCTATTTTTGGTTTAACCATTCCCCTAAATTGGATAATCTACAACAAAGTGATTTGGAAAAACAAAGTCAAGTAATATTAATGTATTAATATCGTATAATATATTACTTACTGTTACTAACTAATTACTAATTTACTAAATAACTAAAACATGAAAGGTATTATTCTTGCTGGTGGCCGAGCCACTCGTCTTCGTCCTCTGACTACTATTACTTCAAAACAACTTCTTCCGGTTTACAACAAACCGATGATTTATTACCCTATCGAAACATTAATTAAAGCTGGTATCACCGAAATTTTAATTATAATTGCCCCTGATTATTCTGGGCACTTTTTAAATCTTTTAGGCGACGGGCATGAGTTTGGGGCTCAGTTTAGTTATGCAGTTCAAAAAGAACCAAAAGGGTTGGCAGATGCTTTTATTATTGGAGCTGATTTTATCGACAACGATAATGTCACTATGATTCTTGGTGACAATATTTTTGAGCAAAATTTTTCTAAAGAAATTCAAAATTTCAAATCAGGAGCCATGGTGTTTGCCAAAAAAGTTCCAGATCCAGAGAGATTTGGTGTGGTTGAATTTGATCAAAATATGAAAGCCATCTCTATTGAAGAAAAACCTGCGTCTCCAAAAAGCAATTATGCCGTAGTTGGTCTTTATACTTACGACAACCAAGTTGTCGAAATTGCTCGCAATCTAAAGCCTTCAGAAAGAGGGGAAATCGAAATTACTGATATTAACCGTCATTATCTAGAAAAAAGCCAACTTCAAGTCAACATTTTTGATACTCTTTGGGAAGATGCTGGTACTTTTGATAGTCTTCTCCATGTCAGCAATGTCATGGCCGAAAAAGAAAAAGCTAAACAGTCACAAGACTAATATCACTCGTGGCCCCACTTTGTATCCAGTTATTTCCATGAATTACTAACAAAGTATCTCCAGTATTTAGAGTAACTATTTTTGAAATATTTTTTATTAAACTTTTTGGCATTCTAAAACTTGTTTCATTAAATTCCTTGAAATACGATTCCACTCCATAGCTCATAGTGAGTCCTTTTACTGTCTCTTGTTCGTCTGTCATAGCTACAATCGGTACATTTAACCGATATCTAGAAAAAATACGAGCCGTATTACCTGATTCTGTAAAAATTACGGCTGCTTTTATTTTTAAGTTTTTATTATTTAAAATAATTTTTACCGCCGCATCAACCAAAACTTCCGTCGGTGTCTCAGTAACGATGGTAATATCTCTAATTTCTTTTGCGTTTTCGCAAAAACTAGCAATGCTACTCATCTCTTTAACAACTCTCACTGGGTGTTTACCTGTTGATGTTTCTTCAGATAACATCAATACATCTGTTCCATCAAATACTGCATTTGAAACATCAGTCGCCTCAGCTCTGGTTGGTTGTAAATTTTGAGCCATCGATCCCAACATTTGTGTCGCCACGATCACTGGCTTACTTTCTTTTCTACATAAATCAATTATTTTTTTTTGCCAAAAAGCTAATTCTCTAATTGGGACTTCAATCCCCAAATCTCCTCTGGCAATCATTATTCCGTCAGAAATTTTAATAATTTCATTAATATTTTTAAGCGCTTCCAAATTTTCAATTTTTGAAACTACTTTTATTTTATTGTCTATTTTCTGAAGCAGTGCTTTCAATATTTCTATATCTTTTTTATTTCTGACAAAAGATAAAGCCACAAAATCAGGGTTAATCAGGTTTAGTCGAGCTAATACCTCTAAATCTCTTTCCGCTAAAATTGGTAAATTATTATTTTCGGAAACCATATTTAAACTCTTTCTGTTTTTGATTATTCCGCTAGATTCCGACTTTAATTCAATTAATTTTTTGGACTTTTTAATTACTTTCAATTTTAATTCGCCATTATTTAAATAAACATAATCTTCCCGTTTAATATTTTTAATTGCCAAAACGGGGTCAATTTTAATTACTTTTTTATCTTTAATAAATTTATTTCCAATAAACAAAGATTCTTCTGCCTCAATTTCTACATCTTCACCCTTGTCTGTCTCAATTCTTATCTCAGGGCCTTGTAAATCAATCAAAATTCCCACCTCAATTCCTAACTTTGAGGCAATGTTTTTTACTTTATTTATTGTTTTTTTGTGCCATTCAAATACATTGTGTTTTAGATTAAACCTAAAAATATTTACTCCTTGTTCCATCATTTGGGTTAACACTTCTTCGCTTTCAGATGCTGGTCCTACAGTTGCCATTATTTTAGTTTTTTTGTTCATATCAGATATAAAATAATAACATTTTATTGTGCTACCATTTGAGCATAATGACCTTATCTCAAAATTTTATAAAATCACCAAACCTAGTAAAACAACTTTTATCCGTAAGTTCTATTTCTTCTGACGATTTAGTATTAGAAATTGGCCCTGGAAAAGGGATTATTACCCAAGAATTGTTAAAAATAACCGGTAAATTAATTGCTGTTGAAAAAGATAGAAATTTAATCAATTTTTTGCAAACAAAATATAATTCTTTTCCGAATTTCAAATTAATCAATCAAGATTTTTTATCTTATAATTTACCCAAAAACAACTACAAAATATTTTCTAATATTCCTTTTTCTATTACTGCTGACATTTTAAACAAAATTTTAAAAAGCCCCAACAAACCGCAAGAATTATATTTAATCATTCAGCTTGAGGCTGCCAAAAAATATTGTCTTTCGCCTGATTTCAACAATCAAGATGCTGTCCTTACTTCTCCATATTATGATGTAAAAATTTTAGGTGATATCGATAGATCAGCTTTTACACCCAAGCCTCAAGTTGATATAGTGTTTGCCAAATTTATCCTCAAAACTAAATCTTTGATAAATGATTCCGATTACTCTGAATTTAGAGATTTTATTGTATATGGATTTAATCAGTGGAAACCAAATATTTTCGAAATTTACAAAAAAATATTTTCCTATGATCAATTTAAAAAAATAAATCACCAACTGCAAATAAACTCATTTAAACCAAGCCAACTTAGTTTTAATCAATGGTTGGACTTTTTTGCTGTTTATCAAAAATTTGTATCAATAGAGAAAAAGAAATTACTAAATGGTTTTGAAAAAAAACTATCCAAAAAACATAAAAAATAAAATGCCTATAATCTTCCCTCTTGTATTATTTTAAAAATTTTTATATTCTACAACTAATTCACCGCGAATTATTTTTAACAATTGCGTTAAAAAATTTTAACAATTTAGGAAAGGAAGATACTCTTGTTATTAGGCAAGAATCAAATGAGCCATCGCCAAAATAACAGGTTTATATATATTATCTATCACCGCACGACCGACAGTTTCTATAGAAAGGAGGCCAAAAAAGAGCCAAAAAATAATATCGGACGATAAAATCCCTACTCTGATTCTGTGTCGGGTGAGCACCTTTCATTCGACATTCCCCTGTTGTTGATTTTTAATTAAAATCACTAACAACAAAAGAGGCTACTCTGAGTCAAGTGAGCACCATTCATTTGGCATCCCTCTGTTGTTGATTTTTAATTAAAATCGCCAATAACAAGAAAGGTTAATTAGGTGTATAAAGTGAAACTTAGGTTTAATTTGTGAGAGACTGTGTGGGCCAGTCGCTTAATAGTATTCCAGGAAGCACACAGGAGAAAGTAAGCGAGATTCAAAAAGGCGCTCAAAGGGCGAATCAATGC
>JAQVQI010000014.1 GCA_028701645.1 Candidatus Shapirobacteria bacterium
TGTGTGTTTTTATAAACTGTCTCCCTTGATAACTTTTCAGTTGTTTTTCTCGAATTAAAGCTTGTTTTCGAGTTTGACATATTTCTGAATAGATTAATTGCCATCCTAATCCAAATCTTTTGGTATATGTATGTTTCGAATTCTCTGGATCATTGTGTTCTTTTATTCGAACATCCAAATCCATGGTTTGACCAATGTATATTTTATTATGACATTGATTGTAGATTCCATATACATAAAACACAAAGTATTTTAACAGGCGGGCTTCTACCTCCGCCAGTTGGCGGAGAGCTATAGGGGAATAATTTAATTTTCAATTTTCAAAATCCAATTTTCAAAAAAAATGAAAACTAAAGATTTCAATGTGCAAACAGGACTGAGTTTGATTATATTCTAACCAAGCCTGAAAGTCTATCATTTCTTTGTTAGAAAATAAATACAAAATTTGCTGGAATGCGGGGTGTATTGATATATATAGTATAATAACTACCATGAAATTAATTTTGGTCAGACACGGGCAGACAGATGCTAATAAAAACGGGATTATTCAAGGTGTTGACGATAATAAACTAAATAGTACAGGAATTGAGCAAGCAAAAGAAGTTGGAAAAGAACTTAAGAAAAAATATAAAATTGATATGGTTTTTTGCTCACCTTTGATCAGGTGTGTGGAGACGCTAAATAATATTTTGGAAGAATACCCAATTGAAGGAGAAATTTTTATGTGTAAATTAATCCAGGAAAGAGATTTTGGTGAATACACAGGAGTAGATGAAAAAAATATTAATGAAAAAGAATTAAATCAAAAAACTAAATTGACAGAAGAAACGGGAGTTGAAGATATTGAGAGTTTGGAAAAAAGATCTCAATTGTTTTTGGAAGATTTGAAACTGGAAGATGGAAATAAGACGGTTTTGGTAATTAGCCATCACGGACCGATAAGAATGATGATAAATAAATTGACTGGAAAAAACCTTGACGATATTAAGGTTGAAAACGGAAAAATATTGGAATTTGATATTGATACTGAATGAGATTGCTTCTCCACCAGCTGGCGGATCGCAATGACGTGTTTTGATGTTCGCAATGACGTTATTCTAAATAGTCTTGGAGTTTTTTTCTTCGAGAAGGATGTCTTAATTTTCTGAGGGCTTTGGCTTCGATTTGGCGAATGCGTTCACGAGTGACATTGAAAATTTTGCCAACTTCTTCGAGAGTTTTGGGGGTTTCACCCATTAAACCAAATCGAAGGGAAAGAACTTTGGTCTCGCGTTCATCAAGTGATGACAAAACTTCTTCGATTGATTCACGAAGTAGTTCTTTACTGGTTTCTTCATAGGGAGACATTTGAGTGGTGTCTTCAATAAAATCACCCAAAAATGAGTCTTCATCGTCGCCAACTGGAGTCGAAAGTGAGGTGGTATCCTGGGAAATTCGATAAATTTCTTCAACTTTTTCAATAGTGACTCCAACTTCTTCGGCAATTTCTCCGACGGTTGGCTCTTTGCCTAATCTTTGAGTCAGGGCTCTAGTGGCTTTGTAAACTTTGTTTATGGTCTCAACCATATGAACTGGAATACGAATTGTTTTGGCTTGGTCGGCAATAGCTCGAGTAATTGCTTGGCGAATCCACCAAGTAGCATAAGTAGAAAACTTAAAACCGCGGTGCCAATCGAATTTTTCGACAGCACGCATTAAACCTTGATTCCCTTCTTGGACTAAATCTAAAAACGTAAGTCCGCGACCAATATATTTTTTGGCAATAGAGACAACTAACCTTAAATTGGCATTAATTAAATTTTCTCGAGCTGCTTGAGAACCTTTTTCGATTGACTTGGCAAGTGAAACTTCTTCTTCGAAGGTCAATAAATTGATTTTGCCAATTTCTTTGAGATACATGCGAACTGAGTCGACATTGTTTTTTTGAACTAAAAGAGTTAGGAGGTCGGAAGAATTGGTTTTGGCTCTTTCAGTTTCCAAAACTTCTTTTGATTCGACTTTGTCGAAAACATCAATCCCTCTTTCGAAAAGAAAATCAAAAAGATTATCAACGTCTTCAAGGTGTTTTTCTGGTTCGGGAATTTGAACTAAAATTTCATCGTTGGTTAGGTAATGAAGTTTTTTGGCTTGAGTAAGAAGTGTCTGCTTGATTTTAGAAAGATTTAAGGTGGTCGCCATAGCGTGTATTGTATACGAAATTAACCAATAAATCTAGCTTTTTTTGATTTGGACTTTTGATAACTCAGAAAGTAGCTTATTGTACTCCTTTTCGGCTTCGACAAGTTCAAGTTGTTTTTCTTGTTTTTCAAATTTAGAAATTTGATGACTAAGAAAATTTAGCCTATCTTTTAGAAAAAATGAATCAAGTTGAGTAATAGTTTTTTTAATTTCTGACAAACGTTGGTGTGATTCAGTTTGGCTCATGGTGGAGTCAAGATAAATTGACTGAAAAGTTGGCCGGATTTCTGGAGATAATAAAGACTCAAAATTTTTTGGCTCAAAATCTTCAATTTCAAGTAATTGTTTGGCAATAGATTGAAAACGATGGTCAGAAAGTCGAGAAAGCTGGATTTTTAGTTTTTGGGATAATTTGGCGGGGTTTTTGGCACCAAAAACTAAAGTTAAAAGTAATTGTTCAAGTTTTTGGGTTTTAATTGAATCTTGGGGTTCATTTGTTTCTGAATTTGGAGTTATACTTGGAGATAATCTGCCAACAGCTAAAGCAGGTTGGACAGACAAGTATTTTTGGGATTCTTCAATAATTGACTCGTGACTAGAATTTAGTTCATCGGCTAATTTTTGAAAATAATCTGATTTGATAACGGAATTTTTTATTTTTACTAAAAAAGGTAACACCACTGAAAGGATTTCTTTTTTGCCTTTGACGGTTTGAGGATCGTTGGCTTTGATTTGAGATTGAATAATAAAATCCCAAACAGAAATGGATAAATCGATTTGTTTTTTGAAATAATCTAAGTCTGACCTGACAGCTTCGTCGGGGTCTTTGTATTTGTCGCCTAAAATCAAAACCTTAATATCAAACTCCATAGAATCGGCCAATTCAATACTTTTTTTGGCAGCATTGTTACCGGCGAAATCCGAATCTAAGGCTAGAATTAGAGTGTCAGTAAAACGCCGTAAAAGCTGAAGCTGATCCTGAGTAAAAGCAGTCCCCTTGATGGCAATGATATTTTTGACTCCTGATTGAAAAGGAGAAATCATATCAAACTCCCCTTCGGTTACCAAGACATAGTTTTTGGTTTTGATAGCCTCTTTGGCTAAATGGAGACCAAAAAGATTTTGACTTTTTTTGTAAACTTCGGTTTCGGGTGAGTTGATATATTTGGCGGAATTTTGGTTTTTGCTGGTGGGTAAAATTCGGCCAGAAAAACCTAAAATTCGACCACGGTAATCGGAGAGAGGAAAAGTAAGACGGCCTTGAAATCGATCGTAAAGACGAGAATTGTACTGACTCTGGCCAAAAGTGCCAGTGGCAATTAAATCAGGAATTTTATAACCCTTTTTGGTTAAATAATTTATTAAAAGCTCTGGGTTTTCGGGAGAATAACCAATATTGAACTGTTTGATGGTTGAGAGAGTAATACCTCTATTTTGGACATAATCTAGGGCAGATTTTCCCAAAACATGAGAGGTAAGAAGATAATTATAAAATTTGGCAACTTGAGTATTAATCTCGATTAAAACTTTTTTCTTTGATTCTTCTTGAGTAACAAATTCGCTTTTTTGGAGAACAACCCCCGCCATTAGAGCGAGTTCGGTTAGGGCTTCACGAAAATCAATCCGCTCGTATTCTTGTAAAAAGGTGAAAACATCACCAGATTTGCCGCAACCAAAACATTTGAAAATTTGTAATTCTTCTGAGACGGTGAAAGAAGGGGTTTTTTCGCCATGAAACGGACAACAGGCAAGATAGTTGTGGCCACGTTTTTTGAGGGGGACATAGCGATTAATAACATCGACAATGTTGAGTTTTTGTTTGATTTCGTCGACCTGGTTATCCACAGATTAATTATACCAATAAGTTAGTCAGATTTTCAGCTTATCAGCTAGTCAGGCTGTCAGCTTGTCAGATTGTTGGTAAATAATGTCATTGCGAGGAGTGAAATGACGTGGATTTGGGTTTTACATTACCAACTAGATTGCTTCTCCGCTAGCTGGCGGATCGCAATGACATAGAGAAAGATCGCAATGATGTAGATCTACTGATTTCTGTTAGTGATAAAGTCAATGCCAGAAAGAATTTGAGAACGGAAGGGTTGATGAGATAAAAACTGGAGTTCAGTTTCAAAAATTTTGGTAGCTTCTTGAGAAAATTTGTTGGCTAACTGACGACCATAGTCGAGACTACCAAAGTTTTTCATTTGATCGATAACCCAGTTGATTTCGCTTTCGGTTTTTTGATCACGAGGCTTTAATAAAATTACTTGAAGTTTGATTTTGCTGGCAGAATCAATATGATTTAGAAGATGGACTAACATAATTGTCCGTTTACCTTCATAAATATCATTTCCTTGCTGTTTTTTTTGGCCACCAAAATCGGAAGTAAGATCGAGTAAATCATCGATTATTTGAAAAGATCTGCCCAACATGACACCGAAACAATAAATTGATTCTAATTGTGAATCAGTGGCACCGGCTAAGATAGCCCCTAAACGCATGGGGCCAGCGATAGTGTAATAGCCAGTTTTGCTTTCGAGAATTAATAAAAGGTCCTCTTCGGTTAAGTCAAAACGATTGTCCTGGGTCCATTTGATTTCGATAGTTTGGCCGAGAATTGTCCGGTTAATCATGGTAAAAAATTCCTGATGAATTTTTTGAGCCAGATTTTTGTCTAAAATAGAATAATTTTGGGATAAAACTTGCCACATAAGAACATGAAGCGCATCGCCGGCATTGATAGCAAGTTCGTTGCCGTAAATTTTTTGGATAGCTGGTAAACCACGACGCTGTTCGGATTGGTCCTCAATATCATCATGACTAAGAATCCAGTCTTCAGAAATTTGCATAGCAGAGGCAGTGGGAATAGCTTTGTTAATATCAAAACCCATAGCTTGGGCGGTTAGTAAAACCAAAGAAGGGCGAAGGTATTTGCCTTTTCGACGGGGATAATCACTAACCATGTCAAAATGAAAATCAACTAGAAAGCGATATTTTGGGTCAATACGGCAAAAGTCGGGAAAGTCTTTGACCTGATTAAGATTGGTTTTGATATGAGACCAAACTAAGTTTTTGTAATTGTTTAAGACGTCAAGAAAATTAATTGACGGCGATATTGGTGGTTTCATTTTTTTTAACATTTTTAGAACCTAGAGTAACTAAACGGCCTAAAGTATAAGGATAAATCATATACATAACTTCAAAAGTAGCAACGGATAGTTCGAAAGCCGAAGGGATTTGGTTGGTAATAAAGAAAGCACCAGCACCTAAAACGAGAGCATTTTTGAGACTGGTACGCATTTTTTCATGAAAAACTCGAGAAACAATTTTTGGGTCAATACCGGCTAATTTGGCAACTTTGGCGTCGTTGGAGTTGTTTTTGTAACCTGCATGGATAGTGGTTAAAAAAGTGCCGACAGCGGTAACAAAATTCATTGAGGTATTTTGGCGGGTAAGGTCAACTTTGAGAAGAAGCCCTTGAAAAGCGATGGGAATATGACGGAGAAGAAAAATAATACCAATAGTCAGGACTCCACCAAAGCCGCCAATAGTGGCCAGAAGTCGATTGTATCGGATCCGGGCATAAAGAATCTTTTGGTTTCTTTTGAAGATAAAGCGGACCAAGCGCCAAATAAGACGGAGACCAATTAGAAATAAAACGGCACTACCAATAAAGGTAATAATTGTGTTCCAAGGTAAGGCGGTGGTTTCGGTTATTTTGAAAAAAGGAAATTTGAAAATGGTCCCCTTGAGAGGGTACTCTGGGTATGGAACCCAGTCGTATAAAAACTTGACTCTATCAAGGGGTTTATTGTAAAAATCAACTAAAAAAATACGCCCAGCAGAAAAGAAAGCAATCGCATTAACAAAAAAGTTAAAGATAAAAAAAACAATAGCACTATTCCCTTCTTTGACTTTTTTGGAAAATACCACTAATTGTTGTTTTTCTTCGGTTTTATCTATCTCATCTTCGAAATCTTTTAAAGGTTGATCAAGAACATTACCGATAAGCCGGAGAGGCATAAAAAGAATGTTTTGAAGAATACCTATAAGTAGTACAGAAAGCCAGATTTGGTGAGTGACATAGTAAAGAGAGAAGAAGATACTGGTATAAAGTCGAAAACTGCCACCACGAAAAAACCAGATAAAAAGATAGATTAAAAAGACAAGCAAAAAAGTAGTAAGTAAAGGAAGAAATTTACGACTGTTGTCAATTTTGCGGACTTGTGAAAAAGTTGATTGATTTTCGACCATTGGTTAATTATACAATCTAATTTATACTGTAACTATGCCAGAAAACAAAGAGACACTGATACCACCAATAGAAAGAACAGAAACATCGACAAGAATGGTGGATTTGCAAAGTGAGAGAATAGTCAGTGTTCCGGCGGAAGTTAAAACTTGGATGAGAAAAATTGAAGAAGACCCGACAATTACGAATAATGGAAATCAACAGACAAATGGGGACAATGATTCAATTATGCAACCAATTGCAACGACGGTAACAAAAATTACTTTGCCCACGACTAAAAAAACATTTACGGGAGGATTTTCGCAACCAACAGACAATGCCTGGAAGTGGTTGACAACTTTTATATTAAGAATTATCAAAAAGAGTAAAGGTAATGTAAAATTTAAAGAGGAATGAATTCATCTGAAATAATTAGCATTATAACCAGTTTTGTGTTTTCGGGAATACTAATATTGATGATGGTGGCGTTGATTTTGTTCTTAGGTTGGGGAATATTGATATGGTATAAGTGGCGAGACCGAGAAGAAAAATCTCTCAAACAAGTAAATTTGTTTGTGGCTGTCCCCCAAGATAATGAAATTAAAATAGACGCAATGGAACAAATAATTAGTTCTTTTGCCAGCATGTACAAAACCGCGAAACCAAAATTTTTACAACCATTTTTGAGTCAACCAAGTGCCTCTTTGGAAATTATTGGTACCAATGAAGATATTAAGTTTTATATTTCTGTCCCAGACAAATATCAAGATATGGTCGAAAAACAAATTTACAGTGTTTATTCTGGGGCCGATATAAAAGTCACCGAAGAACCAAATATTTATACCGACAAAGGATTTGTTGAATATGCTTGGTTAGTGTTAAAAAAATTGCCTCATTATCCACTGAAAACTTATAAAGAAATTAGTACCGACCCTCTTTCGTCGATTACTTCGACTTTGTCAAAATTAAGTCAAGACGAGTCTGTCTCGATTCAGTTAGTAATATATCCAACTGACGGTTCATGGGCAAAAACAGGGAGAATTTTTATTAGTAGTACAAAAAAGTCAGAATCTAACCCAGAAAAAGCCGCTTATAAAGTGGACGCAAAACAACTGGAAGCGATTGAACAAAAATGCAGTAAGGTCGGGTTGGAAACGGCAATTAGAATTGTGGCAATAGCCCCATCAAAAGAAATTGCTAAAACTAACATTGCCAATATCAAAGCCTGTTTTGGTGAATTTGAGTCACCTTGGAATAAGCTTAAAAGCAAAAAAATAAGATTTAAATCGATGTTTATGGAAGATTTTATTTATAAATACCCAATTCGATTTTGGTTTAAAAATAAAACCATCATGTCGGTTGACGAAATTGCTTCAATCTTCCATTTACCAAACAAATCGGTGGAAACCCCTAATATATACTGGCTTAAATCTAAAAAAGCGCCAGCTCCGGTCGACTCCCCTCAGGAAGGTATGTATATTGGTGACAATATATATAGAGGAATAAGTAAAAAATTTTGCATGACACCATCAGATCGACAAAGACATTTTTATATTGTCGGACAAACCGGTGTGGGTAAATCATGGTTATTGGCTGATATGGCCCTCCAAGATATAAAAGCCGGAAGGGGGGTTTGTTTTATTGATCCTCACGACACATTTGAAAGCATTTTGGAAAGAATTCCTCCAGAGCGAGTTGATGATGTGATTTATTTTGATCCGTCACAGACTGATCGACCAATGGGTTTTAATGTGATGGAATGTGAACGAGAAGATCAAAAAGATTTTGTCACCAGCTCAATCATTAATTTGATGTATAAATTGTACGATCCTTATAAAACCGGGATTGTTGGCCCTAGATTTGAACATGCAATTAGAAACATAATGTTGACGGTAATGACAGAGCCTGGGGCAACATTTATTGAAATTGTGCGCTGTTTAACTGATCCTTCTTATGTCCAAGAAATGTTACCTAAAGTTAAAGATCCGATGGTAAAACGTTATTGGACTGATCAAATTGCCCAGACCTCAGACTTTCACAAATCGGAAGTTTTGGATTATATCGTGTCAAAATTTGGCCGGTTTATTACCAATACCATGATGAGAAACATTATTGGCCAATCGACTTCATCATTTAATTTTAGAACAGCCATGGATGAGGGAAAAATTTTAATTATCAACTTGGCCAAAGGGACTATTGGTGAAGAAAATTCGGCCTTTTTGGGTCTAGTTTTAATTCCAAAAATATTGATTGCCGCCATGAGCCGACAAGATATCCCTGAAGAAAAACGGAAAGATTTTTATCTTTATGTGGACGAGTTCCAAAATTTTGCCACTCAAGACTTTGCTGTAATTTTATCCGAAGCCAGAAAATATCATTTAAATTTGACTGTGGCTAACCAGTTTATTTCTCAGATGGATGATGAAGTTAAAAATGCTGTTTTTGGAAACGTGGGAACTATTTGTAGTTTTAGACTGGGTATCTCTGATGCGGGTTTTTTGACAAAACAATTTCAGCCAGAATTTGGAGAAAGGGATTTGCTGAACCTGGGTACTGGAGAAATTTATTTAAAAACTATGGTTAATGGAACACCAAAGGATCCCTTCTCGGTAAAAGTGGCTGCTATAGAAAAGAAAAAACCAGGAAATCCCAAATTGGCAGAAATGATTAAAAGACTATCAGCATTGAAATATGGGAGGCCAAAAGCAATTGTAGAAGCAGAGATAGCCCAGAGAGCCAGGCTATAATTTTCAATTCCCAATTTTCAATGAATTTTCAATTTCTAAATTTGATTCTTATTCCGACACGAAGTAATAATTTTAGAAAAAATCAGAAGTAATTCTTGAGCCTCTTTCCAATTATCTCTACATTCAGTTATAAAATCAGGATTAGCTTGAGCAATTAATCTTAACCAATGTTTAGTTTCTTTTATTTCTTTTTTGGATATACCCATTTTATGAATAAAATCTTTTTTACTTTCTGATTCATTCGCCTCACAATAGTTAGCTCCAATAGAACCAGCAGACCCGACAACTTGCTCAATTAATCTTTTATTAACCGAATCATTGGGTAATTTTCTTACTAAAGTAATTATCTTTTCACCAAAAACAGCAGTTCTTTCTTCTAAGTTATATTCCATTTACAATTAACGAATTAATACATTCATTGTAAATTGAAAATTGGATTTTGAAAATTACTTAGAGTTCTTTGAGCTTGATACCGCGGGCTTCTTCTTTGTTGTCGATAAGTTCAAGATATTTTTCGGTAGTAGAAATACGTTTGTGACCAACAACTTGAGAAACAACATCGATTGGCACACCTGATTTTAGTTGAAAAACGATAAAAGTATTACGAAGATCGTTTACTTTTATTCCCTTAATATCGGCTTTAATAAAAAATCTATTTAAAAGACTGCGGATGTTTCTGGCTAAGAGAGTTTTGCCGGTTTTGGTAACAAAAACATTTTTTGACCGAGTTGGATAACGACCATCGCTTAAGTATTTTTGAATGGCGGTTTTGGCAGAATTGTTTAAAGGAACGCTTCGAACTGGATGACTTTCGTAACTTTCAATCAAAATATCATTATCTTTTATATTTTCTAATTTTAAGTTTTCGATTTCTTTAATTCTTAAGCCAGCTTGAAGCATAAGTTCGACAATAGCTGTGGCTCGACTATCATTGCGACAAGCATCACGAAGTGAGCGATATTCGACTGGTTTTAAAATTTTTGGTAAATCGTTTTCGTATTTAGGATGTTTAACTTCAGCTGAAGGATCAAGGTCAATAATATTTTCATTTTTTAAAAATGAAAAGAAATTTTTAATCGAATTTAATTTACGAGAAATCGATTTGGCGGTATAACCATTGTCGGTTAAATTTGTTTTGAAACTATCAACATCAGCCTCTAAAACTTGATTTATATATTGATATTTTTTTGATTCTAAATAAGAAATAAGTTGGTTGATGTCGCCTTTATAAGCTACAATAGTATTAGTCGATTTACCTTTTTGAGAAAGGGCGTCAACGAACATGTTTAAAGAATTATTTAATGAGATATCTGTCATAACTTTAAGTTAATGGCTTAATTATGACTTATAGTAACACAAATTAGGATAATTTACCACTTTATGGATAAAATTAAAAAAAAATCTTTTGGTTTGATTGGGTTAATTTTAATATTTTCAACCTTATTTAATATTAGAAACCAATATTTAACACTTAAAGATGCCGAGAAGAAAAATAATGAATTAAAAATAAAAATTGAAAATATGAACAAGTTAAAACAAAAAATGATTAAACAGATAGAATACGCTACCAGTAGCGCTTTTGTCGACCAACAAAGGAAACAATTACTGGGGTTGGGTGAAAAAAAAGATTTTTGGTTAGTCTTGCCTGAAGAAGAAAAACTTGAATATTTTAGTGAAATTAATGAACAAATTGAGGTACCTAATTATCAACAATGGTTGAGATTGTTTACTCAATAGAATTGACGTGATAGAATAACCCACAACTGACTAAGCTTTTGAATGAGTCAGTCGATATGCGGGGTAGTGTACGGCTGCACGTGAGGCTCATAATCTCACAGACCTGGTTCAACTCTAGGCCCCGCAACAACGTAAAAACGTAAAATTTTAATTCTTAAAATTAATGTTTACCGTTGCTTCGCTTTCAAAAAAAAGCGGACCCTACTTTTTGAAACAAAGAGGTCGTCATTAATTTGACGGCTTTTTTGTTGGTTGAAACCCTTTGTCACTCGATAAACTCGTGACGTTTCCCTTAAAAAGGGAAACTTTTATACAAAACCTCTCTGTCCTTCGGATTTTTCCCCTTGACAGGGAGTCTAGGCTCAATCTCCTCTAGCCCCTCTTTGACAAGAGATATACTTAAAAAATAATAAAAACTATTTTATTTGGTATAATTCGAGGTACAAATTAAAGCAGGGTAGCTCAGTTGGTTAGAGCGTAGCATTCATAACGCTAAGGTCGCGGGTTCGATCCCCGCTCCTGCTACAAAATACAATCTTCCCAACCGATTAAAATCGGTCACCCTTCTTTGACAAGACGGGTAAAACAAAATTAGGGTATGTAGCTCAGTTGGTTAGAGCACCGATCTTATAAGTCGGGGGTCCATGGTCCGAATCCATGCATACCCACCCTTTGATATTGATAAAAAAGTTTTAATCACAGAACATACCCGCCTTTATTCGTAAATGAATTTTATTTTCCTATCCTGAATTAAGTCGGGGGTCCATGGTCCGAATCCATGCATACCCACCCTATTATTTAATTCCCATGACGGATAAAACTTCGTCGAGGGTTTTTTGGGCTTCAAGAGAGGCTTTGCGACTCCCCTCTTCGATAATACCATCGATAATATCGAATTTTCCCTCAAATTGAGAACGACGCTCTCGAATAGGGGTCAAAAATTTATTGATAGCTAAAGCAAGTTTTGTTTTAACTTCAACATCACCAACCTGGCCAAGAAGGTATCGTTTTTTGAGATCAGAGACTTCGACTAAATTATCGTTAAAAGCGTCGTGATAAATAAAAATTGGATTACCTTCGACATGACCTGGATCAGTAGGTTTGAGGCGAGTTGGATCAGTATACATACTCCGAACCTTTTTGTTGACAGTATCTTGATCATCAGAAAGGTAAATGCAGTTACCGATAGATTTGCTCATTTTAGCTTGACCATCGGTACCAACTAGTGTTCCTCCATCACCAATTAATGCATTGGGAATTGGGAATACATCGCCATAAAGTTTGTTGAAATCACGGGCAATTTCTTTGGTTACTTCAACATGGCTTTCTTGATCACGTCCGACAGGGACTAAATCGGCTTTGACCATAAGAATGTCGGCGGCTTGAAGTACTGGATAATTTAAAAGCCCAAGAGAGGGTTGTTTGATACCAAGGTCATGCATAACATCTTTAAGAGTCGGGACTCTTTGACAACGAGGGACAGTAATTAAATTACTAAAAATAGCCGAAAGATAGGTGACTTGTGGAACTTTACTTTGTTGATAAATGACACAATTATTGGGGTCAATGCCAACAGATAAATAATCTAGAACTAACCCCCTGGCTTTGTTTTTTAGATCTTGGGTTTTTTCTTTGGAAATGGCGGTAGTTAAGGTATGAAGATCGGCCATAATAAAAAAACAATCATGGTCGTGTTGAAGTTTGACTCTGTTTTTGAGAGTGCCGACATAATGACCAAGGTGAAGCGGACCAGTTGGTCGGTCACCAGTAAGAATGCGAGGTTTTTGTTTAGTTTGA
The DNA here is from genome assembly GCA_028701645.1 of Candidatus Shapirobacteria bacterium. Taxonomy (GTDB): domain Bacteria; phylum Patescibacteriota; class Microgenomatia; order UBA12405; family UBA12405; genus WARW01. The sequence continues at coordinate 12,691 of JAQVQI010000014.1, forward strand.
GTCATAATTTTAATTATAGTTAAATTTTAACATTGAAGATAATTAATAATTTGGGAGATTTTGCAGAAACGGAGAGGCTCGAACTCTCATCGCCGGTTTTGGAGACAGGAATTTTACCAATTAAACTACATTCCTAAAAAACAAAAACCTCCCGGAATAATCGGGAGGATATGGATATATTTTTTATAAATATAGTTTTAAGCCACTAAAACATCTCCCGATTGGGCTAGTTGAAGTCGCCAGGAACGAGATAATTTTATTAGTGACATATTGAAAGAATAATAACATCGATTTAACAAATGTCAAAAATAAATTTTATTGGTATAATAGCCCTAGTTTATTAGAGCCGAAGTTAGGTATCCGCCAGTAGGCGGAGAAGGAACATTAGGCAAAAGAAAAAAAATGACAAAAGAAAAACACGAAATCAAAGTAGAAAACAGAACTGCTTTGGGTAGAAAGGTTAAAAAAATTAGAAAAGAAGGATTTATTCCGGCGACAATTTATGGTAAGGGATTGGAATCAAAATCGGTTCAATTTTTGGCAACCGAACTTGTAAAATTATTTGAAGAAGTGGGAGAATCAACCCTAGTTAATTTATCTTTAGAAAAAGAATCATTGCCAGTATTGTTTAGAAACCCCCAATATCATGTAATTAACGGAGAATTGATTCATATTGATTGTTATAAGGTAAACTTGAAAGAAAAAATATCAGCTATGGTTCCAATTGAATTTATCGGCGAATCACAAGCTGTTAAAAACGGAAATACATTGGTAACAGTGACAGATGAAATCGAGATTGAAGCATTACCAGCTGATTTACCAGAAAAAATTGAAATTGATTTATCAGTGTTGGAAACTTTGGAATCAGTAATTAATGTGGCTGATATAAAAATTGATACTGAAAAATTAGAAATAAAAACAGACAAAGAACAACTAATTGCTAAAGTTGAAGAACCTCGAGTTGAGGAAGAGGTGGTGGCTCCAACTGAAGAAGTAGCTCCAGGAGATGTCCCGGCTATGAATCAAAAATCAGATGAAGAAAAAGCAGCTGACGAAAAAGCCAAGTCTGAAGAAGAAAAAGAAAAAGAATAAATTAATTGACTTGATAAAAAAGTCTTTCGATGTCGGATCTAATTGGATCAAGCTGATGAGCTTTTTTGACGGAGTCAATGGCTTGAGAAGAATAGCCCAAAATCGATTGTATTTTGGCTAATTGAAGATAGTCGTCGGAATTTTTATTGTCTAGACCACTTAATAAAATTAGTTTGTCCAATAATAATTGTGGCTGATAAGAGAGTTTGTAATCTTTAACCTGATCTGGATTGAGTTTTGATTCTAACGTGGTGGCATTGTCCCAATCATTGTTTTGGACTAACAGACGCCATAAATGTAATCGACCCAAATAACTGGTGCTACCTTTTAGACTAGATAACTCAGATTTTGAAACAGTGTAAATATCTGGATGTTTGAGTGAAATGTAAAGATTGGTGATTATTATTAATAATAATGTTACCAAAATAATTATTTTATTTTTTTTCACTTTGTGGCCAGGATGATGAGATTAATAACTCTTTGGGTAAATTGTATTTGGAAATTAAATCTTGGTAGACAATTTCAGTGACAAAAGGAATAAAAGGATGAAGTAATTTGAGAGAAGTGATTAAAACGGTGAGCAAAACAGGAATGGTTTCTTCTCCACCACCTTCGTCTGCAGACTTCGTCGAGTCAAGTCTCTTTTTGGCATCTTCGATATAAATATCACAGAATTCGTGCCAGAAAAACTGATAAAGATCTTCACTGGCTTGACCAAAATGATAGTGTTCAAGATGTTTGGTAGTAGAGATAATTAATTTATTTAATTTATCTAAAATATCTTTGTCGGCGGAAGTAAGGGTTGCTTGGTCGATATTTAAAGAAATATTTTTGACGTCAAGACGATCAATAAGCATTTCGACAAAGCGGGAGGCGTTCCAAATTTTATTAACAAAATTTCGTTGAGCCCGGATTTTGTCTTCGGAAAGTGAAATGTCGCTCCCTGGAGCTACCCCAATAACTAAAGCCATACGGAGAGCGTCAGCACCATAGACATCAGACATAGTTAATGGATCAATAACATTTCCCTTACTTTTGGACATTTTTTGACCTTTGCTGTCAGTGACCCGGGAATGCATATGAGCGACTTTGAAAGGAATTTGACCGGTAGTGTAGACACCGAACATAATCATGCGGGCCACCCAGAAGAATAAAATATCCCACATAGTGTCGAGAACAGTGGTGGGATAAAAATATTCAAAATCAGGAGAATGATGGCCATCAGGACTCCAACCTAGAGTAGAATAAGGCCATTGGCCAGAAGAAAACCAAGTATCAAAAGTATCGGTCTCTTGAAGAATATTTGGACCAGATTTTAGGGCTTCTTCTTCAGAAAGATAAAATTTAGAACCGACTGGAGCAATTAAAGATTGAAGGCCAGTTTTGATTTCCTGATAAGAACTGTTTTTGATAACATCAGTCCATAAACCAGTGACGGTTTCGTTTTTGGAATTAACAAAAGTAATATTGATATTAGGAGTATGGTCAAGATTGTACCAAGCAGGAATACGATGACCCCAAACAATTTGGCGAGAAATTGGCCAGTCTTTAATGTCTTTCATCCAGGTTAGGAAAGATTTTTTGAAACGAGTAGGGAAAATTTTGACTTGGTCGGTTTTGACGACTTTGCAGGCTTTGTCGGCCAGAGGTTTGATTTTGACAAACCATTGAGGAGCAGTGATAGGTTCGATGGGACGGCCACATTTGTAGCAGTGACCAACTTCATGAGAATGATTGGTGATTTTGTCCATGAGGTTAGCTGCGGTCAAATCATTAATAACCATTTGACGGACTTGATTGGGATAAAAACCACGATATCTGGCAGGAACATTTTGATTGGCCTTGCCATCGTAATCAAAAATACGGACAAATTCCAAGTTGAATTTTTTGCCCATGTCATAATCTTCGGGAGAATGACTAGGAGTAACTTTGACGGCACCGGTACCAAATTTGGGGTCGATGGAATCTTCAAAAATTATTGGAATTTCACGATTGACTAAAGGAAGTAAAAGTTTTTTGCCGATTAGATGCGAGTAGCGCTTATCATTAGGATTAACAGCGACAGCAGTATCGCCCAACATAGTTTCGGGGCGAGTAGTAGCGACAGTAATAAATTGATTATCTTCCCCTACTATGGGGTATTTGAAATACCAAAGGTGAGACTCAACGGTTTTGTGTTCGACTTCGAGATTGGAAAAAGCAGTGCCACAAAAAGTGCAGTAATTAACAATTTTTTCGTCACGATAAACTAAACCTTCGTTGACCATTCGGTTGAAAACGGCATAAACGCGAGCAATGTGGTCTGGATCCATAGTAAATTTTTCCCGAGTCCAATCGAGAGAAAAACCAAGACGTTTAAGTTGGTTTTTGGCGACATCACGATTTTCGTTGACGTAATCAAAAATCAATTTAAATAAAGTTTCACGATCGTAATCAAAACGTGATTTACCCTGTTTTTGAAGATATTTTTCAAAAACAAATTGGGTTTCGATACCGGCATGATCAGTGCCCGGAAGCCAAAGACTAGGGTCACCCAACATACGGTGATAGCGAACCATAATATCTTCGACAGTGTATAAGGCGTGTCCGGCATGAAGTGGGTTGTTGGCATTTGGAGGCGGCAAGATTACAGTGAACGGTTCTTTTTCAAGTCGGGCTTTTGCGGGATCCTTGGGAACTTTTGGGGTAAAGGCGCCAGAGTCTTGCCAGAGGTCATAAATTTGATTTTCTGATGCAGGGTTATAAGCTTTATCCATAGGGATATTTTAACATTAAAAATCTCTATGTCCTTCAATCTCCCCCTTCCCCCTCTTTGACAAGAGGGGAAAATAAAAATTTGATATAATAATAGCGATGAATATAGTGGAAATTAAGACTAATTATAATGATGTTTTAAAATATACAGCCAAGGTGATTTTGGACGGGGGTTTGGTGGTGTTTCCAAGCGATACGGTCTATATTTTAGCAGTTGACCCAACTAACGAAAAAGGGGTGAA
>JAQVQI010000047.1 GCA_028701645.1 Candidatus Shapirobacteria bacterium
ATCTTTATCTTCGTCCCGGTGATAAAAATATCAATAAGTTTGGTGGATTACATAAATTTACCCGATGGAACGGTAAAATAATTACCGATTCTGGCGGGTTTCAAGTTTTTTCTCTTGCCAAAGAACACAACGGAGCCGGGAATTTGGTAAAAATTTCTGAGGATGGAGTCGAATTTAGATCTCACATTGATGGTTCTCTTCATTTTTTTACCCCAGAAGTTTCACTTCAAATTCAACACAACTTAGCCGCCGACTATATAATTGCTTTTGACGAGTGTACTCCATATCCTGCGACAAAAAAATATGCGCAAAAAGCGTTAGAGAGAACTCATCGGTGGGCTATCAGGTCTCTAACCGAGCACAAAAGATTAAACGAAAAATTAAATCAAGATTTAAAATTATATGGAGTAATTCAAGGTAGTTATTATAAAGATTTACGAGAACAATCAGCCGAATTTATTTGTTCTCAAGATTTTGATGGTATTGCTATTGGTGGAGTATCGGTTGGTGAACCAAAAGACAAAATGAGACAAGCAGTTTCTTATGCTTTACCCATAGCCCTAAAAACTAAGAAACCAATTCATCTTTTAGGTGTTGGCGAAATTGATGATTTGTTTGATTTTTTTGGCCAAGGAGTTACTTCAATGGACTGTACCTTACCCACCAGAATGGCTCGAGGCGGACAGTTTTTACACCGGACAGGCAATTCCACCCACAATTATAAAAATAAATTTAAGAGCCAAATAATGCATTCAAAATACAAAACAGATCAATCCCCATTGGATCCCAATTGCCACTGTTCTACCTGTCGAGATTATGACAAAGCTTATATTCATCATTTGTTTAAAACCCAAGAACTACTTGGTTATCGTCTAATGACTATTCACAACCTAAGCTTTATGATAAACACCACCCAACAGATTCGTGACTCACTCAAAGACGGTACATTTGATAAACTAAAGTATAGTTGGCTCGGCCGACATTAATTTTTTAATTTAGAAGTTAGAAAATATGAAAACAATCTTAGTCACTGGGGGAGCTGGTTTTATTGGCACCAATCTTTGTCGGTATTTATTAAATCAAGGGAACCATCTAATTTGTTTAGACAATTTATATTCTGGGCGAGAAATTAATATTTCTAATTTTAAATCAAATCCAAATTTCAAGTTCATTCATCACGACATTACTCAACCTATCGATCTCACCGGCATTGATCAAATATACAATCTAGCTTGTCCAGCCTCTCCGCCAGCATACCAAAAAAATCCTATACAAACCTGGAAATCGTCAGTTTTTGGTATTTATAATATATTAGAATTAGCTAGAAAAAACGGCAATATTCCGGTTCTTCATACATCAACTTCAGAAGTATACGGTGATCCAACAGAATCGCCTCAAAAAGAATCTTACCGAGGGAATGTTAACCCAATTGGAATTAGATCATGTTACGACGAAGGCAAAAGAGCTGCTGAAAGCCTCTTGTTTGATTATTTCCGTCAATATCAAACTCCAATTAGAGTTGTTCGCATCTTTAACACTTACGGACCTTATATGGATCCTCTTGATGGTCGAGTTGTTTCAAACTTTATTGTTCAAGCACTTAAAAACGAAGATATAACTATTTACGGAGACGGTTCTCAAACAAGAAGTTTTCAGTATATCGACGATCTAATTTTTGGACTAGATAAAATGATGAACAATAGTCAAGATTTTTTAGGTCCGATAAATATCGGAAATCCCAACGAATTTACAATTAATCAACTAGCTAATATTGTTAAAAAACTTATTCCTCAGTCTTCTAGCAAGATTATTCAAGCTCAAGAGTTACCTCAAGACGACCCGAAACAACGTTGTCCCGACATATCACTTGCCAAAAAAATATTAAATTGGGAACCTCTAACAAATCTAGAGACTGGTATAATCAAAACCATTGAATACTTCAAAACTCAAATCTAAATCAAAAACATTTTTGACGGTTAATTTTGGTTGTCGTGTCAACGCCACCGAAACCAACCAGTGGTCTCAAGTTTTAATTGATCAAAGTTACACTCCATATAACCTTATTACCGAAATAAAATCCCCAGATATTCTACTTGTTAACACTTGTTCTATTACAAAAAAAGCTGAAAAAGAATCACTTAATAAAATCAAGTTTTTTCATCATAAATACCCCAATTTAAAAATTTACGTTACCGGGTGTGCTAATGTTTCAAAAATAAAAAATTTAGAACACGTCTCTTTTTTTACTAACCAAGAAAAAGAAAAACTATTAAAAAAACTTAAATCTTATTACACCCCAGAAATAAAAGATAAGTTTAGTCATACAAATCGCTTTTTATTAAAAATCCAATCAGGTTGCACTCAGTTTTGTTCTTATTGTATCGTTCCTTTCAAACGAAACTATCTTTTTTCGCTATCACCAACTGACGCCATCAAGACTGTCAATAAAGCCATTAAAAATGGCTACAAAGAAGTTGTTATCACCGGAGTAAACATTGATGAATATCAATATGGCCTATCTAATCTAATAAAATTATTATTAGAAAAAACCGAAATTAAATTAATTAGTTTTGGTTCAATTCCTCTAAATTGTATTTCAAAAAACTTTATTAATCTTTATCAACAACCAAAATACAATCAACGTCTGTCTCATTTTTTACATATTCCTATTCAATCAGGCTCAGATAAAATTCTTAAATTAATGAACCGACCATATACCAAAAAAGATATTATAAATAAAATTGAAAATTGTAAATTGAAAATTGAAAATTTAAAACTCGGAACTGATATTATTGTTGGTTTTCCTACTGAAACAGATAATGATTTTCAAAAAACTTTTAAGCTTTGCCAACAAATTGGTTTCTCAAAAATTCATGTTTTCCCTTTTTCACCCCGTCCAGGTACTAAAGCAAGAATAATATTTGAAAAATCTCCTAAAATTTCTAAAGAAAAATTAAAAGAAAGATCTCAAAAAATTAGAGCTACTCAGCTACTAACTAATTGACTAAACAACTAGTCTATCTCCCAAAAAAAACTTCCATTTCATCAAATACTTCAAATTTAAACGATACTTCTTGTCCAGGGAATCGAGCATTTTTACCCCAAATATAAGCTTTGTTTACGTCATCCCTCATTTGATTAGAAATTCTTTTTAATACCTGATCAAGATTTGCTGTCTTTTTTATGATTAATGGTTCTTTTTTGTCAGCTTCACTTATTCTATCTTTTTTTAAATATACCCTAACTAAACCCAACCCTTGCCATATTTTTTCTTTAAATTCTTCAATCCCAACATTTTTATCAACCGACATTTTTAAAACTCTATCAGGGATTTTTTTAATATCATTATTCTTTACCAAATCCATTTTGGTAACAATTTCTACTGCAGGCATATATTTTCTGGTTTTAACCAATCCATCAATTAACCTATCGACAGATTCAATTGTTTCGCTTAATTGAATTATGGCGTTACCAAATCCTAATTCTCCAGCAATATCAGTAATTTCTTCTTTACTAAAGGATCCATAAGGGTCAACTACCTGTATCGCTCCTTTATGAGTTTTATGAACCGTAATCTTGGGTGGATTATCATTTAGTCGGATACCGGCATTATAGAGCTCTTTACCAACCACATCTAACCACTCAATTCTTTGGATATCAGTCATCAACACCACCAGATCCGAGGCTCTTATTACTGAAATTACCTTTCTGCCAAAACCTTTATTCCCTGATGCCCCTTCTATAATTCCCGGTAAATCGAGTATTTGTATTTTTACTCCTTTATACTCCATCATACCAGGAACAACTCCTAAAGTAGTAAAATCATAATTACCAACCTTAGACTCAGCGTTTGTCACTTTGTTTAACAGAGTAGACTTACCCACACTTGGCAGTCCAACCAAGACTACCGAAGCATCACCAGAATGTTTAATTGCATAACCAACTCCACCCCCGCCACCCTTATTCATCGGACCTTCTAACTCGTCTTTTAATTTGGCTAATTTTGCTTTTAAAACTCCATGATGATGCTCACTCGATTTGTCATACGGAGTGTCTCGAATCTCTTTTTCGACTCGAGATATTTGTATTTTAATTATTTCTTCTTTATTCATTTGATAAAATTACTTACTTATTTTTTAATATTAAATTGTTGAATGTAACGAAATCCGCCTTTGGCGGA
>JAQVQI010000048.1 GCA_028701645.1 Candidatus Shapirobacteria bacterium
TCAACCGTTATTTATATCAAACACCCAAAAAATATCGCTTTTTATCTTTTTTGTTAAAACATTATCAAAAAACAGACTTTATTTATGGACAAAGACCAGACTATTTATTGACCAACTCAAAAACAGTTCAATCTCGTATTTCAAAGCATTATCAAAGACCTAGTCAAATTATTTATCCCGGAGTAGATACTGATTTTTTTACCCCTTTGGACTTAAAAGCAAATTCAAAATATTATTTGGTTGTATCTCGGCTGGTAGATCACAAAAAAATTGATTTAGCCATTCATGCCTGTCACCATCTAAATAAAAAACTAATTATCGTTGGAGAAGGTCGATCAAAAAATAAATTAGCATCACTAACAAAAAAACTTAATACTTCTAATATTATTTTTTTAGGAAAAGTCTCTGACAAGAAACTAAAAACACTTTATCAAAACTGTCAGGCCTTAATTTGCCCTCAAATCGAGGATTATGGCTTGACTCCTATCGAAGCTCAAGCTTGTGGCCGCCCAGTTATTGCTTATAAAAAAGGTGGTATTACTGAAACAGTAATTGACCATAAAACCGGCATTTTCTTTAAACATCAAACCGTCAAGTCTCTGTGTAACGCTATTAAAAAATTTGAATCTCTTAATTTTTCACCAACCGATTGTGTCATCAATGCTCAAAAATTTTCTTCTAAAAACTTTATGTTAAACTTTAAAAACACCATTGAACACTTATGGCAAAATCATCAAACCATTTTATCGTAATACTCTCAGGAGGTAGCGGTCACCGACTCTGGCCTATTTCTCGTTTTCATAACCCAAAACAATTTCTAAAACTTTTTAAAAACAAAAACCTTCTTGAACAAACCCTGACTCGAGCTAAAAAAATTTGTCCTTCAAAAAATATTTTTATAATTTCTAACTTAGAATATCAACAACAAACATTAAAATTAATTGGCAACAAAATCCCTTTATCAAATTTTATTTTTGAACCGATAAAAAAGAATACCGCCATGGCAATTATTTTTGCCATTAATCATATAAAAAAAATTGACCCCGAAGCGACTATTACTACCATGCCCTCAGACCACTACATCAAACAAAATTTAAAGTTTAAAAAAACCATCAATATTAGTGTTAAAATTGCCAATGAATACCATCAAATTGTTACTATTGGGATAAAACCATCATTTGCTAACCCGTCATTTGGTTATATCCTTCCCCAACAAAAAAACCAACCATTTTCAAAAGTAAGCTTGTTTATAGAAAAACCTAGCCAAGAAATTGCCCAAAATTTAATTAAAAAAGGAGCCTTGTGGAATTCGAGTATTCACACCTTTACTATTCCTGATATTTTATCCGAGTTTGAACAAATTCAACCTGAATATATTGAATTTCTAAATGCGCTCGAATCAACAAACACTAATCAAAAAACTACCAATCTTGTCTATAAAAAGTCACCTAGTTTTTCACTTGATAAATTATTGGCTGAAAAAAGTCAACATTTATTAGTTATTTCTGGTAATTTTGGTTGGAATGATATGAGTGAATGGAATTCAGTTTATCGTCAATTAAACAAAGACCAGTCGGGGATTGCTGCTCTCCAACCAGACACTCAATTTATTCAGATTGATTCCAAAAACTGTTTGGTTTCTACCACCAAGAACAAAATTATTGGTCTCATCGATGTTAACAACCTAGCCATTATCGACACTCCTGATGGTTTATTGGTTTGCAATCTTGCAGCCGATAATAGCTTTAAGGTAAAAGAAATAGTTTCTCATTTAACCAAAAACAAGAAATTAAAAAAATATTTTATTTAATTAAACCCATGAAAAAAAATAAACTCTATTTTCGCTTATTCAAAAGATTTATTGATATTTTAAGCTCTATTTTTCTAATCATATTATTTTCACCCTTATTATTAATTACTATTATATTTATTAAAAGTTCGTCTGTTGGCCCTGTCTTTTTTAAACAAAAAAGGGTTACTCGAAACGGTCAACAATTTTGGATGTTTAAATTTAGATCAATGTATACCGGTGATAACGATAAAAGACTTAGAGAAAATTATCCAGATCTTTGGAAAAAATATAAGGATGCTGGCTGGAAGTTACCCATGTCAGAAGACCCTCGAATTACTCCAATTGGTAAAATCATTAGAGCTACTTCCATTGACGAGTTTCCCCAACTTATAAATGTTTTAAAGGGAGAAATGAGTTTAGTTGGACCTCGGGCCTACCGAGAAGAAGAACTTCAAGAATATCAAAAAAAATACCCTCATACCAAAAAATATATTGATGAAATTCGTTCGGTTAAACCAGGTATAACTGGGCTTTGGCAAACTTCAGGAAGAAATGATTTAAATTTTGAGCAGAGAGCTCAACTTGATTCAAAATATATTCGAAATCAATCAATTTGTAATGAACTTTTAATCATCCTCAAGACGCCTTTTTGCATGATTTCTCGCTGGTAATAATGCCATAAATTAGTTAAAATTAAATATGGATTTAATCACAAAAACTACCAATACTAAAATCGGCAAAAAAATTAGCCACAAAAAAAATCTTTTTGTTAAAATTTTGGCTATTTTTTTCGTCGTTATTATCGGTCTTGCTGGTTTACTTTTTTTTACTGCTTATATACCCGGGAAACAGCTTTTAGCCCAATTTGATTTGGCCAAAACTGAAACCGACAAATTAAAACAATCCGTTGGTGACAAAGATTTAGACCAAGTAAAAATTAATTTAGCCAATCTTAACCAACATTTATCTCAAATAAAATCAACTTATTCTAAATTAAAACTAATCGGATCTTTTCCATTTATTAAAAATTACTATAAAGACGGGCAAGAAGCTTTATCAATCGCCCAAAATGGGTTAGAAACAGGCAATATTTTGATTACCGCTGTTGAGCCTTACAAAGACTTTCTTGGTATCAAAGGGGGAGCCGCCAGTTCCGAAGAGTCTACTGAAGACAGAATTGAATTTTTAACTCAATCGATTGAAGGGTTAATTCCTCATTTTGACACCATTGAAACAAGAATTTCGAGCATAAATGATTCTCTAAACAAAATTGACCCATCTCGCTATCCTGATAATTTCAAAGGGATTGAAATAAAACCCAAAATTACCCAGGCTCAAGAATTAGCCTCCGAAGTTTATAAATATGTAAAAAACAGCAAACCATTATTAACAAAAGTTTCCTGGTTGTTGGGCAAAGACAGCCCTAGAAATTATTTGATGATTTTTCAAAATGACGGCGAACTTCGACCCAGCGGTGGTTTTTGGACAGCCTATAGCACTCTAACAGTAAAAAATGGCAAAGTCACTCCTGGAACAGCTAGTAATATTTACGATCTTGACGACAAAATCAACAGTCGAGTTGCTTCACCAAGACTTATCAAAAGCTACCATATTAATGTCCCTTACCTAAATCTTCGAGATAGTAATTTGTCTCCAGATTTCCCCACTGACGCCAAAATATTTTTAGAACAATACACCAAAGTTATGGGCAACAAAAACAAGTTTGATGCTGTTGTCGCCATTGATACTGAGATTTTAGTTGATATGGTTAGAGTTTTGGGTAAACTTGATACCCGGGTGGGGACTTTTACTGCCGAGCCTGATAAAAGATGTGACGGATGCCCTTCAATTATTTACGACCTCCAATGGATGTCTGGTCGACCTCGAAATTATATTGAACCAAATCGAAAAGATTTTATGAACCCTCTTATGTCAGCCCTGCTTGCCAACACCATGGGTTCAGAGAAAAGCAAAATGGCTCCGTTAGTTCAAACTTTATTTGAAAATATCAATGAAAAACACGTCATGATTTATTTTCCAGACGAACAAATGCAACAAATAGGGGATATGGCCAATATTACGGGAAAGATTGTCGATACTGACGCTAACACTGATTATTTTCATCTAAATGATATTAATTTTGCCAGTGCAAAAAGTAATATTTTTATTACTCAAAAAATAAACCACGAAATTAATATCCAAAACGGACAAGCAACCCACAAAATTACAGTTACCTACACCAACCCTTCTCCTGGTTCAAATTGTAATCTTGAAAAAGGGGACCTATGTCTTAATGCTTCAGTTTATCGAGACGTTTTTAGGTTTTATACTCCTATCGGCTCAAAATTGATCAAAATGAC
>JAQVQI010000015.1 GCA_028701645.1 Candidatus Shapirobacteria bacterium
GAAGAGATTTTAATTTTCACTTTTGAACCAACCTGAATTGAGTCAGTACTTAATTTATCACTTATAATTTCACTAATTTCCAAACTTTCTTCAATTTCATCAATTTTTCCATTAGTCAGTTCTAGCTCCTCTTTAAGTTGAGTTACTAAGCCGTCTTCGCCTGATTCATCGGGTTGAGCTACTTCTTCAATTTGAGTAATCAAATGGTCTTGTTTCTTTTTTAGATCAACCAATTGTTGAGTTAACTGGGAATACCCTTCTTTTGTCAATAATTTTTTTTGGCTCATTTTTTTGTTTAGATTATATATATTTAATACAATGAGTAAGTATCTTAGTGGATTGTCTTGTCTTTGTCAAATAGTTTGTATTTGTGTTTTAATTAGATAATGTTTGACTTTATTAGAGCTATTCCTAAAAAAAGAAGCGTCAAGATTGGAGATAAATCGGGTGTAATTTTTTATAATTTGAGTGGTAATAAAAAACTGTTTTTTAACTTGGGGACCTCGATTGTTTTAACATCAATCTTTTTACTTATTTATTTGTACCAACCATTATTTAATAGTTGGTTGAATTATAAACAAATAAATAAAAATACCGAAATTAAGGATAATACTTTTTCTAAGACTTATCCAACGCCTAAGTCATCCCCAACTATAACAACAGAAGAACCAGCAAAATTGCAAGAAAATAATGAGTTTAAAATTGAAATACCTAAAATTGGGGCTATAACCGAGATTATTGCCGAGGTTTCCCCTGTAGATAAAAATCAATATTTACAAGTATTGAAGAATAATAAAGTTGCCCATTCGAATTATTCTGCCCTACCGGGAAGTGGAAAAGGATCAATGACTTATTTGTTTGCTCACTCGACCGAACAATCAATTCAGACTATGAGAAAAAATTCAGTTTTTTATTTGTTGGGAGAACTCGATAAAGATGATAAAATTCTGATAAGTTATCAAGGTGAAGTTATTGAATATACAGTTTATATGAAAAAAATTGTAACCGCAAAAGAGTTTGAATATTTAACTTATTCGGACAGTACCAAAGAAGTATTAATTTTACAAACTTGTTGGCCAATAGGGACCAATTGGAAACGGTTATTGGTTTTTGCCCAAAGAATTTAAGTATATGGCACTAGATTTATCCTTTAATGAGAATTATTGGAATGACCTGGAAAATACTATTTCTCAAAAACCTGATTTCGATAAGATTATTATCAAAAAAGCCTATGATTTCATGTCAAAGGCACATCAAGCACAACTAAGGTACTCAGGTGAATTATATGAATCTCACCCGACATGGATTGCTAAAGTAGTAGCACAATTGAATATCGGACAAGAAGCAGTACTGGCAGCATTACTTCACGATTGTATTGAAGACACTAAAATTACGGTTGATGAAATAGCCTTAGAATTTGGTGATGAAGTGGCGTTGTTAGTCTCGGGTTTGACAGAAATCAAATCAAAAACTGATGGAATTAAGATTAATCAAACAAATATTGAAGTAATAAGAAAATTCTTTTTTTCTTCGATAAACGATGTTAGAGTGCTGATTATAAGAGTAGTCGACAAACTTCATAACTGTCTAACGATACAATATCTGCCCAAAGACAGACAAATTAAATATGCCCAAGATGTGATGAAAATTTATGGACCAATTGCCGAATATGTTGGGTTGCATTATTTTAAAAAAATAATTGAGGATATTGCTTTTCAAATTTTATATCCAGTCGAAGCAAATCATATCAAAATGATGTTTGAAGAAGAAAGTAGAGATGAGATAAAAGCACTGAATCTTGTTAAAAAAGAATTAGAAAATATGCTGGCGATTAATAATATTAATAATGCAACTGTCGAAGGGAGAATAAAAAGTTTATATAGTACTTATATAAAAATAAAAAATAAAGGCGATAAATATCAAGTTAGGGATAGAATCGCAATTAGAGTTTTAACAGATAATTTAGTTGAATGCTATACAGTATTAGGTTTGGTCCATGCTAGATATCAATATTCTTTCGAGGATTTTAAAGATTATATAGCAACTCCAAAAATAAACGGTTATCGGTCAATCCAGACAACAATCAGTTGGAAAAATAAAATATTAGTAGAATTGCAAATTAAGACAAAAGAAATGCATGAGTTTAATGAGTTTGGTCCAGCATCTCATATAGCTTATAAAACAGGGTCAGGGAAAACAGGTGTTGGGATGGAATGGGTTAAAGATTTATATAAATGGCAAACCGGAGATAATAATATTAAAAATTATCGAGTAAAACTATTAACTAATTATATTTATGTATTTACTCCTAAAGGCGACACAATACAGTTACCAAAAGGTAGTACTGCCCTAGATTTTGCGTTTAGAATTCATACTGGAATTGGAGAAAGGTGTAAAGGGATAAAGATTAATAATCAAATTTGCAAAATAGGAGACGAACTCAAGACGGGTGATTTGGTTGAAGTCTTATTGAGTAAAAAAATTAATATAAACAAAAACTGGCTTGATTTGGTAACTACACCGGCTGCAAAAGATTATATTAGAAAGGCAGTTAAATTTGTAAATTAATTATTTATTTGGTATAATTATTATGTTATAGGTTATATAATAATGAACGAAAAAGATTTACTCTTTGATCAATCAGTAATTGGATTAAAACATCATAATAGTGAAACTCGAGTGTCAATTGCTCAAATTGGTTATAGAATCGGGATTAATGGTTCAATTGAGGAAGAGGATTATTTTATAACAAGAATTGATAGTAAAGGAAAACCAAAATACAAAGAAGAATTAGATAGATTTGATAATATATGGGCACAATATCTTAATAAAAAAGAAGAAATGAAAAGTGAGGGAGACAGTAGACATATATTCTTATTAACAAAAGGGAAAAGAATCGAGGGGGTCGGTAGTCATCGCTATATAAGCGGATTTTTAATCAGCGATGTTTTTGTAGTTAAAAAGGGAGACTCAAGCAATTTAAATTTTTTATATTCTTTTAACGAGAGAGGAAGTAGTATTTTTTCAGTAAAATGCGACAGAAGAGGAGAAGATAAGTATTATTCTTTGGGTCGTCATGTAGATTTTTTAGATTATGATGCGAGAATTGATCTTAATAGTTTACACGGAGTCGACGAGTTAAAATTAAAGATTTTTGAGAGTTCAATTAGGAAATGACATTTTGATAATTTTTTTTCGATACCGATTGGCAAAACGATGAGCTTCATCACGTAGCTGTTGAAGTAACCGAAGTGAGGGTGAATTTTTAGGTAAGTTTATTTCCTGCCATTCGGATGATAGATTTTTTTGTTGATTAATTTTTATAACAATTGTTTCATATTTTTTTGCCAGACCAATAATACAGGTATTTGAAAATGTTTTGTTAATATTACTATAATTTAGAGCCTCTAGGGCGGCGCTAACCTGCGGTTTACCACCATCGACTACAATTAAATCTGGTATCTCCCACTCCAAATGTTTGAGTCGACGATAAACAATTTCTTTAATCATATACTGATCGTCTTGAGTAGTTTTGGTATTAATTTTAAATTGACGATATTCTGAAGGATTGATTTTCCCACCAAAATAGACGGTCATAGCACCAACAAAAAACTTATGACTCAGATTTGAAATATCATATGCTTCGATGCGGTTGATTTTTGATAACTCGGGGAAAAATGGTTTAAGAATTAATTTTAATTCCTCAACTGATTTTTGATATTTGTCTTCAATAAGGTCAACTTCTTGATAAAGATGGTTAACTTTTTTCCAACCAGATATTACATAGTTTATAGAGGATAATTGATCTCGCCTAGTCTTGGCTAACTCAAAATTTTCATTTTTGGAGGCTAATTTCATTTCGATTGTTAAGTCTTTTATTAGCTTTTTAAAATTACCATTGAGTATTTTTTTGATTTTACTGACAGTTGATCGATATTCTTTTGGATCTGGATTTGGGCCAGGACAAACTCCAAGATGACAATAGAGACATGGTTTTAAACTATGTTTTTTTGAATAATAAGGGAAAATGTAACGAATTGTTTTTAAAATACTTTTAACAGTCGAACTATCCGGGAAAGGTCCATAAAATATATCGTCTTGATTTAAGGTCGATTTATAGGCGGGCTTGATTAAGGGGAGTTTGTCTTTTGTAATAGAAATGTAGAGATAACTTTTGTCATCTTTAAGTTGAGAATTATACTTAGGCCGATATTGCTTGATTAAGCTTGATTCTAATACAAGAGCCTCAATTTCCGAACCTACGACATAATAATTGATATCGTCTATTTCTGAAACTAAATGACTGGTCTTGTAGCCTAATGCATGATCTGTATGAAAATATTGTGAAACTCGTTTTTTTAGATTAATTGCCTTACCTATATAGATAATTTGTTTCTGTTTGTTTTTGTAAATATAAACACCTGGTTTTGAAGGAATTATTTTTAAATCAATCACCTTTGTATTATATAATGAAGTCATGAAATTATATGAAAAAATTCTTACTGGATTATTTTGCTTAATTGTTTTATTGTCTGGGGTAATTCGTTTTTTGCAAACCAAAGACTACAACACCGCTTTTACATATGATCAGTCGAGAGACTTACTCGATATTAGGGCACTGGGAGAATTTAAAGACATCGCCGTGCTTGGGCCAACGACATCAATAAATGGTCTTCGATTAGGTCCTTTTTATTATTATATAAATTTACCCGCTTACTGGATTGGAAGAGGAAATCCCCAGGCATTGGTTTATTGGAATATTGTATTATTTTTATTTTCCGGGGTATTTATTTTTTGGTATTTTAAAAAGAAAAACCTAGTTTTGGGTTTTTTAATAAGTAGCTTGTATTTAATGGCGCCGCAAATGTTTAATTTGACAAGATATTTTTGGAATGCAAACATGGCAACATATCTGAGTGTTTATTTTTTTATCGCATTATGGAATTTTTTGGAAAAAAAAGACAAAAAATCTATTTTTTGGCTAGGATTAACATCAGCGTTTTTAACCCAATTCGAAGCAGCTTTTGGAATTGTCTGTCTATTGTTTTCTGGCTTGATAATTATTTTTAATAAAAAAATAAAACATTGGAAGGGATTTTTGATTGGAACAATACCTTGGTTTTTACCTCAAATACTTTTGGAAATTAAAAATAAATTTCAAATGACTAAATTATTGTTAGGAGTATTTAGTGGCGGAAATACAGTATTGGGAGACAAAATGCCGTTTATATCTGTAGTCGCTTCTCATCTAAAAACTATTAGATTATTTTTTGAAGGTCAATTTATAGCCCCTTATGGGTGGGGGTTGGTTTTATTTATTATTGGAGTATTTTTTATTGGATTAAATAAAAAATACCGAAAACAAGGTATTTATTTTGTTTCATTTTTAGTATTCGGATATCTTTTTTATATTACAATTTATCACCACGAACTAAAACTTTGGTACTTAGAAAGCTTGAGAGTTTGGTATTGTTTTGTTATTGGAATTGCTTTAGTTAATATAAATAAATTTAAAAAACTAGCAATGGTAATAGTTGGATTTTTTTTGTTAAGGAATTTATGGCTAACATCGATGGATCAATGGCAATTTATAAATAAAAAACAAAGTGATGATCCAAAAAATTTATCGAATTTAATAAACAATATCGATTGGGTTTATGGTCAAACAAATAGTGAAGGATTTACGGCTTACAATTATGTCCCAGAAATTTACGATTTTCCTCATCAATATTTATATTGGTGGTATGGACTCAAAAAATATGGTTATATGCCAAATAAAGTCTCTTATAGCTTAACCGAAGTTCCAAAATATATCCGAATGCAAGATGATTTTTATGAAAAAACAATAGAAGATAAAGGGAAAATTGCTTTGATTTATGAAACAAAAGATTTGTATGTTGGATGGTTAAATCAATTTAAAGAATATTGTACCATTGATAAATGGGAAACAAATTGGAGAACAACAGTGGAAATTAGAAGTAAATGCAAATAAATTTTTAATTTACAATTTTTAATTTTTAATCAAATTTAAATTTCAAAAATTAAATATTTAAAAAATTGAATAAAAATTTTAAATTTAAAATTCTAAATTTCTTTTTAGGTATTGGCCAGTGTAAGAACGAGGGCAATCCATAACATCGTTAATGGTACCAGCGACAACTAATTCTCCACCCTTTTGGCCACCTTCTGGACCCATATCAATAATCCAATCGGCATTTTTAATAACATCTAGATTGTGCTCGATGACGACTACAGTATTACCCTGGTCGACTAATTTTCTTAATACTTTTATCAAGCGATCTGTGTCATAAAAATGTAATCCAGTGGTGGGTTCATCTAAAATATAAAGCATTTTATTTTGCTTAAGTTTAACCAACTCGCGGCTAATTTTTAATCGCTGAGATTCACCCCCAGAGAGTGTATTTGATGATTGCCCAAGTCGAAGATATCCAAGGCCAACATCTTGAATAGTCGTTAACATTCTTTTAAGTTTGACATTATTTTTAAAAAAGTTAGCGGCTTCGTCAATTGTCATTGATAAAATTTCGGCAATATTTTTGCCCTTATATTCAACTTCCAAAGTTTCGTCTTTAAATCGAGACCCACGACATTCATCACAAGTGACATAAAGATCTGGTAAAAATTGCATTTCAATCTTTATTTGACCTTGACCTTCACAGATAGGACATCGACCATCTTTGATGTTGAAAGAAAAACGACTTGGGCCAAAGCCTCTAATTTGAGACTCAATTGTTTGAGACAACAAGTTTCTAATATCATCAAATATTTTTGTATAAGTGGCAGGGTTACTTCGAGGAGTTTTTCCAATTGGTGATTGATCGACGAGTAAAACATCCGTGATATTTTCAGTACCAGTAATATCATCAAATTCACCAATGGTTCCGTAATAACTGCCTAATATTTTCTTACGAACTCCTCCATAAAGAGTATCGTGGACTAAAGTGGATTTACCTGAACCAGATACGCCGGTGACACAAATTAGTTTATTGAGAGGAAAATCGACATCGATATGTTTGAGATTCCACTGTTTAGCACCTTTGATAGAAATAAAGCGATTTGTTTTTGGAGTAGCTGAATCAGTGGTACTAATTTTTAGTTTTCCAGAGAGGTATTTACCGGTTAAAGAGTTTTTGTTTTGTTTTATATCGGCTAATGTACCTTGAGCGATAATTTCGCCACCATTGTCTCCAGCTAAAAGACCAAAATCAACAATATAATCAGCACTTTTAATAACGTCTTCGTCGTGTTCAACAACCACGACTGAATTGCCTAGATTTTTTAATTTTTGGAGAGTAGCAATAAGACGATCATTATCACGAGAATGTAGACCAATGGTTGGTTCATCTAATATATACAAGACACCGGTTAAACCAGTACCGATTTGACTTGCAAGTCGAATTCTTTGAGATTCACCACTAGAGAGAGTCCCCGCTTCACGGTCAAGACTAAGATAATCTAGTCCAACAGCTAACAAAAATTCCATTCTGGAGGCTAATTCCTTTAAAATAGGGTCAAGTATTTCTTTTTCTTTATCGCTGTCCAATTTCGATTTTAATTCTTTTAACCACTGATTTAACTGTTCTATTGGAAATTGAGTGACCTGATAGATGTTGTTGTTTAGAATATGGATTGATAGGGCTTCTTGATTGAGACGAGCACCGTGACATGATTGACACTCAGTTTTAATCATAAACTTTTCTAGTTCTTCGCGAACAATATCTGATCCTGCTGTTACATAACGACTTTCCATCATTTTGGCCCGCCATTCGGGAAACTTAGACCTATCAATTTGGTATTTTAAGCCGAGTCCTTTACATTCGGGACAAGCACCTTGGGGTGAATTAAATGAAAAAAGACGGGGTTCGATTTCTGGAAGAGATATATTACATTCAGGGCAAGCGAAATTTTCTGAATAAAGAATATCTTTAAAATCTTTAATTAGGTTAATATTTTCAAAAGTGATGTCATTAACAACTGATATTATGACTAAACCATTGGTTAATTTCATCGATTGCTGAATATCGTCAGTTAATCTGTCTATAGTAGGTTTAGTTTCCTTTAGATTTTCTTTATTAATTGAAACTCTGTCAACAACGACATCAATATTATGTTTGTTGGTTTTGGCAATTCCAAAATCTGAATAAAGATCGATAATTTGATTGTCAACTCGAGCCCATTTATAACCTTGTTTTTTGAGATTTTGAGTTAGGGCTTTAAAATCACCTTTTTTATCACGAATTATGGGTGCTAATACTAAAAAACGATATAAACTAGAGCCAACGATATTATTTTTGGCAATATCAATAATTTGATTAACTATTTGTTTGTTTGATTGAGGCAAAACTTCGCGGCCACAATTTGGACAATGAGGATGTCCGATACGGGCAAACAACAAACGGAGGTAATCATATATTTCAGTAACTGTACCAACGGTTGACCTAGGGTTATGAGAAATAGCTTTTTGATTGATAGCAATTGAGGGAGAAAGACCATCAATAAGATCAACTTCGGGACGTTTCATGTTGCCAAGAAACTGACGAGCGTATGAGGATAAACTTTCGACATAACGACGTTGACCTTCGGCAAACAAAGTATCGAAGGCCATACTTGACTTTCCAGAACCAGAAACACCAGTAAAGACGACTAGTTTATTTTTGGGAAACTCAAAAGAAACATTTTTTAGGTTGTTTTCTCGGGCTCCTTTGACAATGATTTTATCTAACATAATATAGTTATAAAGTTATAAAGTAGAAAGTGTCGAGGATTAATAATTTTCGATTTCGCGGATTTGGTCACGAATCTTAATGGCCTCTTCAAAATCTAAATTGAAAGCATAATTTCTCATTTCTTTTTTTAATGACTTAATTTGTTTTTGCCTTTGGTTTGGGGTAAGTGAAGAAGTGTCAATTTTTGACCAATTGAGTTTTTCTTCTGATTTTATATTTTCAATTATTTGAGGACGGATTGATTTTACCACCGATTTAGGAATAATATTATTATCTTGATTATATTTTAACTGTATCTGTCGCCGACGATTGACTTCATCAATAGCTCCTCTCATAGCCTTGGAAATAGTATCAGCATATAAAATTACTTTACCAGATAAGTGTCGAGAAGCTCGTCCCATTATTTGAATTAAAGAAGACTGCGACCGGAGAAAACCTTGTTGATCTGCATCAAGAATGGCGACCAAACTAACTTCTGGTAAATCAAGACCTTCTCTTAAGAGATTTATCCCGACTAAAACATCATAATTACCAGATCTTAGGTTGTCCAAAATATTTGAGCGTTCTAAGGTGTCGATGTCAGAATGGAGATAGGCAACTTTGAATGCTTGGCCTGTCTTTTTTGAGTCAGAAAGATAGGTTGACAAATCTTCGGCCATTCTTTTGGTTAAGGTGACAACAAGAACTCTTTCTTTTTTAGAGATTCTATCTTTAATCTCATCAATTAAATTGGGAATTTGTTGATTAGTGGAGCGAATTGATATTTCTGGATCGACTAGTCCGGTAGGTCGGATAATTTGTTCAACAATACCAGAATTAGAGCTCTGGAGCTCTGGTGCGCTAGACTTTTGGTTAGAAAAAACAGAAAAATAAGATTGGGTGCTTTTGTCTAACTCATATTTACTTGGGGTGGCAGACAAATAAACAACTTTGGCCATACGTTTTTCAAATTCTTCAAATTTGAGAGGTCGGTTATCAAGCGCAGAAGGTAATCTAAAACCAAAATCAATAAGATTTTTTTTACGAGCATAATCACCAGCATACATCCCGCCAATCTGAGGGACGGTAACGTGAGATTCATCGATTAGAGTTAAAAAATTATCCCCCCACAAATGCCGGAAATAATCTACTAAGGTATAAGGAGGATCGCCTGGTTGTCTTTTTTTGTCAAAATATATTGAATAGTTTTCGATTCCATTGATATAACCAGTTTCTTGAAGCATTTCTAAATCATATTCAACTCGTTGTTCGATACGATGGGCTTCAAGTATTTTGTTTTGAGATTTAAAAAAATCTACTTGTTTCTGGCAATCTTGTTTTATTGTTTTAAAAACGTCATTTAAATTGTGACTACCACTAACATATTGTTTGGCTGGAAACAAAACAAATTGATCAATTGATATTTCTTTGCCAGTAAGTGGATGTCTTTGAATAATTTTAGTTAATTTTTCGTTTTGAAATTCCAAAGATAAAAAAGAATCAGTAAACGAGGGCCATAAATCAATGTTTTCTCCCCTAATTCTAAAAGTTGAACGTTTAAATTCAATTTCTGAACGAAGATAAAAAAGAGAGACTAATTTTTCTAAAAATGGCCTTCTTTGATATGTTTCCCCTATTTTTAGGCAGTATGACATATTTTCAAATTCTGATGGATCGCCGATGTTGTAGATGCAACTAACTGAGGCGACAACAATATTGTCGTTTCCAGATAATAAATTTGACGTAGCTTCAAGCCTGAGACGGTCGATTAGATCGTTGATTTGAACCTCTTTGGCAATATAAGTATCTGATGAAGGAATATATGCTTCGGGCTGATAATAATCATAATAAGAGACAAAATAAGAAACTTTATTTTGAGGAAATAATTCTTTAAATTCTTGATAAAGTTGTCCGGCTAAAGTTTTATTGTGAGAAATTACTAATGTTGGTAATTGGGTTTTTTGGATAACATTAGCGACAGTAAAAGTCTTACCAGATCCTGTAACCCCCAGCAAAGTTTGATCCTTTACTCCCAGACTAATATTATTAGTTAGTGTTTCAATTGCGCTGGGCTGATCACCTGACGGTTTATAATCTGAATTTAAAACAAAAGACATACAAACTTATTTTACCATGGTTTTGGGTTTTGTTTGGGTAAAAATATACAAAAAATTATCTAAAACAAAACACTGATAGTACTAGTCTCTATAATCCCATTGTCAGTTTTGGCAGTAATTGTGGCTTTTCCTGGGCTATTTGCAGTAATAACACCAGCAGGATTAACAATAACAATATCCGGACTGGAAGATTCCCAGGTAATATTTCTTTTTGTTACGTTAGACGGTTCAATTTTTAAAGACATTTGGTAAATATTACCAACGTTAAGACTAATTGAAGGTGGAGAAAGAGTAATTTTGGTGGGGTAAACAACTAAGTTTGAAGATGATTTTAAAGAATCTCTATCGTTTTCAATAACCGTAATATCAACTTTATCCTCTAAACCGTTAACTGTTTTTCCTGTAATAACTACATTCCCCAAAGATTTGGCAGTAACTCGCCCTTTAATATCGACAATGGCTATACTAGCATTACTTGATGTCCATTTGGTAGAAAAATCAGTTACATTTATAGGTTCAAGATTAGCTCTTAATTGTAAATACTCACCTTTTTTAACTTCGGCGGTTGAATAATTTAAAAAGATTCTGGTGGGGTAAATACTAATTTTTGGAACAGGGGTGCTGGTAGCAGACTGACTTGGTTTTTCGAAAACAAAGACTCGAACAAAATTAGTTTTGTTGTTACTAGTTTTGGCCATAATAACTGCATCACCGGATGATTTGGCGGTGATTTTGCCATCATTATTGACAGTGGCGACATTACCATTATTTGAAGACCAATTAACCGATTTGTCGGTGGTGTCGTTAGGTTCGATTCGGAATAAGACTTGATACGAGCTGTCTTTTTCTAAATGTAATTCGGTAATATTTAAACTGACACCAGTAGATTTTATGGAATTATCTGGGATAGGCGTGGCAGTTGGCCGTCGAGTAGGAGTGCGAGTTGGTTTTGACGTTGGTGTGGGAGTATTGGTTGGAGTAGGAGTTTGAGTTAGGGTGGGACTAACGGCTTTAGTAGGAGTAATTTTGACAATAACGGTTGTTGGGGTTGGGGTAATAACTTTTTTTTCTTCTTCAATTTCATTAAAATCTCGACCAGTTGGATTAGGGTTTGTTTGTCCTGTTTGAGTTGGTTTTTTGCTTAATAAAACTATTCCCAAGAGTAAGGCTAAGATAATTCCACCGACGATAATTAGATTTTTTTTAGTAAGCTCCACAGATAATTTATCGATAAATATAAATAACTAAAAGTATATGTTAAATTAATTATAGTGTTAAACAAAGTTTTATCAATAGCTAACGTTGGACTTAAAGGGATTGAAATTGAAGTAGAAGTAAACATCGCTGACAAAGGATTTCCGGGCTTTGGAATTGTTGGCCTAGCAAGTAAAGCGGTTGAAGAGGCCAAAGAAAGAGTTAAAACCGCGATAATTAATTCAGATATAAATTTTCCCAATGCAAAAATTACAATTAATTTAGCACCAGCCGATTTGCCCAAAGATGGTTCTTGCTATGATTTGCCAATATCTGTTGGGATATTGGCGTCTATGGGAGAATTAGTTTTACCTAAAGAAAGATCTTATTTTTATGGAGAGTTGTCGCTTGACGGTAGTTTAAGGCACACACGAGGTGTATTTTTATTGGCTTTGTTGGCAAAAGAAGAAGGAATTAAAAAAATATACGTACCTAGGATGAGCGCAAATGAAGCTTCGGTAATTGAAGGGGTTGAAGTGTACCCTGTTGATAATTTAAAGAACTTGATTAAACATTTAAATGGTGAAAGGAAAATAGAACCACTAAAAACAGTCAATGTTCAAGATATTTTTGATGATATCAATCCAGATTTTGATTTTTCTGAAATATTAGGCCAAGAACAAGCAAAAAGAGCTTTAGAGATTGCAGCGGCCGGTGGACATAATGTATTTATGATGGGACCTCCTGGTAGTGGTAAGACGATGCTCTCAAGAGCTATCCCTGGGATATTGCCCAATTTGTCAGAAAAAGAAAGTTTGGAAGTGACAAAAATATTTTCAATTACTGGCAATATTCCTCCGGGGGGTTCGCTGATACGACAGAGACCTTTTCGATCGCCTCACCATACAACTTCTCAAATTGGGTTAATCGGTGGTGGTAGTAATCCTAAACCTGGGGAAGTCTCATTGGCTCATCGAGGAGTTTTATTTTTGGATGAATTTCCTGAATTTGGTAGAAATTCTTTGGAAGCACTAAGACAACCGCTCGAAGATGGTTTTGTAAGTATTTGTCGGGCTTCTGGATCGGTAACTTTTCCGGCTCAATTTATGTTGATTGCAGCGGCAAATCCATGTCAATGTGGATATTTAGGTGATCCTAAAAAAGAATGTAGTTGTTCGCCGTGGCAGATTTTAAATTATCGAAAAAAGTTATCTGGACCAATAATGGATAGAATCGATCTTCATTTAATAGTACCGGCTGTTGATGTAAATCATTTAATGATTGGAAAAAACGAAATAAACAATAACGAAAAATCAGAAGTGATTAGAAAGCGAGTAGTAGAAGCCAGAAAAATCCAAAGTGAAAGGTTTAAAAGCTTGAATCATATTCACAGCAACTCAGACATGAAGAATAGTCATCTTAAAGAATTTTCTAATTTAACAGGAAAAGCCAATTTATTATTAAAACAAGCAGTTAATAAATTTAATTTGTCAGCCAGAGTTTATTTTCGATTAATAAAGGTGGCCAGGACTATTGCTGATTTGGATAAATCTATGGAAATAAAAGAAAATCATATTGCTGAGGCGTTGCAATATAGAGTAAAGAATGATGATTAGTTAACGATGATTTATGATTTAGGATTTATGAATAACACAAAAATACAAAATTATAAAAAGGGTAAAGAAGGTGAAGAAATAGCGAGAAATTATTTGATTAATAAAGGTTTTAATTTAATTGAGTCAAACTATTCAAATAATTTGGGAGAGATTGATTTAATAATGTCTGATAAAGATTGGTTGGTATTTGTTGAGGTTAAATTAAAAATCGGTAACAGGTTTGGCCAACCTGAAGAAATGATTAATAAAAACAAACTTAGTCAAATAAAAAGAGTCGCAGAATTATTTTTAGTATCAGAATCTCAAATAGCACAAAAGTTTGTTAAGTATCGCGTAGATGCAGTTTGTATAGAATTGAATGAAGACAAAACTATTAATAGAATTAATTATTATGACAATATATATTAGTTAATTAGTAATTAGCTTTTAGCTAATAGTAAAACAATGAATGAGTGGGAAAAATGGCCGATAAAAATTATTGAACAAAAAGATTTCCCAAAACAATTAAAAGAAATAAGGTTGTGTCCAAAAAAATTATTTTATCGAGGAGAATGGGATAAAAATATTTTTGATAAAGTGGTCGCTATTGTTGGTAGTCGACAAATTACCCGATATGGCAAAGAAATAATAGAAAAAATAATGCCAGAAATTATTTCTCGAAATACAACTGTAATTTCTGGGTTTATGTACGGAGTAGATAGTCAGGCTCATTGGGAATGTTTAAAATATGGAGGAAAAACTGTCGCTGTATTGGGAAGTGGGTTAAACGAATTTTATCCAACCGAAAACAACAAACTTTATTTAAATATACTTGAGACAGGTGGAGTTGTTATTTCTGAATATGAGCCTAATTTTAAGGCTACTGTGTGGAGTTTTCCTCAAAGAAATAGAATAGTTTCTGGACTATCGACAGTCGGAGTCTTAATTGTCGAAGGTGGGATAAAATCTGGTAGTTTAATTACAGCAAAATTAGGGTTAGAACAAAAAAAGAAAATATTATCAGTACCTGGTCCAATTAATTCAAAAACGTCTCAAGGAACTAATTGGTTGATTAAAACAGGTGCCGCAAAAATGGTTACGGAACCAAAAGATATTTTTGAAGATGTAATTAGTATGCCAGAACAAGAAAACTTGTTTAAGGATTATAGTAATTTAAATGAAGTTGAAAAAATAATGATTGATTTATTAGAATCTGAAGCTCTGACAGGTGATGAAATTTGCCAAATAACCCAAAAAAATATTACAGAAATATCGACAACACTATCGATGATGTTAATGAAAGATTTGGTAACAGAAACCGATGGAAAATTTTATATTAGTTAAATCCCCCTTGTCCCTCGAAAAACTTGGAGCATCTCCCCTTAACAAAGGGAGAAGTCATTATAAATAATTAGTCCAATCGGAAATAGGAGCAGTGTTGCCAGAGACAAAATTAATAGCGTAAAGAACAATCGCCGGGATTAACAAAATTAAAATTATTTTAGACGATTTACGATTAAAATATTTTTGATAGGATAATAATAAAAACGGATAAACAGGTGAAATATAACGACTGATGTCACGGTGGGCGACTAATAAAGTGGCTAGAGTAAAAACTAAAGGATAGATGGCGGTGATATCAAATTTATATTTTTTAACCAATCGATAAACACCATACATAGAAAAGAGGAAAATATAAACAATGTCTTCCAACCAAATAGTATTAATCCAGGATTTAGTACTAATAAAAACGAGATAAGGGAGATAATTTAAATGAAAGTTGTCCCCGCTTTGAAAATAAGCAAGGGGGTTACCAGTCTGAAGAAAATATAAATAAAAAATAAAAACAATAGTAAATGGAACTAATACATAAGGAAAATATTTTTTAAAAACAATTAAGAATTTTTTATTAACAACCCATTCTTGAATTGCAATAACACCATACGCCGCGACAAGTAAAATAGCTGGCGTTTTGAAGGTTTGAGCTAGGGCAGCATAGATGGCAGATAACAAAATTTTGTCTTTTTTAAAATAAAAAATCGAAGCGATAGTGGTAGCCAAAAACCAAGTTTCTGGAGCACCAACTTGACGGAGGACAAAAAATCTGGCTGGGAAAAACAAAAAGACAATGGTCAACCAATAAGCTTTTTTTTCTTTTAAATAAAGTTTAAAAAATTTAAATAAAATTAAACTTAAAAAAAATGACCCAAAAAGGGTAGAAAAAATCATTGCCTTTGGACCAGTAGTAAAGTTGTTGAAAAATTTAATTAAAAGCGGATATCCAGGGAAGTGAGCCGGATAATATTCAAGTGGTTGAGGTAGAGAAAAATTTGGACCAATACAATCTTTGTTGTAGCCACATTTCGCAATTACCATGTAATTTGGCCCATCGTAATTTGAAAATACAGTCTCAAGAGAAACATCACCAAAACCGATTTTTCCAGGAAGATTAAAATAAAAAATTAACCAGAAAAAAAGTGTTGATAAGAGCGTTAATACAATTAGGTTTAAATAAGACTTATATTTGGTAAAATACATTTGACTTATTTTACAACATTAATATCTTTTGTTGTAGATTAGGCCCTATCGTCTAACGGTTAGGACATCAGGTTCTCATCCTGGCAATCGGAGTTCGATTCTCCGTAGGGTCACAAA
>JAQVQI010000049.1 GCA_028701645.1 Candidatus Shapirobacteria bacterium
GCTTGACAAGCCCATCTCCAAGAGGTGTCTCCCAAATTAGGATATTCATCTAGATAAGCCGAATCCGACACATAACTACCAGTTTTACACATTTGACTATTACTTAAACGAGAATAACAACCTGATCCCAAAAAACTATTACAACAACTAACTCCTGCGTTACAAAAAGCATAAGTATCAGTGCTCTCAGTACAACCATAACTACAATATTCAGTAGTATACCAATTACTACCATTCGAATAACAAGCCTGAACATTACCAGAAGACGAGCATCTCATGTTGCCACCAGGACAATATGTTTTACACTTTCCATTAGCACATCCATAATTACAAGTAGTTACTGTGCTCCAAGAACCATTTAAACACAATTGAATCCTACTACCAGAACATTGAGTCGCCCCATTTGTGCAAGCAAAAATAGTTTTAGGCTTTATAAGAAATAATAGTCCAAATACCAATCCAAAACACCAAAGAAATTTAATTTTAAATACATGATTCATATATACTAGATTATAGTATAAATAAACCCCTACAACAATTTTGTTAACAAAAAATATTTAATATTATTATTTGTTTACAAAGTCCCAATTATCAATACCAAAAGCTTTTACCATGTTTTCTTGAGTTATTAGATCAAAAAGAAAGTTGACATTTTGGTCATCATCTTTAATTCTACCCAATTCAGCCATTGCTCTCTCAGATTTTTCTCTAAACTCAGTTGCCATGACTAATATTTCAAGATTCTCTTCCCCACCTTGAGTGTATAAATACTCTAAATTTTCAGCTGCAAGTTCAGGGGCTAAAACATCGATATAAGAACCAAAAATAGCCACTCCAGCGCCATCTTTCAAAGCAGCTAATCTGTTGGCAAAACCACCCTCAACTATTGCTTTAACTGCATTTTCAACTGATAATTCTCCATGCTTATCTCCATGTACATTAATTACTCCATCACTAGACCATGAATAATTACCCATATCATATTTGTGGAGAAAAAAAGTATTAAAACCATTTTGGCTTAAATCATCAAGGGGGGTCTCGATTCCAATTTTCTTTAAAAAAGCCATTGCTTCAGAAAAATTATTAGTATCATCCTCATTCATATTAACCAACATCGCTTTATTTTCACCATCTTCGTATACATTTAAACCATCTCCTTCTACTACTTGACGGACCACATCCCCTCTTTTAACATAATCACTTACCTGTTCATAATTTTTGTCTACCTCAGTTGATAAAGAAAATGGACCAGTGTTGTTATTATCAACAACATTTAACCATCGATTGGCAAATTTTAAATAATCAGGTTTACAACCACTTTCACTCAATTCTTTTCTGTATTTACCCAGGGTTATTTGTTCTTTTTCAGCAACCAAGTCATTTATTAAATCAGTTGGGATCAAGCTTATATCAATATTAGGATTAGCCGTTAAACTACTAACAAACATCATATTAGAAACTCTTTCAATAGTTTCCCCGCGGTAATCTTCTTTTCCTTGATTTTCAGCTAAAGTTGAAATTTCTTGACTGTTTTGTTTACCCGGGTCATGTTCTAAACCAGCTTCTGCAGCCATTGGTGCTGCTAATGCAGCTCCAACCATCAATTTAGCGGTAAATTTTTTTATACTATCTTTAAAACTATTTTTAGCTGTCTCAGGTCGTTGGTTATTTGATTCTATAGACATAATTTTAAAACCTATAATATAAACCTATTATAATCCAAAAATAATATTTGTCAACTATCCCCCATTATTTTAACCACTAACGAGTTCTCAACTACGTCTTTAATTAAAATATTTTGATATTTCTGACTAAAAACAAAAAAACCATCTCCATAGTTTGTATCAATATCATCCATGATTGTATTTCTCGTATTTTGTAAATTTTCTAAAAAAATATTATTACCAGAGACTTCGTACAACTTCTGGTCCAAAAGACCACAAACCAAAGAAGACGATCCTTTATTATCTCTGTATTTATCGTTTAGTTTAATTCTCCATTCTCCAATCTGATTTAACATATTTTTATCATTATTCAAATTGTATTTGTCAAAAACAGAAAACAAAACCAAACAAGCATCATCGACAGATTTTAAATTAGCATAATTTCCATTAATAATTTTTAGAAAACTGTCGTAATAATTTTCAACCAAACCAATATCTTCATTTTGTTTCAACCATAAATAGTGAAAAACCAAATTACTTAACGTGCCAAAATCTGAATCAAAAATATTTAATAAAGTGTTCTGGGTTGAATTATTTGAGTTTTGTAAAAAATTTTGATTTTGTATTTTAGAATTGATTAAATTAATATTAACTGGATTATAATCGGCACAAATTTCTCTCAATTTATTTTTTTGATCAGTCTCAATATATTTCGATTGTGCCATTTCGTAGGTAATTTTGCATATCCAAAGAGAATCTTTAAGATCATCATCTTTGTATTTATCATAAAATATATCGATATCCTTTTTGACAATTTCTAAGTCTTTTACCTCTTTTTGTTGTTCATAAAAATTCAATCTTGCCCAGGTAGCAATTAATCCATTTATATTTCCTTTCTCAGAGTCAAAAATCATATTACACGATTTTTCTGCTAATTCACAACCCCTTTCGGTTATATACCATCCATCTTTATTTCTTTGTTTATCGATCCAATCAAGTGTTTTTCGCGCCACCTCAATATAACTTGCTTGTTTATTTTTTTCTTTCTCCGTTTGGGTTGTTACTTGTTTATTATTCCCATTTTTCAACCAAGAAATTTTTCCAGTATTGTATCCATACAAAACTATCACCCCTACCAATAAACTACTCGCTACCACCACCAAAACCGGCAAAGTCTTTTCATTTTTAAACAAATTCATAATTAATGATAAACCAATCTATTTCAAAACAAAAATATTCTTCTGTTTACTAATCTATAATCTGAAAAGCTGACAATCTTACTTAAGCACTGTCAACGGATTTAATTTTCCACCTGGCCCAATCACTTCAAAATGCAAATGGGTACCAGTTGATCTTCCAGTACTTCCCATTATCCCCAATTTTTGACCTTGTCCAACTCTTTCTCCCGCTTTTACAGCAACTGAGTTATTCAACATATGGGCATACAAAGTTCTATAACCATTCCCATGATCAACCACCACATAATTTCCGTATCCACCGGCATTCCAACCCGCAGTCACCACTGTTCCTCCCTGAGAAGCCACAATTACTGGATTTGATTTATTAGCAATATCTACCGCCTGATGGTACCAAGCGTACTTTTGAGAAATATAACCAGCCGTTGGCCACATAAAGTTCCCTTCTCCCACCACTCCGGGGATTGGAGCCACAGTTCTGGCAACATATCTCGTTGTATCGACCACAATTTCTTTTGGTTTAATTCCATCAGGAATTATCAATTCTTGTCCCGCACTTAGGGCAAAAGTTTCATCGTTAGCAAATGTATTAAAAGGATAATCGATGATATTTTGAGCATCGACCTGGTGACTTTTGGCAATACTATAAATTGTTTCTCCTCTTTTTACTGTATGTCTTACTCCAGTAACTGGTAAAATTTTCAAAATTTGATTGACCTTAATTGCGTCAACCGACTTTAAATTGTTTTCCCACATAATTGTGTCAATATTTACTCCAAATTTTACAGCGATACTCGACACAGTATCTCCTTCTTGAACTCGATATTCAGTTGTTTCCCCTTTAGACAAATTCGACACCAAAGTACTTGCTCCTGTTTGGTTGGCCGCAACCAATAGATAATTACTTCCACTATTCTCACTTCCCTCACTATTTACCACTAAATTTTCCAAAGTACCCGAAAAAATAATTACCACAAAAAACAAAAAAGCCATACTAACATTAACAAAGCTTTGTGAAAATCGACCGCGTTGTCGATACATCATTTTTGAAAAAAACATTTTAATCCAACCTATCCATCCCAAAGTCCACTTAAAAATTCTCGACACCAAGGCAACTTCCAATTTCAAAAATTCTGAAATCAGCTTCATTTC
>JAQVQI010000050.1 GCA_028701645.1 Candidatus Shapirobacteria bacterium
CTATCTTTTAACTGAGCTAAGTATAAAATTCCAGAAGCACTGGGAGTGAAAGTTGAGGCGATTACTTGACTCCCAAAACCAACCATCCCTTGAGGTCTGTAGGATTTGTAAACAGGATCACCTTTTTTGTATTCAAGAATTGAATCTGGAAAGGTACCGGCAAGCATTATTTGTAAACTCATTAAATTACTACCCATAGCGTTGTCAAGCCAAGCCTCTTGATTGTTGCCTTTCATCATGGCGTCTTGTTTCTCTTTTATAGGATTGGTCTCTTGGGCAAATATTTTTTGGGATAACAAAACAGTACTAAAAACAAAAAGGATGACTAAAAATATTTTTAAAGGAGTTGATATTTTGGGGAGAAAGCGGGAATCACGACGATTGAGGCGATGAAGAACTTGTTTGATGGTCATAAGATAATTAATTCTATCAAATAATCTAATATTACAACAGGATAACGGATATTTTGTTAATAAATAATAGTAAATTTATCAATATTTTCGACTCCATATTTGGCTAGCCATTCTTGAATTTCTTTTTTGGCTAAATCAGTGTCTTTTCGGTTGTAAACCTTGGTTTCAATATTGTTAGCTCTAATATATCGGTTTGCTTGAAAATATTTACCTTGATAGGGGAGGAAATTATAAAGTGGAATTTGATAATTTATTTCGGTGATTTTAATAGTGGGAGTGGAAGAAATTTTATCTGAATTTTGATTTGTGGGCAGTAAAAATGATGACTGGTATGGTTTTTGATCTGGAGAAAGGGGTGGAGTTTTTGTTTGTTTATTAGAAATAATTCTAATTATTAGAAGAATTGCAATAATAAGAACTAGAACAATAAATAATTTGTTTTTTAAAAGTTTTTTAATCATAATATTTAAGGTTTATATTCCCAGTGTTCTGGTTCAAGTGGGTGATGGTAAAAACCATATTGAGGGGCGTTTTTGACTAACCATTGGTACGATGAAGAATTATTGGTTAATTTACCAAATTTGTCGCCAAAATCGATAGTAAGGCCAGTTTGGTGGGGAGAGGTGCCAGGGTAGTTAATTTGAGAGAGGGTTCTAAGTTCATCTCCCTTATTTTCATGCAAATATTCTTGCCAAAGAGCTTCTTGTTCTTGAGTGCTTCGATAGCAACTAA
Source organism: Candidatus Shapirobacteria bacterium (assembly GCA_028701645.1). GTDB lineage: Bacteria > Patescibacteriota > Microgenomatia > UBA12405 > UBA12405 > WARW01. The sequence goes on from JAQVQI010000050.1 coordinate 1,146, forward strand.
TAAGATTAAGATTATTATCTGTATTTTGGGAATTGTAAGAGATAATTAATTGATCTAAAGGGGAGATAACTCGATTATCGAGGAGACATTCTTTTTGGTTGTTATTTTGACCTAAGACTTTTGAATTTTGGTTGTTTTGGTAAGCTTGAAGAGAAGTGTTGGAATTTAAAGCAATGTCTTTATTTACTGCTAGAGTATATCCAATCCCTTCAAAACAAATACCACCAATTGCTTTATTTTGGCTTTTAGTTGTTCCGTATAAATGGGATAATGTTTCGTATTCCCAGCCATCAAAACTGGGATTGTTTGATCCTGGCCCACAAAAGGCACTACGGTGGGTCGAATCACTAATTCTATTTTTAGTATTTTTGTATACTAAAACCTCATCTCTGGTAAGATCAACTGCGGCTCTTTGATTGGTCACTTTTGGAGTAAGAGGGTCAGTGGTATTTTCTTTTTTATTTTGAATTACTCGGTTACACTGGAATATTTGAGCGGCGCTACTATTTTTTATATATCCATTTTTATTTGTAAGATTGACAGCTTCGCCTCTAGCGGCAATTATTATGGCTTTGTGAGCTTCAACGTGCCAGCTGACAGGATCTTCAGCAAGTCCTAGTAAATATGTATGAAGATCAACAGTGACAGTACTGAAACATTGGTCTGGATATTTTTCTAAATCGTCTCGAACTTTAACCTGATATTCTTTTTTTGGGATGGGGGTTGGTGATCCTTGGTTACTTGTTGGTTGTGGTTGTGGAATTGTTTCGTAAACACAAGGAAGTCCATCAGAATATACACCACCTTTCCCAACTTCTAGGTCGGCTTTATCATAAGGTCCGATTGAGGGACAATTGGCATCATTGTCACTGATACCATTTTTGTTGAAATCAGTATCATCAATCATAATGACTTTCATTTGTTGATTGTCAAATCCTTTTAGAACAGCAGTACTTACTTTGTCGGTATAGTAAGAAGTTATAATTTTATCGTATTTAAAATCCATTAAGGCCATTCCGTGAGCGCCTCGCTGGCTAATACCAGGACCATTTTTTTGATGTAAATCTTCAACACAAATTCTTTGGCTGGTATCTAAAAATTCACCATTTAAACCACAGCTAGCATTTGATTGTAAACCAGGAGTAAGATTGCATTTAAATGTTTGTCGGAGATTATCTCTGTTTATATTGGCTTCATTGGTACAACCAATGTAGTCTTGAGTGGTGTTTGGAATAAAATTTAACAACATAAACTCTTCTTGTTTGTTTGAATCTTTAACGAGTACATCAATTTTTTTTTGAGTATCGTTGTTGTCAGGAGCGGTTTCTCCTTGGTAATTTTCGGGAATAAAGGTGCGGATGTTACTGTTTAGTTGGGTACTGGCGATGGCAGCAGTGTCTTTTTTACCATAAAATTCACCTTGGGGAACATCCTGGTAGTTTTCATAAGCGTTGACGTAACACTGATCATCATTTTGAAGAGCTGGGCAACCAGAAACTTTGGAATAATCGGTTGGCTCTTTTGAACCTCTTTCGTAGAGTATTTTTTCAGATATTTCTCCTGATTGATATTTTTGAGCATAAAAACAGACAATATCTTTGATGGATATTTCTTTAGGACAACTAATATCTTTGTTTGAATTATCTAAAATACCTCTATTTTCATATGGTTGACGATTTCGGAATAATACTTCGTAAAAATAAATACCTTTATTTTGGATTCGTTGAGATTGGGGTAGGGCCCGGGAGCTGTAATCGTTGACGTCACTAGTGTAATCATTAACTTTTTCTCTGGTGTTAAAACTGGCCGGTGCTTCGTATTTTTTGGAAATATATTCAGTGCCAAAAATTAAATGACCAAAAAAATTAATAATTGCATTTAGAATTTGCTCGATTAAGCCTGGTTCATGACTTTCTTCGGCAGTAGTCTCATTGGTACTAACTAAAGATGTTTCTTGGGAATAAATCAAAGCGGGGCGAATAAAAAAAAGACAGATTAAACTAATTAAAATAATTTTTTTAATCACTTTGAATTAGGATGGAATTTTAAAAATAGTGACATCAATACCGGTGAATTTTTTTATAAACAGCAAAATAAACCAAGAAGCGATAACTCCGATTAAGCCAATAAAAGCGACAGTAAGAGTTTTGGTAGCGGCAGCGGCTTTTTTGGGATCACCACCAGAAGTCAAATATTTAAATCCACCATTGATAAACATGGCGAAAAAGACTAAACCGACAACTGGAACAATTACTTGAAGAATATTTTGGAAAAGACATTCAAACCCTTGAATGGTGGCAACACCATCAGTTTGACACCTATTTGACCAAATATTTCCTTGAGCGAAAACTAATTTGGGTTTAAAAATATTTTTAATAAGCATAAAATAATTATACATTAAAACAGAGATTGAAAAGAGACGAAGCTAACAACAAAAACCCCCTTCAAGTTGAAGGGGGTTAATATTTAAAATAAATTGCTTAACCTTTGAAATCAGGAATAGAAATTCCATCAAGGATGGAAATACCAAAGATGCTACCAATAAGTTTCATGATTGCCCAGGCGGCAAAAACAATAGCTAAACCAATAAGAGCGTTGGTGATTTGAGCTCGAGCAGCACCGACTTTTTTCTCATCACCACCGGAAGTAACCCACTTAAGACCACCGATAACTAGGATGAAGAAAAAGACGATAGCAACAAGTAAAAGAATTAATCCGATAGCACCTGAAAGAATTCCGGGAGCAGTGAGATCTTTAAGTCCAGCAAATTCATCTGCGGGAGCTAAACTAATTTTTTCTTGGGCAAATGCCGGGACAGCGAAAGCAAGATAGTTGATTTTATTTTTGATGTTTTTAATCATTTTTT